>NZ_NSHJ01000101.1 GCF_002871095.1 Coxiella-like endosymbiont
ATATATTATAAGAGCTTATTAATCATGAATATTAAAATATTTTTCATTAAAAATTTTTAAATTGACTAATTTAAGTTGTATTACTAAAAACATTAAGAAAAATTTTTCTGAACTACGTTAAAAATTAAAAATAAAATTATAAGTCCCTCTTTTCTTAATAAGAGGTTTATTATATTTAAAATAATTACCCTATCCAACATAAAATAATACCAGTTAAAAGATTAAAAAACCTTATAGAGAGTAATATTAATTTAATCTAGGGAGTAATATTAATTTTGAAATTTTAGCAAAATTAAAGAATGATCACTTACCTCTCTCTGATAAAAATTTTACTAAGCTATTTTTACACTTATCCAATAATGGTAAGGCATAAATCTTTGCTATTTCCAACTAGAATTTATTGGAAAGTTCATTGATATTCAGAATCTGACAACATGTAAAACTCAATATTTCAGTATTATGATTAACTACTCTTTGTATAATAATTTTACAGATTCTAATCTTTTACTATTCGATTAACGAACTAACAATTGATTGAACAATTTTAGGACCTTGATAAATTAAGCCTGTATAAATTTGTACTAAAGAAGCTCCCGCCTTTAAAAAGGCTTTGGCGTCTTCAGGAAAAAAAATACCTCCCACTCCAACAATCGGAATAGAATCCTGCACCAATATATGAAGTTTTTTAATTATGTTAAGGGTTTTAGGAAATAGTGGCTTACCGCTTAGCCCACCCTTTTTATTTGCGTAAATCAAGCTTTCCACTCCTTGACGACTATTAGTTGTATTAGTAGCAATCAATCCTTCTAGACGATGTTCCAAAGATAAAAATGCAATCATTTTCAATTCTTTCAGTGTTAAATCCGGTGAAATTTTCAAAAGTAATGGCACATGTCGTTGATAACGCTCCTCCAAATCACGCTGTTCTTTTTTAAGCTGACTGAGTAATTTTGAAAGATATTGTTCAGATTGCAAGTTTCGTAAGCCAGGGGTATTAGGAGAAGAGATATTTATTGTCACGTAATCTACGTAAGGATAGGTTTTTTCAAAACAATATCGATAGTCCTCATAAGCATTTTCTAAAGAAGTTGTTAAATTTTTACCGATATTTACTCCAATAATACCCTTTATTTTTCGCTTTTTAAATTGTTCCACAAAATAATCAACACCCGCATTATTGAAGCCCAAACAATTAATTAAGGCTTGTGCTTTTGATAAACGAAATAAACGTGGCTTTAGATTACCAAATTGAGATTTTGGAGTCACCGCACCTATTTCCATAAAACCAAAACCAAGTCCAAGTAACGGATCTATGTAATCACCATTTTTATCTAAGCCTGCTGCAAGTCCAACTGGATTTGGAAAGTGCAAACCAAACGCTGAGGTAGGTTTTTGTGGAAAATGCTTTAGATATCGTTTAATCATCCAAGGACGAAAAAATAATTTTAAAGCTCTTAAAGTCAAATAATGTGCTTGTTCAGCTTCTAACTGAAACAATAAAGGACGCAAATATTTATAAATCATAAAGCAACTCTTGATCCATATCTGCAACATTAGGTTACTTCTTTGCTGCAGTTTATAAAGCATTGCCTGCACTTTAATTCTATAATCTCTTTCCTGTAAAAACACTATAACTGCACCGAAAAAAAGGAGAAACTTCCACTTTCTTATTTTTAAAACTGGAAATACTCTTATTTTTAGAGTAATCCTCACTAACTCTAAGAAAATTTTCTAATCATGACTGCTTATAAAATTTATTTATTACAAAACAAGAAATCAGTATCAGTACACAACGACGCTAACTCAAATTAAAAATCTTCGAAAAAAAGAGTTAAATAAGAAATTTCATAATGATCTTTTATTCGGCTTTAAGAATAATCATTTACAAAACATCCTATATAATGATTCCAAACCTTAAAAATATTTTCCAGGGTCTGCTCACCTTCTTCTTAAATTTGATCTTCATAAACGGTAGAGTTGAATTAGTAAGTCTTACAAAATCTCCAAAATCTCATCGTCATGCTCAGGATATTATATAATTATGCTCGGATATATTTAAGAGGTCATTCTCATACATAATGAGAATCAGCACATCACTACATTGATGTTGATGTATCCGATTTTATAAATTTCGTTTGATAGATTTCAAAAAATTAAAACTCGCAATCCTGTCTCAGGAGAATCTAAAATTTTTCACTCCCAATCATCGTGTATTAAAAGCAAGCATAACTGGGTAATCCATAAAACAATAAATCTACCTAAGATTCATCTGGTATCTTTTAAAAACTTGATCATGTTATCTTTCGTATTAAATAATTAAAATAACGAAAACTTATCAAAAACTTCCCAGTAAGTAATTTAGGTATTTATTTAAAAAAAAGAATAATCTACTCTCCTTACGAAGGTAACTAAGCTCCACTACTAATAGGTAATCATAATATGTTTGATAAACATATTTTCCAGCTCGATGATAGCGTTCAAATACTACGCGAAACAATAAAACAGTTTTCTGAACAAGAAATTGCTCCTCGAGCAAGGGAAATAGATATGACGAATCAATTTCCACGCGATCTTTGGCCCAAGTTAGGTAAATTAGGTGTTTTTGGAATTACTGTGGATAAAAAATATGGAGGCGCTCATATGGGTTATCTTGCCCATGTAGTTGCTATGGAAGAAATTAGTCGTACTTCGGGTTCTGTTGGATTAAGTTACGGTGCTCATTCTAATTTATGTATTAATCAACTAAGCCGTTTTGGTACGGAAGAACAAAAACAACGTTATTTACCAAAGTTAATTAGCGGAGAGTATGTTGGTGCATTGGCTATGAGTGAAAGCGAATCAGGCTCCGATATCATTAGTATGCGTCTCTCAGCCAAAGAAGAAGCAGATGGATTTATTTTAAATGGCACTAAAATGTGGATTACAAATGGCTTTGAAGCGGACGTGCTAATTGTGTATGCCAAAACTGATTCCACTAGTATCGGGTCACGCGGTATAAGTGCCTTTTTAATTGAAAAAAAATTCAAAGGTTATCACACTACTCAAAAGCTTGATAAATTAGGGATGCGTGGATCAAATACCTGTAAATTAGTTTTTAATAATTGTAAAGTCCCTAAAAAAAATCTATTAGGTGAAATAAATCGAGGTGTTCCAATATTGATGAGTGGGCTTGATTACGAACGACTTGTTCTAGCCGGTGGACCTTTAGGAATAATGCAAGCCTGTATGGATTGTGTTTTACCTTATATTCATAAACGCAAACAATTTAAAAAATCTATAGGTGAATTTCAATTGATTCAAGCTAAAATAGCTGAGATGTATACCGTATTAAACGCCAGTCGATCTTACGTATATGCGGTAGCTCAATCAACCGATCATCGTGGTAAAATTTACCCTAAAGATGCCGCGAGTGTATTAATGTTTGCTGCTGAAAATGCTACCCAAGTAGCTTTAAAAGCTATTCAATGTTTAGGTGGTAACGGATATATTACGGAATTTCCAGTAGAACGATTTTTGCGTGATGCTAAATTATATGAAATTGGTGCGGGTACATCAGAAATTAGACGAATTATAATTGGCCGTGAACTTTTTCAAGAAAGTGAACACTGATAAAGATCCCATCATTGTTCTAATACCCAGGCGTACATCAATAATTATCATCATTGATTATTATACTAGATATTTCAAAAAAGCCTTCAAATGAATTAGGTACTCTAGCAATCAAAGCGATAGTTGCACACCCTAGACTTTGAACCCCAAAACGCTGATGGAGTCATTATAAGTTGTAATGTACTATTTTTTATTAGGCAAAAAGGTATCAGATTAACAAGGTGCTATAAAAAATAAAGCTTCTAGCAAATATTACCTGAAACCATTGTTAACAAGATAAGATGTGTGAATTTAGAATAAAACCCATTATAATAACCTAGTTATAAGATTCTTGGTAGATTTTAGGATTTTTGATAGCTGTTAAAAAACAAAAAAGTAAATATCTAATCAACGATAAAAATTATTGATGATTTTGGTCATCCCCTAAAAAGCCTACCTAGTTTACAATAGCACCAAATGACACTATCTACAAAAATATTTAGGAAAAATTACTTGAAAAGAAAAAATTCATTGATTTGAAAAATCAATAAAACCATTACTGTTCTTACACTGAAATCTATAAAAGAAATTAATTTATCTAATAAAAAAGTTAATTTCTACTGAGGTTTATAATCCTCTCCCTAGGCAGATTCTATCAACGCTTCTAGCACATGTATGATAGTTATTTAAATCTTAAATATATTATAAAATATAATAAATATTGTAAAAAATAATTTACACAACAGCATCACCTCCTTATGTATCGGACAGTGAGAAAGTAATAATAATTGCAATTGTAAGTAAAACTGTTTAAAACTTATCTAACTCTCCTCTCTACATATCCTCCTCCGTTTTTGGGAGAGAGTGAAGGGGGTCACAGTATGACATATTAAAAAAAGATCACCTATGGCAAAAATTATTTCGAAAATAAAAATTAACAGTGACGAATTTAAGAATAACAAAAAAGCTATGGAAGCACAGATTCAAAAACTAGAAAGAGTGCTGTTTGAAATTCAGCAAGGAGGCCCAGAAAAAGCTCGCAACCGTCAACGGGAACAAGGAAAATTATTGGTACGAGAACGTATCGATCATTTATTAGATCCAGGTTCACCTTTCCTAGAATTCTCTACTCTCGCTGGTTATCAACTTTACAATGACACCGTACCTGCAGGAGGAATCATCAGTGGAATTGGCCAAATTACGGGACAAGAATGCGTAATCATAGCTAATGATGCTACTGTTAAAGGTGGCGCTTATTACCCGATTAGTGTAAAAAAACATTTACGTGCTCAAACTATTGCAGAACAAAATAACCTCCCTTGTATCTATCTCGTCGATTCTGGGGGAGCTTATTTACCAAAACAAGATGAAGTGTTTCCTGATCGGAATCATTTTGGTCGTATTTTTTATAATCAAGCACGTTTATCTGCCAAAAATATTCCACAAATTTCTGTCGTTATGGGATCCTGTACTGCAGGAGGAGCTTATGTCCCTACAATGGCAGACCAAGTAATTATGGTCAAAAATCAAGCAACTATTTTTATGGGTGGTCCCCCTCTTGTAAAAGCAGCAATAGGCGAAGTAGTTACTACCGAAGAATTAGGAGGCGCCAAGATTCATTGTCAACTTTCTGGTGTAGCCGACTATTTAGCTGAAAATGATTGGCAAGCACTTAAATTAACTCGAAGTCTTATAAATCATCTGAACCGTAAAAAAAATATCCGACTTTATATCCGAACCCCTCAAGAACCTGATTACCCTATTGAAGAACTTTTAGGAATCATTAATAGGGATCCTCGGAAACCTTACGATATTCACGAAATTATTGCTCGATTGTTTGATGCGTCTTCATTTGAAGAATTTAAAGCATTGTACGGAACTACCTTAGTTTGTGGCTTTGCACATATTTATGGCTATCCTATAGGAATTATTGCTAATAATGGTATTCTTTTTTCAGAATCTGCACTTAAAGGCGTCCATTTTATTGAATTATGTAGTCAACGCAAAATTCCTTTGGTTTTTTTACAAAATATTACCGGTTTTATGGTTGGTAAAAAATATGAAAATACAGGAATTTCTAAACATGGTGCCAAAATGGTTCATGCTGTCGCATGTACAGAAGTTCCAAAATTTACTGTTATTATTGGAAATAGTTACGGCGCAGGAAATTATGCCATGTGTGGTCGTAGTTGCGATCCACGATTTTTATTTATGTGGCCTAATGCACGTATTGGAGTTATGGGCGGAGAACAAGCTGCAAACGTCTTGGCAGAACTGAAGCGTGATCAAATGAAACGGCACAGTAAAATATGGGATGGAAAAGAAGAATCTCAATTTAAAGCCAGTATCCGAAATAATTATGAAGCACAAGCTAACCCTTATTATTCCAGTGCTCGGCTATGGGACGATGGTGTGATTAACCCGATTGAGACTCGTCGAATATTAGGTCTTTGCATTTCTGCAAGCCTAAACGCACCTATTCGGAGAACCCGTTTTGGAATTTTTAGAATGTAAAATTTTTAGAATGTAAGATTACAATGGAAGATAGGAACGACAATCATGAATGAATTTACTTATATCCGACAACATTATGAAGATAATATAAGTTTAATTACTTTTAACCGTCCTGAAAAACATAATGCGCTTAATGAGAAATTTATTGCTGAATTAAAACAAGCTTTACAACAAGCAAATGAGGAAGACAGGTGTCAAGTCATTATTATTAATGCGGAAGGAAGTCATTTTTGTTCGGGTATGGATTTAAATTGGATGAAAGGTATGGCAGAATTTACTCGTGAAAAAAATGAATCTGATGTACTCACTTTTGCGAACCTTTTACAATTGATTAATCAATTATCAAAACCTAATATCGCTTTAGTTCAAGGAAATATTATTGGTGGAGGTATTGGTTTAATTGCTTGCTGCGACTTTGTAATTGCTTCTACTGAAGCTAAATTTTGCTTTCCTGAAGTTAAATTAGGACTAACCCCTGCAACTATTGCACCTTATATCATTCGTGCTATTGGATATAGAGCTACTTGTCGTTATTTTTTAACGGCAGAATTTTTCAATGCTGTAGAAGCCCAAAAATTAGGACTTCTCCACCACATTATTAATCAAAATGAATTACTAACAACTGGAAAAAATCTAGCTAAATTAATTACTGAAAATGGTCCGCAAGCTTTATCTCAGGTTAAACAATTGCTTAACAATTTATATCCAATTAACCAAACTGTTGTTTCGCAAACTGCAGCAGTATTAGCTACCGTTTGTTCCTCCAAAGAAGCTCAAGATAGAATTAAAGTATTTTTAAAAAATAAACTCTAATCGTTCATTAAGGAGTTTAGTATTTCTATGTTTCAAAAATTATTAATTGCGAATCGCGGTGAAATTGCTTGTCGAATCATTAAAACAGCTAAAAAATATGGCATTAAAACTGTTGCAGTGTATTCTTCGATTGATCAAGAATCGCGTCATGTCAAATTAGCTGATGAATCTTTTTTTATTGGTTCGCCTCCTCCTGCAAAAAGTTATTTAAATCGTGAAAAAATTATCGATGTTGCGTTGGAAGCAAAAGTACAAGCTATTCATCCAGGTTATGGATTTCTAGCTGAGGATGCAAAATTCGCCAGTTTATGCCAACAAAAAAAAATGATTTTTATTGGCCCCCCCCCTCAGGCTATTAGTGTTATGGGAAACAAAGGTAAAGCCAAGGAATTAATGGAAAAAGTTGGTGTTCCCGTAATACCAGGTTATCAAGGTGCTTTCAAAGATTTAAACATATTACAAGAGCAAGCTATAAGAATAGGATTCCCTCTTTTAATTAAAGCAGCCGCTGGCAGCGGGGGAAAAGGAATCCGTTTGGTCACGAATAATAATGACTTAGAAAACGCACTGCGATCCGTCCAACGAGAAGCAAAATCAAGTTTCGATGATCATACTGTGTTTCTGGAAAAATATATAAAACCGGCGCGGCATGTTGAAGTACAAATCTTTCTAGACCAGAAAGGCGATGGCATTTACTTATTTGATCGAGATTGTTCTATTCAACGTCGCTACCAAAAAATTATTGAGGAAGCGATTGCCCCGCATCTAAAAAACACTACCCGACAAAAAATGGGAGAAACTGCTATAAAAGCTGGAAAAAATGTTAATTATAAAGGTGCTGGAACAGTGGAATTTCTGGTAGATCAGTCAGAAAATTTTTACTTTATGGAAATGAATACTCGTTTACAGGTTGAGCATCCGGTAACAGAAATGATAACTGGATTAGATTTAGTAGAATGGCAATTCAGAATCGCTAGCGGAGAACCTCTTCCTTTCTCTCAAGAACAAATCAAAGTCACAGGACATGCTTTTGAAGCCCGGATTTATGCTGAAAATTGTAAAAATAATTTTTCTCCTTCTATAGGAAAACTAATTTACTTTGATTTACCTCCCGAAGACAAAGGAATACGCTTTGATACAGGAGTCACTCAAAATGATATTATTACTCCCTATTACTCCCCCCTGATCGCCAAATTAATTGTTCATGAAAAAGATCGAGCAACTGCTTTACAATTATTACAAAATACTTTAGAAAAAATTTTTATTATTGGAATCAATACAAACATATCCTTTCTACACCAAATTTGTAGCACTCAAGTCTTTAAAGAGGCTAAAATTCATACAACATTAGTTGAAACTGAAATCTCTAGAATTCTTCAAAAAGAATTATTACCTGACGAGGTTTTATTAATTGCTTGTTTTGCCGAGTTGCAGCAACAAAAAATGATAATACAAAAATTAGTGTCTCAATCAGTAGATCCGTACTCTCCATGGTTTATTCATGACAATTGGCGTTTATTTTCACCGCCTGAAAAAATCTTACAATTTTGGTATAAAGAAAATAGTTTCGAAATTAAAGCTATGGAAAAGCCCAATGGTGATCAATTAATTTTTATGCAACGTTCATTTTTGATTACTGGACAAAAGCAAAATCGTCATCAGTTTAAAATTATTTACAACAATAAAGTTTTAGAAGCAGCTGCCATTCTTTGTGCAGAAGATTGGCATATTTTTTATAAAGCGAACTATTTTGTACTTTCAAAGCAAGACCCTAAAGCTTCAATTACTAACGAAGTAATTTCTGATAGTCAATTGATTGCTCCAATACCAGGCACTATTATTGAAATTTTTGTTAAACCTCATCAATCAGTAAAAAAAGGCAATCGCCTTCTTATTTTAGAAGCCATGAAAATGGAGCATACTCTCACTGCCCCTAAAGATGGAGTGATAGAAGCCCTACTTTGCAAAATCGGTGACTTAGTAGATGAAGGTACACAGCTTTTGCAATTAAACTAAGAGCATATTATTTATAAACCACTATCACTAATGATCAAGAAAGCTACTAAAATCTCTCTAAAAGATTAGCATTTATTTTGCAATAGCTAATAATAGCAACATAGTTAATATGTTAAACTAGCATGACAGTGATCGCAATAAGTAAAAACCTAGAATGTAGCATATGAAACTATTGATTAATTCTAGAAACTGCGATCCTTCCATAAAGTTTCCTCTCCGTGGAAAGAACCCCAAATCACAATTTTTTTTAACGTACGTAAATTGATGTATCCCCATTATTTAATTTGTAAATGAAGCGAGTAAGAGATATAGAGATTTTGAGTCAAAATAAGCTCTTTACAACCTACTTATTCTAAATGCATCTTAGTGACTAAAAAATCAATAAAATCTTAAAACTATTTAGTTTTAGCATCTACTATTTTTATTTTGTTTGCTTAAACTGCCATATTATTATCATGACCATAATAAAACAACAGTTCTAATTAGATATTATCTCCTGCTACAATGAAGAATAAGACCATTACTTGGAATTTAGCTATAAATTGTACATATTTTACTACTGCGTTCATAAAAGTACCTATCATGCATCATGGTTACCACACGATACAATTTACTGTATAGAAAATAAAATTACCAAAAACATATCGGTAATTTCTTTAAGCGTTTAGATGAATATCCACGGCTAGCTGATGAAGTGTATAACCAGCTAATAAAGTAATTGTTAAAAACCTAATAAAAAACTTTCTAAAAGTTTTTATTTTTATTTTTACTCCTGAATAAATAAAATTCAAGCATCATTTTAAATCAAAAATAGTTATAATCAAACATAAATACAAAAATTGAATAAATTTTGGTTAAGTAATTTTACTACTATATAATCAATCAAAGAATGCTTAATTTAGAAAAAAATAGTAAAAATATTATGATTGTAAAATACAGAGTTGATTTCGTTTTCTATTCTTTTTGGTTTAGCGCTTAAAAGCGTTAAGTATCTGTGTTTATGTTTTTAAATTCACCATAATTAATTGAAACGCAGACTATAAGGTCGGTATTATGCAAAAAACAGACAATTTAAGAATAAAAACTATACGGCCCTTGATGCTTCCCGCTCTTCTTATGGAGGAGTTACCTTTAACAGACAGAATTGCCAGTAAGATAAACCAAGCACGCGCAGCTACTAAAAGCATTATCCATGGAGAAGATGATCGCTTGTTAGTTGTTGTCGGTCCTTGTTCTATACATGATTTTAAAGCTGCTCTGGAATACGCTTCTCGAATTAAAGATCGTATTCCCAAATACTTAAGTGAATTATTTATTATTATGCGAGTTTATTTTGAAAAGCCTCGCACTATTATTGGATGGAAAGGTTTAATAAATGATCCCCAGTTAGATAACAGTTTTCAAATTAATCAAGGTTTACGAATCGCCCGACGTTTACTTTTAGATATCAATCAGTTAGGAGTACCTACCGGTAGTGAATTTTTAGATACCATTATTCCTCAATACATCTCCGACTTAACGACCTGGTCAGCCATCGGAGCTCGTACCACCGAAAGTCAAATTCATCGAGAACTCGCTTCAGGACTCTCAATGCCGATTGGCTTCAAAAATGGAACAACAGGAAGCATACAAGTAGCTATTGACGCTGTCCTTGCTGCGCATCACTCCCATCATTTCTTAGGTGTCTCCGAACAGGGCATCGCTGCTATTATTAGCACTACAGGTAATCAAGACAGTCACGTTATTTTGCGTGGTTCCATTCAAGGTACTAACTATGACCCAATAACAATTGCAGAAACTATCAAAAGATTAAAGTCAGCCCATTTATTCCCTTCAATAATGGTCGATTGCAGCCATGGTAATAGCGGAAAAGATCATAGAAAACAAATGCAAGTTATAGATTCAATTTGCGGCCAGATCCATCAAGGAAGCTTCTCAATTTTTGGCGTTATGATTGAAAGCAATTTAATTCAAGGTAAACAACCTCTAAAATTTGGTAGACTACTAAAGTATGGACAAAGCATCACTGATGCTTGTATTTCCTGGGAAGACACAGAAATAGCATTTAGTAAATTAGCTAAAGCTGTTATTGCCCGGCGTCGCCAGAATAAGGGAACAACAAGTATCCAACAATACTAAGGTATTACTTATTATAGTAACATTTTACTTTAAAGTAATACTTTACTTTACTGTAAATCTGTCTCTTATACAACTTT
>NZ_NSHJ01000102.1 GCF_002871095.1 Coxiella-like endosymbiont
AGTATTTAGTTATATTTGAACTATTGTGGGATTTTTAGTTTCCATTTTCGTTGAATCCAAAATAGTATACTTTTCTAGACTCGTATTATCTAGAGGAAACTTTTCAATGCTGTTTTGAATAGTTTTAAATGACATATTGGTTTCCCTAAATTTTCTTTATTAGCTCAGAGTAGGAGTAAAAACTACGATCTCAAAAAACCACCGCTATTTTATTTTTTTGCTCTTTTTTAGATTTTTGTTCTTCAGGTACTGTTTTTTGAAGAATCCTAATACAAGCACTGTTTTACAGTGATAGATGGTGGATTGCTGAAATTATACATATTGGCCTAATCGTTTCAAACGATTAGAAATATTATATTTTTTATATTTTCTTTTCTGGAGTGTTTTTAATTAATCTTTTTCATGCTTATTAAAATGATTCTTTAATAAATTAGTAGTTGGTTTTGATCATCAAGTGATTCTTTGAGCTGACTAGATTAATTGCATTGATGTAGGAAGACATGTTTTCAAGTTTTGAAAATGCTCTCTTTAAATGAAATTTAAAGAGCCAAGATTGTTTCTGGAAGAACGAAGAATATTTAATGCTTATATTAAGTTTATTAAATTCTTGCAAGCATTTTTTTAGGGTTATAGTTTCATTAATATTATCGATTTATATTTTAGGTTAACCTCAGATAATAGATTCTTCCTGAGTACCTAAAGCTATTAATGTTCGACTTGTTCTAGGAGTGGTGATACTTTTCTGATACATTTATAATGATTTTTTTATTCTGAAGCAGAAGTTCTATTGCTTATTTGTTGATGGAAAGTTTTAAATTTAAGTCAATTTTTTACTATTGTTCTTTTTTAGATCTGATTTAGAAGGTTTATCTGTGGAGAATTCGTTGCACTTGAATTCTAATGTTTTAATTGATTAATTTAATTGATTAATATGGTTCAATATAGTTAAATACTACTCCTCTATTCATCTATTTTTGTATGAAGTTTCTCTTTTTCCCATTTTTCCAGGAAAAATCAAGAGGTCTCTGCTTGAGCTAGTAAATAGTTAAAATTTAAAAGAATCACAATAAAAAATCAGCAATTCTAGTTTCTTCATGAGAAGAATATAATATTAATATTTAAGAGAAGCATATGCTCTTAAATGTTAAGACATAAAGTTTCATTGAATATTCAATGTTTAAATAAGAGGATATATTATATCTATATATAATATAGAGATAGCTGAGCGTCATTATTGAGGGGGAATACGATATCCTTTCCAAATAATGAAGGGAAAGAAAGATAAAAACTGACTGAAGCATTGCTTTTAAATTATTTCAAAGTACGAACTTTGATAAGTTCATCAACAGATTTAGTTTTGACAGTCATTTTTTCACCAGTAAAAGAATTGACCACCTCCTCGGGGCGGTGGGTAGTGGTATGTTTCTGTTTTAGAACACATTTTATTAAGTCTGTAAGAGTCAATTCAATAATCGCCATCTATCTGAAGATGGTAATACATGATAATGGTAAGTTCTTCTAGAAGAGCACTTACATTTTTTTTGCTGAGTAGAGTAATTGCTTTCATTAAGTGAAATATAAATTAAGCTTGATTATTTATTTAAGATATGCTCATGCATGAGGTTAGGGATTTAGTTTTTTGCTGTTTTCTGGAAGATGAGAGGCTATGTTTTTGTTAAGGGTTGTTTTTTCGTCGTCGAGTAGAGATTTTAAATTTCCTAGTACTGCTGGTGGGTTCGTCATTGAGCAGATTTCCCTTGTTTCTTTTTTTGTTGGTATGAGAAGTTTCTATTTTTTATTGTTGTTATGTATGTTTTTTATGACCGTATAAAATTTAAGATATAGTTTTAATGAAAGCAAATCTTTTTTTTGGAAGTTTTTAATTTTATTTAGTTTACGGTTTACGGTAAATTATTTTTTCCTCCTCTAAAATCATAAAATTTGAAGTGCTTTCTGTGAGTTTATGTTTATCTTGCTGTGAGTTTATGTTTAAGTTTATGTTTATATTGATAATAGAGAATTTATAATGAAAGACAGCGAGCTTGCGTATCCAAAAAATGTGCTGTATAATATTCTTATTCTATTCCAATTAAAAGTTATTAAAAACCTGTGACAACTTATATAGCAAACACAAAAACCATTAGCTCCAAATGGTTATTAGTAGATGCAAACGGTAAAACGTTGGGGCGCTTGGCAAGCCAAATTGCTCTGCGCTTACGCGGTAAACATAAACCAGAATATACTCCTAATGTCAATACAGGTGATTTTATCATTGTTATCAACGTCGATAAGCTTCGAGTTACTGGAAAGAAACGAGAACACAAACGATATCATCATCATTCTGGTTATCCCGGCGGAATAAAAACTATTAATTTTAATTCCTTACAGGAAAAGCATCCGGAACGTGTGTTAGAATTAGCGGTTAAAGGTATGCTACCTAAAAACTCTTTAGGGCGTGAAATCTATCGTAAGTTAAAAATTTATGTCGGAAATCAGCATCCCCATAAAGCACAGCAAGCTAAATTGATTGAGTTAGAATAAGGAGTCTTTAAAAGATTTATGGTAGTACAAGTAGTAAAAAAGCAAAATTTAGGTACAGGACGTCGTAAAATGGCTTGTGCTCGGGTTTTTTTGAGCAGAGGTTCTGGAAAGATTAAGGTAAATGGAAAAGACTTAGATGAATATTTTGGTCGAGCAACTGCTCGTATGGTAGTTCGTCAACCTTTAGTGAGTCTTGATGTTCACTCTCAATTTGATATCTATGCTACCGTTGAAGGTGGTGGTGAAAGCGGCCAATCAGGTGCGATTCGTCATGGGATTACCCGAGCTTTAATAAACTACGACGAAGAAGATGGAAAAAGTAGTTTATGGCGCAGGGTATTGCGAAAAGCAGGGTTTGTAACTCGAGATCCTCGCATGGTTGAACGTAAAAAAGTGGGGCGTCATAAGGCACGTAAAGGTACTCAATATTCTAAACGATAATCTTAAAATAATACACCGGTTAAAATGATCATGTTAAAGCGTTCCATTATGACGCTCTATTCAGGTCCTACAGACATTTATAGCCATCAAGTACGGATTGTGTTGGCAGAAAAAGGTGTCAGTGTTTACATTATTAATGTTGATGTTAATCAACCCAGTGAAGATTTGACTGAACTTAATCCTTATGGTACTTTACCTACTTTAGTAGATCGTGATTTAGTCTTGTTTAATTCGTATATTATCATGGAATATTTAGATGAGCGTTTTCCCCATCCTCCTTTACTGCCTGTTTATCCAGTAGCTCGAGCAAAATTTCGTTTATTAATGTATCGTATTGAGCATGATTTATATCCCCGGGTAAAGTCTATTGAAGAAGGTTCTTCTAAACAGGCAGAAGCTGAAAGTGAGGCACTTAAGAAAGATTTAGTGTTGATGGAACCGATTTTTGCTGAAAAACCTTATTTTATGAATGATGAGTTTACATTAATAGATTGTGTGTTATCGCCATTATTATGGCGATTAAGTTATTTAGGGATTCAATTACCTCGTTCGGCAAAAGCTATCGCTAATTATGAAAATCGATTATTTGATCGAGAATCCTTTCAAGCCAGCTTAAATGAAGCTGAACGCGAATATAGAGAGCGTAATGACTGCTAACCTTTCCCTAAAAATGACCTCTACCCGCCCTTATTTATTACGGGCTATTTATGAGTGGCTTATTGATAATCAATTGACCCCCTACATTCTGGTAGATGCTGGGATGCCTAATGTAAAAGTTCCGGAACAATTTGTAGAAGATGGAAAAATAATTTTGAATATCGAGCCTCAAGCAGTGGGCCGATTACGAATAGGTAACGACGCAGTTGAATTTGATGCTCGTTTTTCCGGAATTGGTTATCATCTTTTTATTCCTATGTTAGCAATAAAAGCGATTTATGCCTTTGAAAATGGAAGAGGAATGGTATTCAACGAGGAAGAAGATAGTGGTGATAAAAATCCGCCCCCTCCTTCAAACCAAACAGCACTACTGAAAAGAGGAAGGCCAAATCTTAAAATCGTTAAATAATTTTTTTACATTTGGTATACTAGTCTCATGAATTATGGCGATATCATTCATCTCATCGCATTTATTGTTTTACCTTTATTGTTTGCAATTACTTTGCATGAAGTGGCTCATGGATGGGTAGCTAGCAAATTAGGCGATAAAACTGCTCTTAAGATTGGACGGGTTACCTTTAATCCTATGAAACATATTGACCCTTTAGGAACTCTGATTTTACCAATTTTAATGCTTATTTTAAGTAAATTTACTTTTGCTTTTGGTTGGGCGAAACCGGTTCCTGTAACTTGGCATAATTTTAAAAAACCCCGACGAGATATAGCTCTTGTGGCGTTTGCAGGCCCCTTTGCTAATTTACTTATGGCTTTATTATGGGCGGCTATTGCGAAGGTGAGTCTCACTTGGGGTAGTGGAGTAGAAAAGTTAATCTTAAGAAACATTACCAGTTTTTTCTATAACGCTGGTATTTTTGGAATATTAATCAATGTAATATTGATGATTCTTAATCTAATTCCCCTTCCCCCTTTAGATGGAAGTCGTATTGTTTCTGTAATCTTCCCTCCTAAAGTAGTTTATAACTATTCAAAAATAGACTCTTATGGAATTTGGATTTTGTTGAGCTTGTTGCTGTTTGGATTACTCAATCGAATTCTTGTCACACCCGTTATCTACCTTTCTCAGTTGATTCGTTCTTTTTTTGGATTATAATAAACTTGATATAATTATTCATATTCAAAGACTTTTATTACTTTTTTCACTCCTGAAATTCGTCGTGCAACATCTGCTGCCATAGCCGCTTGTTTGGGACTGACTATACCCATTAAATAAACCACTTTATTCTCAGTAACTACTTTTAGATTAGAAGAGTGCAAACCGATTTTTCCTAACATAGCCACTCGGATTTTAGTAGTGATCCACGAATCAAAAGCTTGTTGTACCGGAGAGAGGGGGACTCCAATAGTAATTTCGTTATAAATACGTCGGATGTATGCAGAAGCTTTCTGTACAGTTTGATAACTGTAATCACGAATTTTAGGTGTTTTAGCTTGTCCTACGAGCAACGCTATATTATTAAATACCGAAATACTAATATGAGAATTTCTTTTTAAGAGAGAATTATTATCCAATTGGTATTGGATGATTGAGTGGGCATTATGATCTTGCTTCATTGTTTGATAAGTGCGCTGATCATAAATCACAGATCCACCAAGTGTCGCACCGGTAGCACCTGCTATCAATACGGCAGGCAGTACACATCCTACAAGAGAACAAACAAGCGTTAATAAGATTATTATTTTTTTCATGGTTAATAACTCCTTAAAATCTTGTAAAACAGCGATTTTTTATTCCCCCGATTCAAATAATTGGTGGTCGATAATGTCACAGAGGCAATGAATGATCAGTAAATGAGTTTCTTGAATACGAGCTGTAGATTCTGAAGGAACTTGTATCTTTATATCATTGGGAGTTAACAAAGTTGCAATTTCTCCTCCATCCCGTCCTGTCAATGCAATAACCTTCATTTCACGGTGATGAGCAGCATTTACGGCATTAAGAATATTTTTTGAACGGCCACTAGTGCTGATAGCTAATAAAATATCACCGTTTGCTCCAAGCCCTTTGATTTGTCGAGAAAAGATTTCATGGTAGCTATAATCATTTGCAATTGATGTAACGGTAGAGGCGTTAGTAGTGAGTGCAATAGCTGGAAGACTCGGGCGCTCTGCTTCAAACCGATTGAGCATTTCTGACGAAAAATGTTGTGCATCTGCTGCAGATCCACCATTTCCACAACTTAAAATTTTATGATTTGAAAGCAAACACTGAACCATTAATTCCCCTGCTTGAGCAATGGGATCGAGTAATACTTCAGCAGCTGTTATTTTAGTTTGAACGCTTTCATTAAAATTGTGTTTAATACGTTGAAATAAATTCATATCAACACTCTCAAAGAAAAATTAGTATTCTACCTTAATTGCATTTTTTATCCACGTAATTTAGCTGTTCTTAGCAATACTGATAAAACATCATAAAAAGAGATCAGCTTTGATTGAAAAGAGGATGCTTTAATAAATATCATACAAAGCAGTTTTGATATAAACTGATACTGTTTGTAGTAAAAAACAGTAGTTACAAGATTGATAAAATAGAATAAATAGATGGTAGAAAATTTCTACAAAAAATAAATTAATTTCTAAGACATCATGAAATCAATTTTTTCTATTTGATATCTAATTGGATATCTAAAATTTTTGTTAATTAGAATTAAGCTTTTTTATGAAAGTGACAAGATATTTTTTAAGAAAATAATAAGATATTTTCTTAGCATTAAAATGAATTTTTTTAGTTCACTAAAACATCAGTCTAAATTATCAATAGTAAAAGAAACAGATAAGTGAGTTTTTTTTAATAATTATTTAATTAATCGTGGTTGGCCATTAATTATTTTTGCCCATAAGAGCTGGCGATAAATTTGCTGATTAGGCAGTAAATATAAGACACCGGTAGCACTATTAGTATGGTATTGAGATATTAAACTCATTTTATATAATTTCGGTAAAATTTGATAGGCATCAACCCCTAATGCATAAAGGCGAGAGTTTTGAGTATAGGAATTTGGGCAAAGTGTACGTATTCGTTCCTGAATTTGTTTAATGGATAAGGGTAATTGTTTAGGAGCTAATACCCAAGGTATATCGTCAAATATTACGCCATCTAAATCATGGTCGATAATGACGCTGCTGGGATAGTAAATGGCTGAAGTTGCATAGATAGGAATATCACCTAAGTAATAAAAGTGAAGCAATGGAATAATTTGTCTTGCTTTACTGAAGTTGGCAACCAGAAAAATAGCGTCAAAATCTTCTCGCCGACGGGGGATAAAGCGAATTTTTTCATACAGTACATGCTTAAGATGTTGTTCCCGACGTTCCGATTGGTCAATATTCAATAATTGACAAATTTCATTGTTTAAATTCGTGTTAACTTTATAAGTTAATTGTGCAGTTATTTTATCGCCGAGAGATTCTAATTGTTTTTGAAAGGCTTGAGCAATTGCATTGCCCCAATTCCCCCATGGGGTGATCATGAGAATATGAGTATGGTGGTCATTCCATATTCGTAACGCTGTTTGGGTAGCTTCATCGAGTGGGGATAATCCAAATTGGAATAAATAAGGATTCCTCGCTTTAGCTAAAGTATTTAAAGCTAATGTAGGGACTGATAGCATATGAGAATTAACAAGTACAGCGATATTTTTTTTAGTAAGAGGGCCCACAATAATATTGGCTGCTTTTTGGAGAGCATTTTGGTAAACGGTGTTAATATTTTTATGATTTGTATTGAGTACCAAAATCGTTGGTATTAATTTTGAGTTGTGTTTTGCCTGATAATAAGCAGCAAAAAACCCATTACAAATTGCATTCGCTTGTTCAGCAAGCTGACCCTCTAGTGGTAAGAGTAAAGCAATTTTAAGAGACGAGGGATTTGAATTATTTACCCATTCCTTAAATATTTGATGATTGATATCTGTAAGGGATCGTTTTGTACAACTAGTAAATAGGAAAACGCAGCTAAGAATGAAGAAAGAGCAGATAGTTGAAAATTTTTGCCACATGGATAAAGTCTATCGTAGACTGGAAGAGTGTCAAGGAGCACTGTTTTGTTTGGTTGTTTATACATTGTAGCGACTCCTATTGGTAATCGGAAAGATATTACTTTGCGCGCGATTGAGACACTTAGAGCGGTTGATTTAATCGCAACAGAGGATACTCGTCATAGTAAAGGCTTACTGCAATATCATGGAATAAGTACTACTTTGCTATCTTTACACGCACATAATGAGGCTACTCGGACTGTTTTAATATGTAAAAAATTAAAGCAAGGGTATGATATTGCCTTGATTTCTGATGCCGGAACTCCCCTTATTAGTGATCCGGGTTATCGATTAATCAGTGCAGTGCGAAAAGCAGGAATCCGAGTAATTCCTATTCCTGGGGCCTGTGCAGGAATTGTTGCTTTAGTTGCCTCTGGATTATCCACTGAACGCTTTGTTTTTGAGGGATTTATTCCTTCTCATGGGGAAATACGCCGAAAAAAATTAGAATCATTAAAAACAGAGTCGCGTACTCTTATTTTTTATGAATCCGTATATCGGATTCAAAATTTAATTAGTTTATTAAATGAAATTTTTGGTCCAGAACGTATGGCTACGATAGCTCGTGAGTTAACTAAAAAATTTGAAACTATTTATACTTCGTCCTTATTAGAATTAAAAAAATGGCTAAATAAAAACTTAGAACAACAAAAGGGCGAATTTGTAATTCTTGTTGAGGGACGACATCTGGAAAAAACAAAAGAAATCAATGAAGAACATAGTCGTTTATTAACAGTATTGCTTCAGGAGTTATCTTTTAAAAAGGCGGTAGCTTTAGCGACGAAAATCAGCGGTATTTCGCGGAAACGACTTTATCCGTTAGCGTTAACTATTCAACAACAGCATCAGCATTCATCATTATGAATTTTAGTGATTTGATACCGATGTCGATTGTTATTAACGCGGTCTCGTAAATCTTTACCTGGTTTAAAATGTGGTGTGTATTTCGCTTCAGTATAAACACGTTCGCCTGTTTTTGGGTTATGTGCTTTACGGGGAGGACGATAATGCAAAGAAAAACTACCAAATCCTCGGATTTCAATGCGTTTTCCATAGGCTAAAGTAATACTCATTTGCTCTAAAATATGATGAACGCTGAGTTCAACATCTTTTAATGAGACTCTTTTTTGTTGTGCTGCGATATGATTGATGAGTTCGGACTTAACCATGCTTGTTTACCTATGTGAGTAATTCGATGAATAGTAATTATAGACTAGGGATTATTAAAATTCTACTCTATTAACCTAACCGTTTTTCAAGAGTTTTTCGGAAAATTCTGCTTAATGAGTTAATTGTACAAGGTACAGGTTATTCAAGAAAATAAGCATCTCTTACTTTAAATTTTTTCTAGATCTTAGGTAATATTTGTTGTTTAATTAAGACCTGGTTTCTTTCCAAGATTAGGAAAGGTCGGATACCTTCTATAGAAGAACTGAAGGATAGATAATATATACACAAAGGGTGTGGATTTGTGTGTAAACTTTCTATAGTATTTTGGGTAAGATTGAAAACTTAAGTTTAGTAAAAAATGGGTCTTCCTGTTTTTTTATTGTTTCGGTTACGTAATAAATACTGACGCTTTGTTTTAAATTACTTTACCGTGAGCATGCTTGCATAGGTATATCAATGCCGAGGTATTTAGGAAGAAGGGCAAGATAAATATTTTAACTATCCATCCTTATATAATAATTTATAAAATTCTAATTAATTTATAAAATTCTTGCTCAGTTTTTTTTGTTAATCCCGTTAATTTAATAAATTCATATTGATACTTTTATCAAGAGCCTTATGGAAAAGTCTACTGAAAATTGCTATGTTCAGCAAAGTCACTATGAAAAATATACCTCTTCTGAGAGGTATGATATTTTTAGCGTATTTTAAGGTTGCACACATCCACATATATCTACACACTTAACTGAATAATAATTCTACCGGTGCTGTGCTGTATTACCCTCATAGTTAAACTGTGTCTTTATTGCAGAAATAAAGGTTTGTAAGTTGCTACCATTTTCCGATATAAGAACGAAAATGAGTAATTTTTAGATGTTATCAATACATCATAACGTTGGGTTTTTAGGTGGAAGAACTGTGAATTTCATAAATTATCCAAGTTTTTTATCTAAGGTAAGCAGTAAATTTATAATTTTGTTTGTGTCTTTATGTAGCAACACAAAGAGAATTATTCTCTGATTCCTATATTAAAGTGTAGACCATTTCTTGGTTTATAACTTTTTTTCTTTTATAATTACTGAAAATTACCGACCAATTTCAACTTTAAATATCCAGGATGGATTCATAAAAGAGGGAATAAACGTAAGAAATGTATATTAATCTTCTGACGGTAATATGAGCTATAGAATGAAGATTAAAATGACACAAAAGCATTTTTACTGATCTTTGCATAAATTCAAGTAGTTGCAAAATAATATCTTCCCTCTCAAATAAGCTATCTTCAAATGGGATCATGAAGCTTAACGTGGATAGCTACAAAAATTTTATAATAATTAATCATGAAAAAATATTTGTTTAAATAGGGTACTAATGATTTTAGGGCGATTAAACATACTTCTTAGCTATACTTTTATCTTTTATCGATAATCTTTTCTTGTTTGATGCTCAGGTAAAATCCCACTCAGTTATAATGAGATTGCTAATGGAGTTTATAGATTGTAGGTTGTTTACCAACGAAATAAGGTTTCTCTATTTTTTATAGTCTTTGCTAATTTCTTTGTGAGTATTTACTAAGCTCTCTTAATATTTAATTAGTTTGTAATTTAATAATCGATAAAAAATAAACACTCTGTCTTTAAGTAGTAATGTCATCGTTAACAAAGATGACTACTAAATTAACTAGTGCTATCATGCTAGTGCTATCATGGCTGTTACTAGATCAATAACTCATTTTAATTTTGTTATTATCCCCAAAAAGTTCCTGTTGTTTATTTTTGAGATAAGGATAGAACGACATTCATATTTCTTAGAAGATCCCCAACTTTTCCACTCAATAATTTAAATATTGAAGTCCATACAATAATTCCCCCCCCTCTTCTCTATGCCGTTTAAAATAGCTGATAGATATGGTGTATTTAGCGATAAGCGATAGGTTTGGTTGAATTTTACAAATCAGTTTGTTTTTTTGATATTCATATCAGTATCGGAGTAAAATAAGGTTTAAAATCTTGATATTGGAGAAAGGAGAGTAAAAGAATGCAGACAAAGAAAAAAATCGTATAATTTTCTCTTGAAAAATTTTAAGTCATAAGAGTATATGATAGCTTTTCAACAAACAAAGATCGTATTTTTTTTAATTGTACTTTTGTTTACAGATAGGGGTATAGC
>NZ_NSHJ01000103.1 GCF_002871095.1 Coxiella-like endosymbiont
AGGCGCTAATTTTTTTAAGGGATTTTTTAAATGGTGTAAGAAATATTCAAGGTCTCTAGAGTTTTTCTAAGGATCGAAACGGTTCTAGCGACTGGATTCTAATATCGCCTATATCAATAGTAGCTATGTAATCTGGTACAGAAGAGAAAGTAGATAAGAATAGATTTGATTAAAAGCCTGTTTGAAAAAACAGATTTTTTTCGGAGACTCTTTTTCCCTTCAGATTGCTTTTTTAGTAGAAATTTGATTTCATTGATAGTTTGATGAAACTAATGACGGATTTTTCGTTTGACTTGACGAGTTTTTAATAGTCCAATGTGAGCCAATCCCAATTGAGATAATTTTTTGTGCAATTAAAATTTTGACTTAATTTTCTATTTTTAATGATTGAATGAATGGTAAGAGCGCTATTTTTCAATTGATTTTTATTTGTAACAAAGGGTTCCCATCTTCATACTATGAAGATGATAAGTAATATGAGAATAGATATTGTTTCAGTTGTCAGATGACAATAATATTACCATTTAGAAAGGCATATGTAAATAAATTTTTAAATAGTTTTGCTGATTAAATGTAAGACTAATCTTTTTTGCTCATTTATAAATATACGTTATCGAAGCTAACTTATTTTGTACAAAAATCGGAAAGTGCATTTTCTTTCTTTATATTTGTAAAGAGTGGTAGCTTTAATCCCGCTTATTCATGCATTTCGTAACGCTAGATTTGCATTTCAATTTTATAAAACTTTCTGGGGGTGTAATGACGGTGGAGTGAATAGAACTACTATATCCCCCCTGATCTTTTAAGTTTAGCGATATACTCATGAAATGATTTTAATAGGGATATTGATAGAGAATATGCGATACTAAAAATGGTATAACAATTTTCTAATGTACGTACTAAAATACATGCGGTATTGTTGTTATATATTTTTCTGAAATTTATCTGTTTTCTTTGTATCTTTCGCTTAATATATTTGTATCTCTTTCTTAAGTTAAATATATATTAAATATATATTAAGCAATATGTTTGCTATTCTTAGAAATATAAAAATTTTAATATTGTTATCTTAAAATAATTGTTCTGATTGTGTTATAAAATTCGAAATATACTTTTCCTATTCAATGCTTCTAATTTATTATATTATAGAGATCTTATAAATAGAGATCTTATAATTATACTGTAATTATAAGGGTCTAGGTGAAAAGTCCAATATTATATTTAGCATTTAAGTTGACTATAACCCGTACGGTTAGTAATCAAAGCCTGTAAAAATTGATAATTTTAGGGGGGGAATATTTTCTTTGTAGAGAAGAAAATTTATTTCCTAAAAACATCAGGTAACTTTTTTCTGCTGATTTGATGTGTACGATACGAATATTCGTTTTTTTTATTTTGATTGAGTTGAAAGTTCTCTTAAGAATACTGAGATTTTTGATGTTTTTGTCAAAACATAGACTTTACGCAATAAGTCGATAAACATTAAAAGGATATTAAGTAGCTCTTCGTGAAGTAAGAGCTTTTCTATAGTTCTTGAGATCGTAATTGTCTTCTCTTTTTTAGTATGTGCTTGTGTTCTCTCTCGTAGTCGAGAAGTTATAAGTTTTTAGACATCTCCATAATATAGAGATCACAACATGCTTTTATAATGTAATTTGTTTCTACACAAATAAGATTGTTCATTAGCATAAATAAGATTGTTCATTAGTTTATTAAGTAAATTAAGCTTTCTGTAGAAAAGGTGGAATTCTGATACACAAATATGTGTGGTGTACTTTGAGTTATTATATTTAAATAAGATTGAAACTATGTGCGATACCGATGCTGAACTGGTGTCAATACCTCGAGCGGTAGATCCTCAAAAAAATTTATAGATTCAAGTTACTTAAATTTTAAATTGGAAAAATATCTGACTATAGTTATGAAATATAAGGGGGTTTTATTTAAAAATAATTGCTATGGTTGAAGTATAAAACACCTCAAGTTATTTGTTCTGCACTTCATAAGGTAGAGTGATGCCTACTTAAGTAACTAAATATTCATGGCAACAATACTTAGACTGGTACCGACTGAGCTTTTAGATGAATATTGTCTCAGATATCAAGAAATCATCAGAAAAACTTAAAAAGTTATCTCGAAAAAAATGCTGATTTCCATTATTAAATTTAACTACTTAGTATTTCTCCGAATAGCGCCTCCGAATAGTGTTGAGGGTAGTATACGTGCCATAGGTAGCAGAGGCTGTTAATTTTCATATAGGGGTGGCTATATACATTCAATTTTATGGTGAATATTGATATGTTACTCTTTTATGAAGAGTTTTATGAAGCAACTATTACGAACCTCCAGAGAAGGCAATCAAGCTATCTGCTCGTTGAAATTTTTCTCTTTTTAGAGATGATTGTGGAGGGGGGGGGGAAAGACATAGGATGTTTTATAGTTCTCTAATGTAGCTATTTTAAAACTCCTGTAGAGGAGGAGGCGCTATGGGATATGATGTAACAAATTACCTACAAATCAATACAGAGAATTCTATTCTTTGGTAACATCGCTAAGAGCTATGAAACGAGAAATTTAGATACAGGTAAAAGGCTTGAAATTATTTATTTTTTTGATTGTTTTGTTGGATTTTTAGGAAAATCCGTATATAGTGGCAAAATTATGGTCTACTAATTAGGAGAAGTACTCATGTCGGTTCAGTCTTTAGCTGCGCAACCTAAACCTTTTTATCTTATTTTTTTGATTGAAATCTGGGAACGATTTGGATTTTATGGTGTACAAGCCCTGCTCGTTTTATATATGGTCCAACAATTGGGTTATCAAGATAGTCATGCTGATTTTCTTTTTGCTGCGTTTAGTGCCTTAGTTTTTTTACTTCCATGTTTAGGTGGATATATTGGTGATAAAGTATTAGGAACTAAACGGACGATTTTATTAGGTGCAGTAGTTTTAGCGTTAGGCTATTTATTATTATCCTTACCTATAATTTCCAACCATCATCTTGCACTTCCTTTAGCTTTTATTACAGTAGGGGTTGGGCTTTTCAAAGCCAATCCTTCTAGTTTGCTCTCAAAAGTTTACGAAGAGACACCTCATAATCTAGATAGTGGTTTTACCTTATATTACATGGCCATTAATATAGGTGGGGCTATTTCAATGAACCTTACCCCCATTTTAAATAAAATTTTTGGTTGGCATGTGGCTTTTTCTGTTTGTTGTGCGGGAATACTTCTTGCTATTTTAAACTTTCTTTTTATGCGAAAAAGTATACTTGGTGTAGGGTCTAAACCTGACCAAAAGCCTATGCGTTGGGATTATTTTGGCTATGTTTTATTTGGAATAGTGGCGTTAATCTTTGGGAGTAATTTTTTATTAAATCATTATCGAATGGTATCTTGGCTTCTTTGGGGTGGAACTATCACTTTACTCTTCTCTTATATGACCTTAATTGCTAAAGCAGAGCCTAAAGAACGAAAAGGGATGTTTTTATTTATAATTTTATTTACTCAAAGTATTGTATTTTTCGTATTATATTTCCAGATGCCAACCTCGTTGTCATTATTTGCTTTGCGCAATGTTGATCACTCAATACTTGGTATTCCAATTCAACCAGCTCAATTTCAAATGCTCAATTCATTTTGGGTAATGGCAATGAGCCCAGTAATGGCCTGGTTTTACCAATGCTTGGATAAACATAATCGGGATTTATCATTACCAGCTAAGTTTTCATTAGGAACACTCTTAAGTGGATTAGCTTTCTTATGCTTACCATTAGGTTCTTTCTTCAATCACCAGGGAGTAATTTCGGGTATGTGGTTAGTTTTTTCTTATTGGTTGCAAAGTACGGGAGAACTTTTGGTAAGTGCTCTTGGTTTGTCTCTGGCGGCTCGTTATGTGCCCCAACGGTTAATGGGATTTATTATGGGCCTTTGGTTTTTATGTGCTTCGCTCGCTAGTATTATTGCAGGTAAAGTAGCTAGCATCGCCAGCATTCCTGGGAATATATCCAGAGATCCTTATTTATCATTGCCTATTTATAACCACTTATTTATAAAAATTGGTTCAACGACCCTTGTTGTTTCACTAGTCATGTTTACTTTGGTACCTTTTCTTAAAAAACTAACTGGAAAATGAACGACAGGGTTATTGGTAATCAAGTAACATGATAGATCTATATTGTAAAAACCAGTTAGTAAAATTTAGTAGATAATACACTCTAAGGAGAGCATCTTAGCTGGGATATCTTTTATCCAAAAATCATAAATAAACTAAAAGCCTTTTACTCTTTCTTCTCTCATTTGATTTCGGTAAACTAAAATCAATTCTTAATAAAAAATAAAAATTAATCATGTACTTAAAGACAATTAAACTTGCAGGATTTAAATCATTCGTTGATCCTACTTTGATTCCTATTCTTGGTCCTATAAATGCCATTCTGGGACCTAATGGATGTGGTAAATCGAATGTAGTGGATGCAATTCGTTGGGTTATTGGTGAAAGCTCAGCGAAACAGTTACGAGGACAGTCTATGAGCGATGTTATTTTTAATGGTACTAGATCACGTAAACCAGTTGGGAAGGCTTCTGTTGAGCTTCATTTTGACAATAGCGATGGACGAGTAGTGGGGGGAGCAGCATATGCCCAATATCCTGAAATCGCTATTAGGCGAGAAGTAGAACGTGATGGACGATCTAATTATTTTATCAATGGAAGGCATGTACGCCGACGTGAGGTAGTTGACATTTTTTTAGGAACGGGGCTGGGAACTCGGAGCTATGCTATCATCGAACAAGGAATGATATCTAATCTAGTCCAAGCAAAGCCTGAAGAATTGCGAGCATATATCGAAGAAACTGCAGGGATCTCTAAATATAAAGAACGTCGCCGCGAAACAGAAAATCGGATATGCCATACTCAACAAAATTTAGCTCGAGTCAAAGATATTTGTAAGGAATTGGCTAAACAAGTATATCATTTGAAGCGACAAGTAAATGCTGTAGAGTGTTATAAACTATATAAAAAAGAAGAACGCTTATTAAGCGCTCAAATTAAAGCATTACAATGGAAACTATTAAACTGTAAAATTTTAGAATTTGATCAAATAATTAATGGACAACAGATCTTGCAAAAAGAAAAGCAAAGTGATCAAGATCGTATTGAAATTGCAATAGTAAAAAGACGAGCACAATTAACGGAATTAAATAAAAAACATCAAGGAGTTCAGAAACAATATTACAAATTAGAAGCCGATATTGCACGATTGGAAGAACGCATTAAAGATACTCAAGAAAAAAATCAGCAGTGGCACATAGAATTCAAAGAAAATAAAGGTGTTTGGGAAATATTGCGAAATAATACTGCAGAATGTGAAGAAAAAATCACTAAATTAGAAGAAGAATTAGAACGTTTAAAGTCCCAATAATCCACTATTAAAACCATTGTACTTACTGTTTCAGAGGCCTTGGTAGAGGTGGAAGCAAATATGAATCAGTGGCAAGAAATATGGGAGACTTTCCAAGCTGAGACTTCACAAATAACTAGTCAGTTTGAAGTGATATGCACTAAAAAAGAGCATTACGAGAAGCAATTAACTGAATTAGTAAAATGCTGTCAGCAATTTCAGGAGAATTTGAGTCAGTTACATCTTAAAGAACTGTATAATGAAATTTCTTCTTTGGAAAATCACTCGGCAATACTAAGTAAAAACCTCAAAGAAACTCAAGCTCAGTTACAAAACTTTGCTAACAAAATTTTATGCCAACGCGAAGCCAATAAGGTGTTGCATGTAGAGCTACAAATCTCGTATCAGGCTTTACAAACCATGGAAGCGCGTATCGCTTCGTTAGAAGCTTTGCAAAAATCGGCCTTGGGAAACAGTAGCGAAACTATCAATACATGGCTTTTCCGTCAAAGTTTAAAAGAACGTCCCAGATTAGGTCAAAACTTAACAGTCAATTCTGGGTGGGAAGTTGCCGTAGAAACTGTATTGGGCAGATATTTTGATACAATTTGTGTAGATTCATTGGAAGCATTTATCTTTCCTATGAAAGAACTCTCTGGAGGTAAACTTACTCTCATTGATCGAAGTGCAATATCTGTAGAACCGTGTCAGGATAATAAAGAAACTCTTTCCAGCCAAATAAATAGCGACTGGCCTTTTCAGCATTGGTTGTGGGGGGTTTATATTGCTCATTCTTTAGAGGAAGCTCAGCAATTGCAACCTTTATTGAAACATAATGAATCTGTAATAACTCGTGAAGGGATATGGTTAGGGCCTAATTGGATTCATATTTCTAAAATACAAGATACACAAAACGGATTTTTAGTTCGAGAGCAAGAATTGAAAAAATTAAAAAGCGACATTATTGAGCAACAAAAAAAATGTAAGGACCAAGAAGTACTTTTGAAGGCAGGTGAAGAAAAATTAATTCAGCAAGAAGCAGATCGTGAATCACTGGTTTGGTTTTATCAAGAATTAAGTTCAGAAGCGACGACAATACAAACTACTTTAAATACTAAAAGAGCTAGATTGGAAGATGCTAAACAGCAAAAACTTCACTTGAAAGAATGGCTAAGCGATTACAGCCAGAAGATAATGGAATATCAAAAGGAATTAGAAATTATCAAAACTAAAGCTCATTCTTTGAACCATGCCAAGCAACAATTAATTATTCGGCGTGAGGAATTATTACAAGAACGTGATTATCATAAACAAGTATTAGTTAAGTGCCGTGAAGAAGATTATCAAAAACGTAAAGAGCTTGACGCATTAGAACTTCGTTTAGCAAGCACCGAGGATCAATTAAATTTATTAAAACAAAGCATTGTACGAGATCAGCAACAATTAAAGCAATTAACAGAGAGACAGGAAACATTATCTCAGTACTTATCAGAAGGAGCTAAATCTTTAGAAGCATTGAACCAAGAATTACGAATACAATTGGATCAGCAATTAACTATGCAAAAAAAAATTCATAAAGTGGAAGAAAATTTAAAAAAAAATAATGACATTTTACATCATCTTGAAAGCGAACGTTCCGCTACCCAAAAAGTACTTAATGAAGTTCAAGCTCAATTAGAGGAGTGTCGGATGCAACGGCAAATAGTAAGTGTACGTCAAACTACTCTTCAAGAACAATTAAATGAAAACAAATTTAATTATGAGCAATTGATCTATGAATTACCTGAAGAAGCTACAATTAATATTTGGCAAGAAAAACTTGATGATGTGGTAGAGCGTATTCAACGAATAGGTCCAATTAATTTATCAGCTATTGAAGAATATGAAAATATTAATGAAAGAAAAAATTACTTAGATAAACAACATGCAGATTTAACAGAAGCTTTAAAAATTTTAAAAAATGCCATGCATAAGATCGATCGTGAAATACAAGCTAAATTTCAAGAAACTTATGATCGAGTCAATAAGGAATTTCAATTATTATTTCAACAAATTTTTGGTGGAGGTCGTGCAGCTTTGGAAATGATAGATACCAATCTATTAAGTACAGGTGTTATTGTTCGTGCGCAACCACCTGGGAAACGAAATGTTACTATTTATATGTTATCCGGGGGTGAAAAAGCATTAACTGCTGTTGCTTTAGTTTTTTCTTTATTTCAGCTCAATCCAGCACCTTTTTGTATTTTAGATGAGGTAGATGCACCGTTAGATGATATTAATGTTGGGCGCTTTTGCCAGTTAGTTAAAAAAATGTCAAAAGAGGTTCAATTTTTACTAATTAGCCATAACAAATTAACCATAGAAATGGCCGATTATCTGATGGGTGTCACCATGCAAGATCCGGGTATTTCACGCATCGTTTCCGTCGATATAAAGGAGGCTATTCAGATGGTAGAGGAGGTGGGGTTAGAGGGATAGGTATACTTTATTTGGTTCACATTATTTTGCATGGTTTTTGATATTTTTTACTAAAAAAGTTGGAGAGATGTAGATTTTATGGATTGGTCAGCGAAGATCATTGGTCAATTCTGAAAGTTACATTTTGGAATCATTGTCTTATGATGAGTTTCTAAAATATCAAGGCAGAAATTAATATAAACAATGCTTTTAGTTTTGTTTACTAGAAAGAAGACTAACATTAAAATAGAAAATGTAAATCATATTTTAGGTAAGTCAATCAGATCTAATGATGTTTTAAAGATTTTGACTCTTTAATCTACTTAATATATCGTTTCCAGAATATTTTATTCTGGATATGAAGTTCTCTGGGTATGAAGAATTATTGTAAGCCTTATAGCTACCATCAACCAGCTTACGATATGACTAGAAAAATATTTTTCATCGAAATAAAATGAAGACTAAGCACAGTCCAATATGATTGAAGTTGAGTATCAGTAAATAAAGCAAGAATATTGGAATTCTCTAAAATAGATAGTTTTTCTTGTTTTTATTATGATTTTATTTTATTAAAACACGTTCCGTACCAAATAAGACTTTTTAATACTATGTTAGAAAGGGCATGGTAGTTAGTGAAGGTTTAGGTAATGAGGTGTGGGAAGATGAAAAGTAACGTAAGCATAAAATATAAATAAAGTTTTCTAAATTCACACTGAGATTCGTTATTTTGAAGCTTCCTAAATAATGGGTAAAAATTTTTTAAGCAAATACATTAGTTAAAATATAGGTGAAAACAGTAGTGGTTCCTGTAAAGATTCGAAAGCAAGTTGAGCAATTACGTAAAACAATTAACGATTATAATTATCGATATTACGTTTTGTCCGATCCTGTTATTTCTGATTCGCTTTATGATCAGCTTTTTTGCGAATTAAAACAATTAGAAGAACAATATTCAGAATTAATTGTGTCTACTTCGCCCACCCAAAGAATCGGTGCTGAACCACTTAAAACCTTTAATAGTGTTTTTCATGAAATTCCCATGTTATCTCTAGATAATGTGTTTGACGAAGCAGGGTTGCTAGCCTTTGATAAAAGAATTCGACAGCGATTGAAATCAAAGACACCCATTGAATACATTTGCGAACCTAAAATGGATGGTGTAGCATTGAGTTTACTTTACGAACAAGGTGAATTGATTCGTGCCGCAACACGGGGTGACGGCTTTTCCGGAGAAGATGTGACTCAAAATGCCCGGACTATTTCGACAATTCCTTTAAAATTACGTGGTTATAATTTTCCTAAAATTGTTCAGATACGGGGAGAAGTTTTAATGCCGCGTGAAGGGTTTGAAACATTGAATCACGAGGCTAAAAAACGAGGAGAAAAAGTATTCGTAAATCCTCGTAATGCTGCTTCTGGAAGTTTACGACAATTAGATCCACGAATTACAGCGAAACGCCCTTTAATTTTTTACGGTTATTTATTAGGATTAATTAAAAGTACTAATTTACCTAAAAAACATAGCGACGTTTTGGTTCAATTTAAAAAATGGGGAATTCCAGTTATTTCTGAAACGATGGTAGTGCAAGATATAGAAGGTTGTTTTTTTTATTATAAGAATTTAGAAAAAATTAGGGATATTATTCCTTTCGATATCGATGGTGTAGTGATAAAAGTTAATTCTCTTTCTTTTCAAGAAAAATTAGGTTTTGTATCACGTGCACCAAGATGGGCAATCGCTTATAAATTTCCAGCTCAAGAAAAAATGACTGTGGTAAATAACATTGAATTTTATGTAGGACGAACAGGTGCGGTAACTCCAGTAGCACGATTGGAACCCATTTCCGTTGGAAAGGTAACAATCAGGAATGCTAGTTTACATAATTTCAATGAACTTCGTCGAAAAGATATTCGTGTGGGTGATACGGTTATTGTACGGCGAGCTGGCGATGTGATTCCCGAAATCGTTGCACCTTTATTAGAAAAACGGCTGCCAAATGCTAAAGTAATAAAAATGCCTGCTCGTTGTCCTATATGTCAGTCAGAGGTTATAAAACCCGCAGGTGAAGCTGTAGCGCGGTGTATGGGGGGATTGTATTGTCAAGCTCAATTGCGAGAAACCATTAAACATTTTGTTTCACGTCGAGCAATGAATATTAAGGGGTTGGGTGAAAAATTAGTCACTTTGTTTATTAATAAAAAATTAATTAGAGATATAACGGATATTTATAAACTGGATAAAACTGTTCTTTTGGCTTTGCCTAGAATCAGTGAACAATCTGCCAAAAATTTATTAACTGCCATTGAAAAAAGTAAAACAACTACTTTGACCCGATTTTTATATGCGTTAGGGATTCGTGGAGTTGGTGAAACAACAGTGCGAACTTTAGTTTGGCATTTTCAGGAACTTGAACCACTAATGCAAGCTTCTAATAAAGATCTATTAGATATTAAAGATATTGGTCCAATCACTGTTGCAAATATTAGAAGTTTTTTTCAACAAAAATATAATGTTGAATTAATCAATAAATTAATTCATCTTGGGATTCAATGGTCAAAAGAAAAAGTGACTCTAAAATTAGGAATTTCTGGAAAAGCTTTTGTGTTATCTGGTAGTTTAAATACCTTAACACGGAAAGAAGCAAAAGAAAAAATTGAACATCTTGGTGGTAAAACTAGTAGCCGTATTTCTAAAAATACGGATTATTTAGTGTGTGGGAAAAATTATGGTAGTAAATATAAAAAAGCAAAAGAATTAAATATTCCTATCATTGATGAAAAAGACTTTTTAAAATTACTAGAAAAATAATTTAAAATATACCACCTATAATCAGGTATCAAAAAAATTATTTTTTTATTTTTTTATAAAAAAAATTTTTATATAAAAGACTGATCAATTCATTTTAATGATATATTTTATAAAAATTTTAAATTTATGTTTTAATTATATATTTATGTATTTAATAAAAATATTTT
>NZ_NSHJ01000104.1 GCF_002871095.1 Coxiella-like endosymbiont
GTCTTATATTTATGTAAACTTCTCTTTTATAAGCCTTATAAATTTAAAGATATAAAAATATTAAAAGAGCTCTTTTGAAGCTGAGCTATCTTTAAATTTAGTCAAATTTTTCATTTTAGACCTTCCTATAACTACCTACTCTAATTAAAATAAAAAATCTGTATAATTTACCTGAGTAATACTATGAGCATTAAAATAAATTTTATTGGAGTGGGGCGGTTGGGAAAAACTATCGCCAAACAAATCATAGGTAGAAATATTGCTCTTATTCAAGGGGTTTGTAATCGCTCGTTAGAAAGTAGTAAGAAAGCAATAGCCTCTATTGGACAGGGAAAGGCTTTCGCAAGTATCCAAGAATTGCCACCAGCTGATATTACTTTTATTACCACTTACGATGACGTTTTAGAATCTTGTTGTCAAAAATTAGCAAAGAGCCCTAACTTGAAATCGGGTAGTATTGTGCTTCATTGTAGTGGTTCTCTTTCATCGGATTTATTGATTTCTGTAAAAGAAAAACAATGTTATATTGCTAGTGCTCACCCGATGCGAAGTTTTTCTAAATCTTCTAATATAAGAAGTAATGATCTTACTTATTGTGCTCTTGAAGGCGATCATGAAGCACTAAATTTATTATCTCACCTTTTCAAAAAAATGAATTATTCAATTTATCAAATCAATAAGAAAAATAAAGTTATTTATCATACTGCAGCTGTTTTCGCTTCAAATTATTTGGTGACCCTATGCGATAGTGCTTTATCTTGTCTTAACAATGCTGGAATAATGAGAGAAGATGGAATTAAAATAATTTTAAATCTCATGAAAAATACTTTAGATAATCTTGATATTGCTCAATCAACTGAAAGAGTTTTAACGGGACCTATTAGCCGTGGTGACTTAGAAGTGATTAAGCGTCACTTACAAGTGTTATCAAAAACTAATTTAATAGAGCTTTATAAAATACTCGGTTTATCAACCTTAAAACTTACAAATTTACCCAATACTAAAAAAGAAGCCTTAGCTTTAATATTTTCATCCTGAACTTTAAATAGATACTTATACTTTGAGTATAAGCTAAAAGCGACCTGGCTTACATCCATTGGGTGAATCAAGTATACTTATCAAGATTTTACTATTGAATGCGTTATATTAATGGAAAAGTTACCCCAATTCTTTATTAATCATTGGCTTTTAATTACAGTGTTTATAATTGCCTTGATTGTTTTATTTATTTTAGAGGCTCAAAGTAGAGGTAGAGGGCTTGGCGGAGGTAATCGTTTGACGCCTTTTCAGGCAGTTCAGTTAATTAATCATGAAAAGGCTGTAGTGATTGATATTCGTGATCCTAAAACTTTTGAGAGAGGACATATCACTCATGCGGTTAATATTCCTGCCACTGAATTAGATAAAAATTTGAAAGGGTTCGAACCATATAAACAACAACCGTTAATTATTATTTGTGAAATGGGCCAAAAATCTGCTTATTTTGTAAATAAATTGCGTAAAAAAGGCTATCAAAAAGTTTATATGATCGCTGGTGGTATAGGAGGATGGTCCAATGCTAATATGCCTATAGTAAAATGATATTATGATTAAATTGATATTATGATTAAAGTAGAAATTTACATTACTAATTATTGTCCTTATTGTTTAAGAGCCAAGGCTTTGCTGAAGCAAAAAGGAGTAGATTATATAGAAATCCGTGTGGATAAAGAACTTACGAAATTTGAAGAAATGATCAAGCGAAGCAATGGACGACGTAGTGTTCCACAGATATTTATAAACGATCGAGGAATTGGTGGTTTCAATGACTTATGGAAGTTAGAGGGAAAAAAAGAACTAGATAAGTTATTAATTTCTTTCTAATAACAATTAAGATAAAGCAAAATAAGATAAGGAAAAATAAGGGAAATTGATGACAAAAAAACAACAGGTTAATCAGCCAAGTAATGGCCCAGAATTTACAATTCAACGATTATATGTAAAAGATTCCTCATTTGAATCGCCATATACTCCTCATGTATTTTTTGAAGAATGGAATCCGGAATTAGATTTGGATTTAATCACTAAGGCAAATAATTTGGGAAACTATACTCATGAAGTAGTTTTAACAGTGAAAGTTATAGTTAAAATGAAAGAAAAAATTATTTTTATAGCTGAAATTTTTCAAGCTGGGATTTTTATTATAAAAAATTTCCCTGAGGGACAAATGCGAGTGATGTTAGGAAGCTTTTGTCCTAATATCCTTTATCCTTATGCACGTGAAGCAATTACGGATATGGTTGTTCGTGGAGGATTCCCTCAGTTCTATTTGGCACCAGTAAATTTTGACTTGCTCTTAGAGCAACAGCACGATCATCATTCCGAAGATAATAATGATAGGGATTGTGTGCATTAGATATGATCGATCGTCCACTAACTATCCTTGGTGCTGGTTCTTGGGGAACGGCTCTCGCTATTTTATTGTCTCACAAAGCTCAAAATGTTCGACTATGGTCTCACGAAGAAAAACATGTCCAGGAAATGCAATCTGAAGCAATTAACCGTCGTTATTTACCGGATCATCCCTTTCCGAAGTCGTTATGTGTTTATAATGATTTAGAAGCTAGTCTCGAAGGAGTGAGGGATATATTAATTGTTGTGCCTAGTTTTGCTTTTCAAGAACTTATTCAACGGATTAAACCTTATGTTAGTTCCCATGGCCGTATTGCTTGGGGAACTAAAGGTCTTGCAGCCGGTAATCGTTTATTGCATGAAGTGATCGAAGTAGAATTAGGCCAATTACCTATGGCTGCATTATCGGGGCCAAGTCTTGCTACTGAGGTAGTCACTGGATTACCGACTGCGATAACAGTGGCAAGTAATGATTTAAATTTTTCTCAAGATTTAATTGAACGACTACATAGTCCTTATTTTCGAGTGTATCAAAATAAGGATTTAGTAGGAGTTGAAATCTGTGGAAGTGTAAAAAATATCTTAGCCATTGCAACCGGAATCAGCGATGGATTGGAGCTAGGCGCAAATGCCCGTTCTGCTTTAATTACTCGAGGCTTAACTGAGATGGGCCGTTTGGTTAAGACCTTGGGTGGTCAACAAGAAACCTTAATTGGATTAGCTGGATTAGGGGATTTAGTTCTTACTTGTACTGATAACCAATCACGTAATCGTCGGTTCGGATTAGCATTGGGGGAAGGTGTTAGTAAGGAAAATGCAGAGCAAGCGATTGGTCAGGCAATTGAGGGTCTTTATAATACCAACCAAGTTTGCTTACTTGCAAAAAAACATAACATTGAGATGCCTATCACCCAGCAAATTTATCGAATTCTTCATGAAAATCTTAATCCCAAACAAGCTGTTCAAGAACTTTTACATCGGTCTGCTAAAATAGAAACTTAATACATTTGCTAAATACATTTGTTAAAAAAAATTATAAAATCTTTAATTATAAAAAAGGAGTGAAACACTTGATTTATTTCCAAGCTTCATAAAATATTACAAATAATATTCAAAATATTAATGCTGTTTTGTGTAGTAAAAACGATGAGAATCTAAATTTACTAAAATTCTAGAAACTCATCTCAAATATTTTGTGAGAAAAAGCCACGATTTTCTGGAGTAAATAAAAAATATCTAAAGGTTAAAGAAGAACCATTAGAATTCATGATATTTCCTTATTAGTAGTACAGTTAAAAATACGACGATTAAAGAAGTTCCTCTTTAAATTTAACAAAAATTTATGTTAGATAACTATTATCCATTTATCCATTCATGATAATTCAATTTCGGTCAGTGCAATTGGTTTTCTATCTATTGTTAACGTAAATAGATAAATTAAAGGTCATTAAAAAGCTAATAATATAAGTTTATATATATAAACTTATATTATTCTTTTGACCGTATTATTTTTTGTCAAAAAAGAAAATATGAGCCTGAAAAGCGTCAGATAAAACATTATTCAAGTCTTTTTTTTCTGTTACTAGTTAAAAAAGAGAAATTAAAAGTAATAAACTCCTCAGTGCTGTGAAAATAATTTAAGTATTTTAGATTATTAAGTGAATTTTGGGAATTCTTAATCTCTTTAGAATTGATTTTATAATCTTATTTTTAATAATGCATCCTATAATTGTCTGAGTAAGGTGGTTAATGATTAGGTACTTTCCTCATCATCCCCTTCCCTTAAGTAAAAACCTACTCATCTGCGGACAGAAAAATGGTACATATCACAAAAAAAGCATATAAGGGTAATAATATAGCGAGTGGAGGGATGGTATAGTAAAAGAGCTAGGTGAGTATCTTTCAGTTGATGATCGTTTATCGCTTTGATTCGCAAGATAAAAGCTTTCATGGGTTATTGATTATTAGAATATACTTCATTATTAGAATATACTTTTAACAAGTAAAGTTATTTGAAAACTACCTGACTATATCCTCTTTTAAGTTCTCAAAATTTAGGAACCTGATGATAGCGCCTTTGGGGGGGAGTTGCGGGTCTTGCTGAGCTAAACAGATTTTTTGGTTGGATTTTCTTTCTTTTGTATAAGAATTAGTGTAGCCCATATAAGCTCTCAGGCTTGTTATTTATCCTGGGATATCGAATTCAAAATTTTGGGTCGTTAAAAACGAATATTAAGATTCATTGCGAATAGTTTGTTTGATTATTTTTTTAAAGGTGAAATTATACTTGCGGTTTTATCTCTAAACCTTTACTCTACCAATAAGTTTTTAAATAAAGTGTTTTGAAGTGTTTCAGGTATGTCAATATTTTTTAAACTTATTGAGGTTAATCAATTGAAAATTCACTTTATTCATTTTTTCTTGTTGCATTACAGGGCAGATATGCTTTATTGAATCTAATTAATTTTTTCTTATAATTTTTATCTTATTGTGGGTAGAAAACTGTTAGGATTTTATAAATACCGGTGATTTTCTAACTTTATTAAAAGTGCATCTATTTTATTTAAAGGAATCATTTGATTATTAAAGCTTTTCAAAAAAGATTGATCCTCTTAGTATATGCATAAACTCTTACCCCTATTTATAGGGCATTGTAACTCGAATTAAGCGGTGTAAAAATTTATTAGAACTATTTTTTATCCTCTCCTAGAGGAACTAGTATATGATTTAATCCTCTATAACTAATATTTAGTTTTTATAACTAATATTTAGCTTTGGTTACTTCGTTTTTTAACGAGTGGACTGATATCAAGTATATCATGATATCATAATTATCTATACACGTAAAGATTTTGAAGTGGACTATGGGAATTTTTAGTATAACGTTATTGATTTTTAATCTTCGATCATTGAGTGTGATTTTCCTTAAGCTATTTTAATAAACTGTCAGAGTCCTAAAAAACACACCTATTGTTACTTTTTTTACATAGGTGAGATTCGTTACAAAAAAGCAACTATGGTAATGTTAAATTAATGATTTAAAAAATTAATTAACTTAATAGCGGCAGAATCTTTAATTATTTTGAGAAATACGGTGGAGGAGCGTTTTTCAAGATAAATGTTTTCTTTTCAATGAGTGAATTTTTATTAAAGCTGCATAATAATTATATCTAGATCCAAATTGCCAAAATACCCATTGCAACAACTCCAAGTGAAGTGGAAAATATTTTTTGATATAACTTTAAAAAGTTACCTTGGGGATGAAAAGACTCATGTCCTCCATGAAGAGTGCCAATGTAAAAAAAGTTGCTGGCAGCAAAAGTGCTAAATAAACTATTGATAATGGGGGTAGTTTGCGTTTGAAGAAATGATTCAATAAACGCAGTTACGATGATTCCAAATGGAGTAACGAAAGTAAAAGCCCATAAAATTACTTTAATTTTATTTTCTTTTTTAATACCCCGATGTAGTTCTATCATTAAAGCAAAACTTTCGAACCCTTTGTGAGCGAGAATAGCGATCAATAAAATTGATACGACTTTGGTTGAATTGGAAATGCCGAGTGCAGCTCCAGCAGTAAAAGCATGAATCGACAAAATTCCTATTAAAATCCAAGTACTCGCTGTACATATTTGCTTGGTAGAAATGATGTGAAGTTCTTTTTTCCGTAGTATAATTGAATGCTCAAGGATAAATAGAAATAAAGATACACATCCCATAAGTACAATAACTAGCACATAGGAGCTCAACGTATTGAGTTTATTTGATAATCCCCGAACGGCGTTAGGTAATAAATGAAAGACGGCCGTTCCTAGAAAGATACCATCAGCAAAAGCATCACCGATGGACAATAAATGTTGATAACGGCGAATAAAATGTAAAGATGTAAAACCTGCCGTTAAGGTAACGATAGCAATGATGAGGGTGATTAACCCTTTATAAACAAATAATGACACACTAACTCCACTAGCAGAAATACATTGGAACTGCTAAATTAAACTCTACTTATTTCAATGATAGGTTAATTATGAATCTAGATTATTTAGATTTTGAACAACCCATTAGAGAGCTTCAGCAAAAAATTGACGAACTCTATCGAGTGGGTAATACCCAAGAGCTAAATCTTAGCGAAGAAGTGGCTAAGTTGGAAGAAAAAAATGCTCAATTGACACGTGAAATCTTTTCTAATTTAAAAGCACATCAAATTGTGCAATTAGCGCGTCATCCTTTGCGTCCACATACTATTGATTATCTTCAGCGGATATTTTCAGATTTTAATGAGTTACACGGTGATCGTCATTACGATGACGATAGAGGGATTATTGGAGGATTAGCTCGTTTAGATAATGAGCCAGTCATGGTAATTGGTCAGGAAAAAGGTCGGACTACTAAAGAAAAAATCTTTCGTAATTTTGGTATGGCAAAACCTGAAGGATTTAGAAAAGCTCTGCGATTAATGAAACTTTCTGAACGATTTTCAATTCCACTTATCACATTGATTGATACTCCGGGTGCTTATCCTGGGGTCGGTGCTGAAGAACGTAATCAAAGTGAGGCCATTGCCCGAAATCTTTATGAAATGTCACAATTAAAAACTCAAATTATTTGTACTGTAATTGGGGAGGGTTGTTCCGGAGGCGCGTTAGCTATTGGAGTAGGAGATCGTACTTTAATGTTACAATATGCCTATTATTCCGTAATTTCACCCGAAGGTTGTGCTGCTATTTTATGGAAAAGTCCTGCAAAAGCAGCTGAAGCTGCCGAAGCACTAGGGCTAACTGCAGAACGACTCAATGAATTAGGTTTAATTGATGAAGTAGTGAAAGAACCTCTCGGGGGAGCCCATCGTGATATCGATTCTATGGCAGCAAAACTCAAAAAACGATTACAGTTAAATTTGTCTACCTTACAGTCCAAACCTATAGATACTCTTTTGGAAGAACGTTATCGTCGGTGGCTAAGTTATGGAAAGGATTGAATACGTGCTTACACCAGAAAAACTTTCCAGAGTGTTAAATGGTCTTACGAGCTGTTTCCGTTTTTACATCGCTTATAGCGGGGGCTTGGATTCTCATGTCCTGTTACATGTAATGAGTGAATGTCTTAAAAAAAATCCGCTTTTCTACATTCAGGCAGTGCATATTAATCATGGACTTAATCCAAAAGCTGATCACTGGGAAAAACACTGTCAAAATATCTGTGAAAGATTAAAAGTACCTTTTCAGGTGAAACATTTGAGATTAAAAATTCAGCCAGGCGACAGTATTGAAGCGGTTGCACGAAAAGCTCGGTATGAAATATTTTGTAGTATTATTCGCCAGGATGAAAATATTTTAACGGCCCACACTCAAAATGATCAAACAGAAACTTTTTTATTACAATTAATGCGTGGCTCCGGTGTTAAAGGATTAAGTGCGATGCCAATGAAAAAAAAATTAGGTTCCGGACATTTATTGCGTCCACTATTAAATTTTAATCGCTATGAATTAAAACTTTATGCTGAAAAAAATAATTTGCATTGGATTGAAGATGATATGAATCTAGAATTGCACTTTAATCGTAATTATCTTCGACATGAAGTATTACCTATTTTAAAGCGGCGTTGGCCAGAGGTTTTTGGGATTGTTTCACGGTCAGCAAGCCATTGTGCTGAAGCAAGTATTTTGCTTGATCAGTTAGCGGATAATGATTTGCAAGCTATGCAAACTAGTTCGAAATTAGCAATTAAACCTCTTTTACAATTTACACCTGAGCGACAGCGAAATATTTTGCGACGTTGGGTCGCTCGTGAGGGATTACTTGCACCTGAAACTAAGCAATTAGAGCAGATACGAAAAGACGTATTAGAGGCAAAAGAAGATGCAAATCCTATTTTTACTTATGGGGACGTAGAAGTGCGTCGATATAGAAATGAACTGTATTTATCAGCTCGTTGTTCAAAGGTTTATGATACCAGCTTAATTATTCCTTGGAACTTTCAAGACTCTTTAGCCCTTCCCAATAATTTAGGAATCTTTCAAGCAGTAAAACGAAAGGGCAAGGGCATTAAGACTACACTTAATCTGCGTGAGGTAACAGTGCGTTTTCGCAAAGGGGGGGAACGATGCCAACCAGTAGGACGAAAAGAAACTCATTCATTAAAAAAATTGATGCAAGAATGGAATATCCCAGTTTGGCAACGTAATCTTATACCATTAATTTATTCTAATGAAACATTAGTAGCTGTTGTGGGGTATTGTATTTGTCAGGGATTTGTTGCAAAAAGCTCAGAATGGGGGTGGGTTATTTTGTTTCAAGATAGGCAGATTAAAAGAAATATTATTCCTACGTTTGAGAAGGAATTAAATATTAATTGAGTATTAAATATGCATGATGCTAGTTAAGTAAGTAGTTTATAGTTAGTTAAAACGTTTTTTAAAAACCTCCTTGCTATAAGATCTGTTATGATTCAATTTTCCTATAAAACAAGAAAAAATTGCAAAGAGTTTTGATCTGAAAAAATTAATTGAGGTAGTTAAGAGACAAGGATAGGAGGGATATTTTAGTATCAATGCAGGAGAGATTCAGATACTGTGACGAAAATCTCAAAATTATTTTGCCAAATTTAATCAAGAGAGCTTTGATGCAGCTATTGTAGGATTTCCATGAGCTGTTAATGAATTTTAGCAATTCTCCTTCTTATCCATAAATGAAGCACACATTCATCAATGTGTTGTGTGTTATTTTATTATATTTGACTATCTAATTTCTCTATTCTTTAATTATATCATTGTAGTTGGGTATTGTATGAAGGTTTAGAGATTATGAAAGCTAAAAAAGTTCCTATAAATAAAAAAATTATTGAAGAGAGTTCCTAAATTGATAAATTGATGCTGATAGGTGAATCGATGCCAATAACAAAAAAATGATGCAGTGCTATAAAAAATAATCAATATTGTTATAGGTAGCTTTATTTATTGAGTTACTCATGTAGGAAAAGATTTGATTCTCTCCTCAAATAGTTTCTTTGCTGGGGGGGTTCCCGTCAAGTATAAAATTTTCAGTCTAAGATTTGATTTATTTTAATTAAGATTTTCAGGTATCTTCCTGTTTAATATAATTATTATTGCTATTTGAAGAATAATAGGTTGTTTAATTTTAGCTATGAAACAGTGTGTCGCACGATTTCTCTATTATTTAAATACTGTGATAAGTGGAGTGTCTGTCTTGGTTATTACTTATCCTTGGTTATTTACTTATCTCCATGCTATTAGGTTCTGGAAATGCCAATTTCTGTTATTGTAAGAAAGTGGAAAAATCTTTAAAAGAGCTGCTTTTATTTGTAAGAGACAAACACTGCTACAAATAGCTTTTTAATGAACAAAAATTTTCTTTGTAGATCATAACTGAAACGATCACCCCCCCCGAAAGCTCATATTAACAAATATTAAAGCATTACATAAGATTAATGAAAAAAATTATTAAAACTAGCAAGCAGGTAGTGTTGGGAAAAGTTCAGTCCATCCTTTAAGAGAGGCGATTGTGGAAGATACTAAAAACAAAATTTATTTCTACTATTTATTTCTACTTTAGGTGAATGAATTTGAAGCTCTTTCGGTCACGATCTTAAACCTCAAATTACCAGATAGGTTAATTATTATGAAATCATTTAAAATTCATAAAAAAATGAAAATGTGGATCTAAATAATATAAGTAATTATAGTCACTAGATATTCAATAAAAATTAAACGCTTATTTATTATTTAGTTTGTAATTGAAAATGCTCTTCTTCTAGGTATTGCTCTATTCAATTAAATTAGATACTCAAAAAGTACTCACCAGATCTAGGATAAATAGGATTAAAAATGATCATCCTTAGTGGAGGAAAAAATCTAATTACGGTGAATACTGTGTATTACAAGCAGTGAGCGCTTCAAGAATTGTTGATGAAGAGTACTTTTAGAACAGATCAAGTAAAAACCGTGAAAGAATTACAATAAGAGATAGAAAAACTTCTGATGGTTTCTGATGAAATCAATGATATGTCTACATTAACTAGAATTGAAGTTGATTTTGCCATTGGAATTGTGAATAAATGTAGTAATGGAAAGTATTATTAATATACCTTTAATTAGTGCATTAATCCTAGGTGTTTTGTGATGTCATTCTAATCTTTAATGTCTAAGATCTAAGGGCGGTGAAATTACACAACATGCAATAAAATTTATTTGGTGCATTTATTTTGATAATATCGTAATAATATTCTTATTGTGGCAGGTATTTTTACTTACTTGTTGTGAGATAATTATTCAGCTCTATTATAGGGAGAGCTAACCATAAAATTATCTTCTATGACTATGAAAGGTTATAAGGGTTAATAG
>NZ_NSHJ01000105.1 GCF_002871095.1 Coxiella-like endosymbiont
AGTAAGTCGTGCAGAATTTTTTTTATTGCGTACCTAATATACTAAAATATATTATACTAAAATATATATGTTAAATTATAGTAAAATAATAGTTAAGATTATTATTATGCATCGATGATAGGAAAAATTTAATTCCAAAGATAACTTTAGAAAAAGTGTTTCGCAGATCTTGGAGTTAATTCTTTTTTTGGATAAGAAAAATGATTATTTTCTTAAATATTATTGAAGATAACCCAGATAATCCACAAGATAATAAATAAATAATTATTAAAATTTCAATACTGATAGATGTAAGAATATTCTATCTCGTTTATGATTAAACGAGAGATATTACGTTTTTAATATAAAAAGTACTTTACAAACCACCCTGTAAAGGGGTTCTCTTTGTCTCTCAATATTTTGCTAAGTCTATAAACGTTCCAGAACGTTCTCCATCATAGGTACTGGAGAGTAATCAAAATTTCAAGTCATTACTTATAATACCTTGTGTTGATATTCAAACTATTCATTATTTTGATATCAATCTAGATATAATTATAAAATTTGTAAACATTTTCTTACCTGATGGTTGTTTTGATTTACAGAAAAAAATACGAAATCTAGTATGAAAAATGCTGATATTATTAATACTCTTACATCTACTCTAAAACAATCGAGAATATTAAAGCAAATATCGATAACAACCAGGGATGACCTTCAACACTATTGAAAAGATTGCTACAGTAAAATGGAAGTAGATTTTATAATTCTATAATAAGCTACAATAGCTATTAAATTTCTTGAGTAATTTAAAGAGGACAGAGAAATATAAAATTATAATTTCACGAAAAATTTATTTAGCATGATGAGAGGTTATTATTAAATCAAAGGAAAAATTAGGACTCACTTCAAAGAATGAAATTTTTTTAATTCTGTAGGATTTTTCCCCTAGAAGATTGGATGATCTTTCTGTTGATATACAGAGTGTCGTAGAAAATTTTTTTTGTTGGGGTAAAGGATATAATACCTCATATGATTCTTGAAAGCAGAAATCCTAACGATTTATTAATATTATTATCTTAAATTAGAATTTGCTCTGAGATTAATTGTTAATCCAAGTGTTTCTAGTTAGTGTACTGATTTAAATTCTAATTTTTTTAGTAAATTTTTATAGGGGTAAGGATAGGATGTTATTGTAGCAATACTACTTAAGCTATTAAAATAAGAATAGAAATATCGCTTAACACAAAAACGATATTTCTTAGCTTGACAATTACAGTTATCCTCCGTTACGAGCTAAGAAACATTAGTAGAAACTACTCATTTAAGTCCTAATTTTTTTTCCAGATAGTGGATATTTTGTGCTCCTTTACAAAAATCTTCGTCCTCCATCATCATCTGATGGAGTGAAACATTAGCTTTGATTCCTTCAATGACCAACTCGGTTAAAGCATTTTTCATGCGAGCAATAGCTTCGGGACGATTATCGTTGTAAACGATTAATTTTCCGATGAGGGAATCGTAATAAGGAGGAACACAATAATCAGTATAAAGGTGAGAATCCATACGTACGCCTAATCCCCCGGGAGCATGATAAGCGGTTACCACTCCAGGAGACGGCATAAAATTTTTAGGATCTTCAGCGTTGATGCGACATTCAATAGCGTGTCCTTTGATTGCAATATCTTTTTGTCTGTAACGTAAAGGATCTCCCGAGGCTACACGAATTTGCTCTTTTAAAATATCAATACCTGTAATCATTTCGGTAACGGGATGTTCAACCTGAATCCGTGTATTCATTTCAATAAAATAAAATTCGCCTTTTTCATAGAGAAATTCAAAGGTTCCGGCACCTCGATAATTCATAGCAATACAGGCTTGGACACATCGCTCACCAATAGTGGCACGTTGTTCCAATGTAATACCTGGGGCTGGAGCTTCTTCAATAACTTTTTGATGACAGCGTTGTATGGAACAATCACGTTCTCCTAGATGAATGGCATTCCCTTTACCATCTCCAAGCACTTGAATTTCAATGTGCCGGGGATTTTCAAGATATTTTTCTATGTAAACTTCATCCGTGCCGAAAGCAGCAGCTGCTTCTATTCGCGTTAAAGCAATAAAATTTAATAAATCTGCTTCTTGACGAACTAAGTGCATTCCTCGACCGCCACCGCCTCCTGAGGCCTTAATTAAAACAGGATAACCAATATGGCGAGCAATTGCTATATTGGCATCGTTATTCTGAGTTAAGGCGCCATCGGAGCCAGATACACAAGGAAGACCAGCTGCTTTCATTGCTTTAATGGCTGATACTTTATTTCCCATGAGTTGAATAGTGTCATGGGAAGGCCCAATAAACGTAAATTCACTTTTTTCTACTTGTTCAGCAAAATTTGGATTTTCCGCAAGGAAGCCATATCCTGGGTGGATGGCATCAGCATGAACGATTTCAGCGGCTGAAATAACGGCTGGAATACTCAAATAGCTATTAGTACTATTGGAAGGTCCAATACAAACCGCTTCATCAGCTAATCGTACATGCATTAGATTTTGATCAGCAGTAGAATAAGCAGCTACTGTTTGGATACCCATTTCTTTACAAGCTCGATGAATACGTAAAGCAATTTCGCCACGGTTAGCGATTAAGACTTTTTTAAACATGAAAATATATCCATCTAATCTTGTTTGATGATAAAAAGTGGTTGATCAAACTCTACTGGCTGTTCATTTTCGACGAGACGAGCGCTAATGACACCATTTTTGTCGGCTTCAATTTTATTAAACATTTTCATTGCTTCAATAAGGCACATGGTGTCCCCTATAGAAACCCGTTGTCCAACCTCTACGAAAGGTTTAGATCTAGGGGTTGGTGATAAATAGACTGTCCCTACCATAGGAGATTTTAAAGAATGACTTATTAAAGTCTCCGTAGCAAGAGTTTCCTTCGCTGCTAGTTGAGTAAGAATAGCTTTATCAGTAGATGGTAGTATCGTTGATGAATCTGCTAGTATAGTAGGCTTTGGAGGAGTGATACAAGATTGTTGCTGAGAAAATCGAGTAATACGCAATAATTCTTCACCGGATTTGACTTCGATTTCTGCTACGCTTGTTTTACTGATCAATTCGATGAGTTTTTTAATTTTACGTATGTCCACGAAAAAGTTCCTTGTAATCTCTCAGTATACTGTTACTAACTGACTATCTTGCTTTTTACGATACATGAATGTATCGGTAATTTTGTCTTACTCCACCTTGATTGTCTAGAATTGAAAATTCTCAACTTTTTCACTGAAAATATCGACGAGATATAAACTTTTAAGGCATCTTTAGTCAAATAAAGGTCATCATACTCATCATATTAGTTAGAATGCTCATCATGTTAAGATTAGTTTATCTTGTTTTTAAATTAAATATATGTATCCTAACAATGATCCCATATTGCCCGCAAGTAAAGATTTTTATGGTACACTAGATTAGTGATACGCTAGATTAAAATCAAAGGTATTATCTAAAGATTTTTTTAAAAAAATTATCTAGATTTTTACTATTTTGTCATTTCCCCCCCAAGCATTTGGTAACATTAGAGCTTTCATGAAGTTTATTTGAAAAAACTTTTGAAGCTGATATCTGGGTTACAATACCTGAGATAGGGAGATTTCTTCTTAACATTAAAGATAAGACAATAGGTGGGTGTGAGTCATTATTCTATAGTGTCTTTCCATCCCAATTATTTACCAATTAATTTTTTAAATTGTTATGTGTAACATCTGTGTGTAAGAAACAAAAAAATTGTAGCGCTTTTGAATTCTTGGATTTGCAAAGGTTAATTGATCCATAGTTAATTGATCCATATATTTTAGAGGAAATAAACTTTGTAAAAATTAATTAGGATAGGTTGTGATTCGTTGAGCTTTAGCTATTTTTAATTGTCACTAAACTTTTGGAAGTGAATCAAATAAATCACTCTTAACTTTTTTATAAAATTTCTTAAAAGTACTAGAAAAGATTGGGATTTTCAAAAAATACATTAGTAACCAAAGCAATTCCGTACACAATTCCGTAGATCAGTAAGATTCACCCTAGGAATTTTTATATTTTTTGTAAAGTTATTTATGTGGTTATTGGTGTGATTTAAAAAAGCACCTAATTTTAAGGTAAAACTGATAGTCAATGTAATCTATAATATAGCATGAGGTAGTATAATATTAGACCATAAAGTACGTGTTAATCTCCACAAATGGCCATTGCACATATAAGTACGCTTAGAATATATTTTATTACCTTCATTCATGGGATATTTATGGGAATGAATGTGCCCTCACCTCACGCTTTAGGTAAAAATTTTGCGTGAGTGAATAAATAAATTAATAGAAGAAACACCCATTCTAAGACTGATCAAGACTTATGATCAATAAAGATTAAAAAAGGATAAAGAAATAAGTAAAAAAAGAAATTTTTATAGAACTTTTGATACTTATTTTTCCTGTTTGTTTTTTCTTATGTGAGCTGAGTAGATGAGCTGAGTAGATTTCAGCGGCAATAGAAAATTACAATAGCAAATTATAAAATTATATATATATTTACAATAAATTTATGATTAATTTTAAAACATTAGAAAGAATTCTCTATAACTATAACTGGATTACGGACTTGAGGTTCTAATCTTGACTCTACATGGTAGATAACATTTGACGTAATACAAATGGTAAAATACCGCCATGGTGATAATAAGTCCATTCATTGTCAGTATCAATTCGACAATGAAGAGATATTTTTTTTAAAATTCCGCTTTTGGGTTTGATCGTCATGAGAACATGACCATTATTGGGATGTAAATGATTTGCTATTCCCGTAATGTCAATGAGTTCGTTGCCTTCTAAGTTTAAGTTTTTACGGTTAGCGCCATTTTTTAATTCGAGTGGTAAAATACCCATGCCGATTAAATTAGCACGATGGATGCGTTCAAAACTTTCTGCAATAACGGCTGTAACCCCTAATAATCGCGGACCCTTAGCAGCCCAATCACGAGAAGAGCCTGTGCCATACTCCTTCCCAGCGATTACTACCAGCGGAATATTTTCATTACGGTATTTCATGGCCGCCTCATAAATAGATAATTGCTCACCATCAGGAAAATGCTTGGTAAATCCACCCTCTACGTTCGACAACATTTCGTTTCGAATTCGAATATTGGCAAAGGTGCCTCGTATCATCACTTCATGATTTCCTCGACGAGACCCGTAGGAATTAAAATCTTTAATTCCAATACCCTTGCTAATTAAATATTTACCGGCGGGACTATCTGGTTTAATAGCACCTGCAGGAGAGATGTGATCTGTTGTTACACTGTCGCCTAGAATCGCTAAAATACGGGCCCCTTTTATTTCTTTTAAAGGTTCGGGCTGGGTCTTAATATTTTTGAAAAATGGAGGTTTTTTTATATACGTAGAATCTTCTTGCCATTTAAAAGTATTACCCGCAGATACAGTAATACGTTGCCATTCATCATAGCCTTTAAAGACATTTGAATATTCTTTACGGAACATTTCGTTATCTACTTGCTGAACAGTTTGAGTAATTTCTAAATTCGACGGCCAGATGTCATGTAAATAAATAGCCTTCTTCTGAGAATTTATTCCTACTGGATCTTTAGTAAGATCGATTCGAGTGGTTCCAGCTAAGGCAAAAGCTACTACTAGAGGGGGCGAGGCTAACCAATTCGCTTTGACTAAAGGATGGATTCGCCCTTCAAAGTTACGATTCCCTGATAAAACAGCTGAAACAATTAAATTATTTTCTATGATTGTTTTAGCGAGCATTTCGGGCAATGGTCCAGAGTTACCAATACAGGTAGTGCAACCATAGCCTACTAAATAAAATCCAATTTTTTTTAAGTAACTAATTAATCCAGTTTTTTTTAAATAATTTGTGACTACTTTAGATCCTGGAGCTAGTGATGCTTTGACCCAAGGTTTTCTTTGTAAGCCTTTTTCAACAGCTTTTTTGGCTAAAAGGCCTGCAGCAAGCATTACGCTAGGATTGGAGGTGTTAGTGCAGCTGGTAATTGCTGCAATAATTACATCCCCATGGTGAAGATTTATATGATCGGTGCTTTTGAATGCTTGACCTAATTCTTGATCTTGTTTGCTTATCGTAATAAAATTTTCAGTAGCTTTCTTTAAAGCAGATAACTTAATAGTATCTTGTGGCCGCTTGGGACCTGACACAATTGGCTCGATTGAGGAAAGATCTAGGGATAGTGTATCACTAAAAGTGGGTTCCGGGGTATTTGCGTCGTACCAGGTGCCTTGTGCTCTAGAATAGGTTTTAACTAGTTCAATAACTTCAGGATCGCGACCGGTTAATTTCATGTATTTAATAGTTTCTGTATCAATAGGAAATAAAGCACAAGTGGTTCCATATTCCGGCGCCATATTGCCAATAGTTGCACGATCTGCAAGGGAAAGTTCAGAGAGACCGGGACCGTAAAATTCTACAAATTTTCCTACCACCCCTTTGTGCCGCAACATTTGAGTTACCGTTAAAACAAGGTCAGTTGCAGTTACGCCTTCTCTTAATTTACCTGACAAACGAAAACCGATCACTTCGGGAATTAACATAGAAATAGGTTGACCCAACATGGCTGCTTCTGCTTCTATGCCTCCAACACCCCACCCGAGAACTCCCAAGCCGTTGATCATAGTAGTGTGACTGTCGGTCCCTACCACAGTGTCTGGATAGGCAAACAGTTTATCGCCTACTGGACTAGACCATACTACCTGCGCTAAATATTCCAAATTTACTTGATGGCAGATACCGGTTCCGGGTGGAACTAATTGGAAATGACGGAATGATTCTTGTCCCCATTTTAAAAATTTATATCGTTCATAATTTCGTTGCATCTCTATATGCATGTTATTAAAAAAAGCTTTTGCATTCCCAAATTCATCCACTTGGAGCGAATGGTCAATGATCAGATCTACGGGACAGTGGGGATTAATCTTAGCTGGATCGCCTTTCATGGATGCCATAGCATCACGCATGGCGGCTAAGTCTACAATGGCAGGAACACCAGTAAAGTCTTGCATTAATACTCTAGCAGGTCGATAGGAAATTTCTTGGTCGGAATGCTTTTTTCTCAGCCAATCTACGAAAGCTTTGATGTGATCATGGGTAACTGTTTGGCCGTCTTCGTGACGTAATTGATTTTCTAAAAGAATTTTTAGTGAGTACGGTAAAGAATGAATATTTAAAAGTCCCGTTTCTTCTGCTGCTGAGAGACTATGGTAGTGATAAGTTTTGCCATTAACGGTCAGTGTACGTAATGTTTTAAATGAATTTAGCACATGCATAACCTCACCGTAGAAATCGAATTTGTGTTGAGCAGCTTATCATAATCTTTCTCTCTACCCCAACCCCCCCTCCCTCCCTTTTCTGAAAAACTTGTCAATTTCAGTTTCTTTTACACTTTTCTGATCATTTTCGTTTATATAGAAATACTATCTTAAGATAGAATTACTACTTAATACTACTTACTAAGTACTTTTGTATAAAACTAAACTAACTTACGTACTTAGTAATTCTCTACTTTCATTTTTTCTCTGCTTTCATTTTTGTTTTAACGTTTGCCCTTGAATTTTTATTTAGTGCCCTTATTATATGCTCTAGTGATGGTAGCTCACACTTACATGAGCTCATTAAAGCAAAAAAATTAGTTTAAATTATGGAGAGAAAGCATGAATATACGTCCATTACATGATCGAGTGGTGGTCCATCGCCTTGAAGAAAAAGAACGCACTTCAGCAGGTGGTATCGTCATTCCGGACTCTGCCGCTGAAAAACCTTCTGAAGGAACAATCGTTGCGGTTGGACCTGGTAAATTTGAGAATGGTGAAGTGCGCCCTTTGAATGTTAAAGTAGGCGATCGTATTTTGTTTGGCAAGTATGCTGGGACTGAAGTCAAAGTTAGTGGTAAGGAATATGTTGTCATGCGAGAAGATGACATTATGGGTGTACTTGAAGAATAACTGAATAGTGTGGACATATAAAGAGGTAAAAAAAATGGCTGCAAAAGTTTTAAAATTTTCTCATGAAGCATTGCATGCAATGAGTCGTGGTGTAGATGTTTTAGCAAACGCCGTGAAGGTAACTTTGGGCCCTAAAGGTCGCAATGTTGTATTAGATAAATCATTTGGTGCTCCAACTGTTACTAAAGACGGTGTGAGTGTCGCTAAAGAAATTGAGTTAAAAGATAAGTTTGAAAATATGGGTGCTCAAATGGTTAAGGAAGTGGCTTCCCGCACTTCGGATGATGCTGGTGACGGCACGACAACTGCTACCGTATTAGCGCAAGCTATTTTAGTAGAGGGTATCAAGGCCGTTATAGCCGGTATGAATCCCATGGATTTGAAACGTGGTATTGACAAAGCAGTAGTTGCTGCTGTTGCAGAATTGAAACAAATTTCTAAACCCTGTGAAGATAAAACTGCTATTGCTCAAGTAGGAACCATTTCAGCTAACTCAGATAAATCTATCGGCCAAATTATTGCTGATGCAATGGAAAAAGTTGGTAAAGAAGGTGTTATTACTGTAGAAGACGGCTCTGGGTTGGAAAATGAGTTAGAAGTAGTAGAAGGAATGCAATTCGATCGTGGTTATTTATCACCTTATTTTGTCAACAATCAACAAAACATGAGTGCCGAACTTGAAAATCCATTTATTTTATTAGTGGACAAGAAGATTTCTAATATTCGTGAATTAATTTCTTTATTGGAAAACGTTGCAAAATCTGGTCGACCACTTTTAGTAGTGTCAGAAGATGTTGAGGGCGAAGCTTTAGCAACTTTAGTAGTCAATAACATTCGTGGGGTTATGAAAGTAGCTGCTGTTAAGGCTCCAGGTTTTGGTGATCGTCGCAAAGCGATGTTGCAAGATATTGCGGTTTTGACTAAAGCTAAAGTAATTTCTGAAGAAATTGGATTATCACTAGAATCAGTAACCTTGGATGATTTAGGTTCCGCTAAACGTGTAGTAGTTACTAAAGAAGATACTACTATTATTGATGGTGCAGGCCATACTAGCGACATTAAAGACCGAGTAAAACAAATTCGAGTAGAAATTGAAGCAAGTACTTCTGATTATGATAAAGAAAAATTGCAAGAACGTCTCGCTAAATTAGCTGGTGGTGTTGCAGTTATTAAGGTAGGTGCTGCGACGGAAGTTGAAATGAAGGAGAAAAAAGCACGTGTGGAAGATGCTCTTCATGCAACTCGTGCTGCTGTAGAAGAAGGGGTAGTACCTGGCGGTGGTGTGGCATTGATTCGCGTTATAAGAGCTTTGGAGAATATTAACGTGGACAATGAAGATCAAAGTACAGGTATTGAAATTGCCCGTCGTGCTATGGCTTATCCGCTTTCTCAAATTATAAAAAATGCAGGAGAGCAAGCTGCTGTTATCACTCATAAGATATTGAATCATAAAGATATAAATTATGGTTACAATGCTGCTAAAGGTGAATATGGCAACATGATCGAGATGGGTATTCTTGATCCCACTAAAGTTACACGAACGGCATTACAAAATGCAGCTTCCATTGCAGGGCTTATGATTACTACGGAATGCATGGTAACTGAAGCTCCAAAAGAGAAAGAAGAACCCATGACGGCTCCTGGTGGTGATATGGGCGGTATGGGTGGCATGATGTAATTAAATTCAAGCTTTTTTCTTTTATCGCTAGAAAAACCCTGCCTAAAACAGGGTTTTTCCTTTATCCTTAATTAAATTTTTATTGCTTGGCAATCCCTAGTTTTATCCAATATAATTCCTCTATATGCTTCGACATAGCCCACTTTACGAAGAACATTTTCAAGCAAAAGCTCATTTTATTGATTTTGCTTCTTGGGAGATGCCTCTCCATTATGGATCACAAATTCATGAGCATCACCGAGTGCGGCAGCATGTTGGTATTTTTGATATTTCTCACATGGGTATTGTTGATATAAAAGGCAAGGATGCTAGGTCTTTTTTACGCTTTCTATTAGCTAATGATATTGCTAAACTTAAAGACATTGGTTATGCGCTTTACAGTTGTATGTTGAACGACAATGGAGGGGTGATCGATGATCTTATTGTTTATTATTTATCCCACTCTTATTATCGACTTGTAATGAATGCGGTAACTCGAGAAAAAGATCTGAATTGGATCAAACAGCAAAGCCGATCTTATCAAGTGAATGTTAACGAGCAGCCCAAAATATGTATTATTGCTATTCAAGGCCCTGCAGTATTTTCCGTTGCTCAAAAAATCTTTGATAAAGCGATCTATCTAAAATTAACACAACTTAAGCCTTTTCAATTTATTTTATTAGATAATTTATTGATAATAGCTCGTACTGGATATACCGGGGAAAATGGTTTGGAAATAATGGTTCCTGATGTGCAAGCACATGAAGTATGGCAAAAAGCCATACGTGGTGGAGTGCAACCTTGTGGGTTAGGAGCGCGAGATACCCTCCGTTTGGAGGCGGGATTAAATTTATATGGAATCGACATGGATGAAACAACATCTCCCCTCTGTTCTAATCTTGGTTGGACGGTCTCTTGGGAAGATCCTAACCGAAATTTTATTGGTCGTACTAGTTTAGAGACCCAATTAAAGCGAGGTATTAAAGAACAACTAGTTGGATTAATTATGGAAGAGCCTGGAGTTTTACGGAATCATGAAAAAATTTGGTTAAATAATCTCCAAAAAGGAAAAATTACTAGCGGCAGTTTTTCTCCTACCTTAAGAAAGGGTATTGCTCTGGCTCGTATTCCTAATAAGGTGTTTGAAACCGCTTCTATCAAACGGCGAAACAAACAAATTCCGGTTAAGATAACCAAGCCACCTTTTGTGCGTCGAGGTAAAAAAACCTTTTGAAGGAGAGAAAAATGGCAAAATTTCCTATAGAATTACGCTATAGTAAAAATCATGAATGGGTAAAGCAAGAATCTGATGGTACTTTTACGGTTGGAGTTACGGATCATGCTCAAGAACAGATAGGAGACCTCGTATTTGTTGAGTTACCGGATGTCAATAGTCAAGTAAATATTAATGATGAAATAGCTGTGATAGAATCTGTAAAAACAGCAGCTGATGTTTACTCTCCTTTTACAGGAGAAGTGGTAGAAGTTAATAAAGCACTTCAAACAAACCCAGCTTTTGTGAATTGTGACCCTTATGGCGAGGGTTGGCTTTATCGTATTAAAGCTGATGACGAAAGTGAACTTGATCACTTACTAAATGCTTCTGATTATAAAGCTTTAACCCAGAAAGAATAAAACCCAGAAAGAATAATGCCTTTTATTCCGCATACACCTAACGATCAAAAGAAAATGTTAGCTCTTATCGGTGCTGATAATATTGAACGCTTATTTGATGAGATTCCTTCTAATTTAATACCCGCTACACTTAAACAGCTTCCAGAAGGATTAAATGAAGCAGCTATTACCCAGCTTATGGAGGAACGCGAGCCTCAAAAATTACTATGTTTCATAGGTGCCGGTGCTTATGAACACCACATTCCAGCGGCTGTCTGGGAAATTACCACACGAGGAGAATTGTACACTGCATATACACCTTATCAGGCTGAAGCTAGTCAAGGAAGTTTACAATTAATTTATGAATATCAAACCATGATGTCTGAATTACTGGTTATGGACATTTCTAATGCTTCTCTATATGATGGGGCCAGCGCCTTAGCTGAAGCGGCATTGATGGCAGTCCGCCTGAAGCAAGGTAAAACACGCCGTATTTTAGTTCCAGGTAGCGTTCATCCAGCTTATCGAGAGGTTTTGAGATCAATTGTTCAACAGCAAAACATTATGGTTGAAACTATTCCTTATGATCTTAAAAAAGGAATAGTGAATTTAAAATGGCTAAGTACTGTAGATATGACGGATGTTACCGCTCTCATTATTTCACAGCCTAATTTTTTTGGTACTTTAGAAGCTGTAGATACGTTAACAGATTGGGCTCATGAACAGAATATTTTAGTGATTGCTAGTGTGAATCCTTTGGCAATGAGCTTATTAAAACCACCTGGACAGTGGGGAAAAAAAGGTGTAGATATTGCCTGTGGCGAAGGACAGCCTTTAGGTATTCCTTTAGCTTCCGGTGGACCCTATTTTGGATTTATAGCTTGTAAAAAAGAATATGTAAGGCAACTTCCAGGAAGAATCGTAGCAAGAACTGTTGATGGAAAGGGTCGTGAAGGATTTACTTTAACCCTACAAACCCGCGAGCAACACATTCGACGTTCTAAAGCTACCTCAAATATTTGTACTAATCAAGGGTTGGCAGTAACTGCAGCTACTATTTATTTAAGTTTATTAGGAGCAAAAGGTTTACGTGAAGTGGCATTAGCCTCCCACACAAAAGCATGGACTCTATTTCAGCGTTTATCGGTTCTCAAGGAAATTACGCCGATTTTTAGTCGACCTATTTTTCATGAATTCGTGGTTCGATGCAAAAAACCGGTAGAAAAAATAATTAGTCAAATGCTTGAGCGAAAAATTTTAGCTGGGTATTCTTTAAAAGAGGATTATCCCGAACTAGGAAATTGTTTATTAATTTGTGTAACGGAAACAAAGAGTAATGAAGATATGGCTTATTATGAGAAAGTGTTTCTTGAAATAATGCACTGAATAAATTTTTAAATGATGAAAGGAAGTAAGTAAACATGTTAATTTTCGAAAAATCGCAAGAAAATCGACGTGTAGGGTCGCAAAAAATTCGGGAAAAATTAGAGGCTCATGATATTCCCTCAGATTTATTACGTCGAAATTTTCCGTATCTGCCCGCATTATCCGAACTTGAAGTAGTTCGACATTTTACTCAATTATCCAGGAAAAATTTTTCAATTGATACACATTTTTATCCTCTCGGTTCTTGTACAATGAAATATAATCCTCGAGCAGCTAATCGATTAGCTTCGCTTCCAGGTTATTTAAAACGTCATCCCTTAACACCTGAGCTACAAAGCCAGTCTTTTTTACAATGTCTTTATGAATTACAAATTATGTTGGCAGATATCGTGGGAATGGACAAAGTTTCCTTAACCTCTATGGCAGGTGCTCAAGGTGAATTTTCTGGCGTAGCAATGATAAAAGCGTATCATGAAAGTCGGGGTGATTGTAATACACGCACGGAAATATTGGTACCTGAAACTGCCCATGGCACTAATCCTGCTTCTGCTGCCATGTGTGGGTATAGTGTTAAAGAAGTATTGACGACAAATGAAGGCGATATTGATCTCGAGCAATTAAAAAAAATAGTGGGTCCGAAAACAGCCGGCATTATGTTAACTAATCCTTCAACATTAGGTGTATTTGAAAGAAAAATTATAGAAGTTTCGAAAATTATTCATGATGTTGGTGGATTGCTTTATTATGATGGGGCTAATTTAAATGCGATTTTAGGAAAATATCGACCAGGTGATATGGGATTTGATGTTATGCATTTAAATTTACATAAAACCTTTGGGACTCCACATGGTGGAGGAGGTCCTGGTGCGGGTCCTGTAGCAGCTAGTAAAAGACTTGAAGAATTTTTACCAGTACCAATGGTTGGAAAAAATGATGAAGGATATTATTGGATCACACAAAAAAATCGCCCTAAAACGATTGGGCGATTGTCGACTTTCATGGGTAATGCAGGTGTATTATTGCGAGCATATATCTATTTGCGGATGTTAGGCAAGGAAGGAATTGTTAGGGTTGCTGAATTTTCTACTTTAAATGCTAATTATTTAATGAAACGTTTAGCACAATTAGGATTGACTTTAGCTTTTCCTAAGCGGCGTGCTTCTCATGAATTTATTATAACAGTGAAGCCATTAACTCGCCAATACGGAATTACCGCATTAGATATCGCTAAGAGATTTTTAGATTACGGATTTCATGCACCAACGATTTATTTTCCCTTATTAATTCCTGAATGTTTGTTAATTGAGCCCACTGAAACAGAAAGTAAACAGACTTTAGATTGTTTTGTAGAAGCCTTAGAGAAAATTTTGGTTGAGATAAAAGATAATTCTAAAATAGTACAGAATGCACCTCATACTCAACCCGTAGGGCGATTAGATGAAGTTAAAGCGGCCCGTAATTTAGATCTTCGCTGGTATCCCTTTGACTCTCAAAATTCTGCTTTTAAACTTAGAAGTTGTGATCACTAATGTTTCATTAAGAAATAGGAATAAAGTTCTCTTAATAAAATGAGAACGTTAATTGTACTGATACGAAGGGAATTTATGGCTATAGTGATATACTTGATTATGGAAAGCTTTAATTCTGAGACAGGAGTAAAATAATGATTTATTTTTAATGGGTTAATTGAATTAGAGTGTTTTTTAGTGAGCTTTTACGTGTTTGTTGGAGTGAGTGGGTGAGAGTTACTTTTACTGAAGATGATCCCTTTTGAGTTCCATTTCTTAGTATGATTAAGAAAAACTATCCTTTTCCGCAAATAGTTTGCCTAACGATCAAGAAATTTTAAAAAAGAACAATATTTTTTAATGTCCTCAGAATGTTCTAGTGATTAAAACAATAAAAGTTTGCAAAGGAAGAAAGAAAGCTTTTAATTTTGTTATCGTGCATAAACTCTCTTATGTTCAAATTTGTTATACCTTAATTATTTAAAGCTCTGATTAGCTTTCACAAAATATTCTCTAAACCATATACTAAGTGCTTTAAGTCCATTACTTTTCGACACGCTAGAAAAATACCAGGTATTGTGCAACTACGATTCGTGCCATCATGGCGAATAGTCAAAGTTTCGCCACTGCCACCGAAAATTACAGATTGGTGTGAAAATAAACCTGGAAGACGAATAGAATGGATAGGTACGTTACTTTTTAATATTCCACAAGTAGGGTTGGGAGAAGGTATTTTTTTAACTCCTTGAAAACAAGAATCTATTTCTGCCATCATTTGAGCAGTTTTAATGGCAGTACCTGAAGGAGTATCTATTTTATGAGGATGATGCATTTCAATAATTTCTGCATCTGGAAAATAATGGGTAGCGTCTCTGGCGTATTTCATCATTAAAATAGCTCCTAAAGAGAAATTTGGAGCAATTATTCCACCTAATTTTTTTACCTGACATTGTTTTGCTAAACTATTAATCTGTTCTAAAGTTAATCCGGTAGTCCCAACTACGGGACGCGCACCTGCGTTAATAATTTTTTCTGTGTTAGTAAAAACTGTGTGAGGAGTAGTGAAGTCAATTACTACATCTACTCCCGTTGTTTTAATAATTTCTGTTAAATTATCTTGTCGTCCCGTTCCTGCAACTAAATTTAGATCAGATTGGGTCGTAATACTCTTTTTAACCATGCGGCCCATTTTACCGTTAATTCCATTGATAATAACATTAATCATATTGATCATTTAAATTGAAAATTTTTTGTTACAAACTCCCAATTTACTATATTCCAAAAATTGTTAACATATTTGGGACGGTCGTTACGGTTATCAATATAATAAGCATGTTCCCATACATCACAGGTTAATAATGGTTTTTTACCTTCCGTCATAGGATTGTGAGCGTTTACTGTATTTAAGACTTCTAGTGTTCCATTTTTATCTTGGACTAACCACGTCCACCCAGAACCAAAATGATTATTGGCAGAATGAGTAAATTCTGCTTTAAACGTTTCTAAGGATCCAAACTGTTTTTTTAGTGCTAAAGCAAGATCACCGTCGCTGGTTGGTTTCTCGTTCCTAGTACTCTCTGGGCTCATACAGTGCCAATAAAAGGTATGATTCCAGCTTTGGGCTGCATTATTGAAAATGCTTCCATTGGATTGCATGATGATTTCTTCAAGGGATCTTTTTTCGAGGGCAGTACCTTTAATAAGTTTATTCAATTTATCCACATAAGTACGATGATGTTTCCCATAATGGTATTCCAAGGTTTCTTGAGAAATATAGGGTTCGAGGGCATTTACCTTATAAGGTAGACTTGGTAGTTCAAAAACCATTTGAATTTCCTTCTGATTAATTTAAAGTGCTCAGTATGGAAAAAAGTTGAGTTTTCTGATTTCCTACTTATTAGGTAGCATGAACATGTTAGTAGTTCTAAAGATTATTAAACTCATCTATTTACCAGAAACTGTCTAATATTTTTATTTGCTTTTATTTTACCATACGATATCCTATTATCAGTGCAATTGCTAGCGGGATCTACGAAGTTAACAGAGCAATTACTTTAAATGAAGTAAGATATTATTTGACAAATAAATAATATAGAACTATAGTTAGTACGAATCTAAATATGGAGATAAAATTATGACAGTTTTAGTAGGTCGTAAAGCCCCTGATTTTGTGGTTCCTGCAGTCTTGGCCAATGGTGATATTGTAAACAACTTCAATTTAACTAAAGCTATCGATCAAAAATATGGGTTAGTCTTTTTTTATCCTCTTGATTTTACATTTGTATGTCCTTCTGAGTTAATTGCTTTAGATCATGCGATTAATGAATTCCATAAACGTAATGTAGAAGTAGTAGCTGTTTCTATAGATTCACAGTTTACCCATTATGCTTGGCGTAATGTTTCTATAGAAAAAGGTGGGATTGGACCTGTGCGGTATACTTTAGCTGCGGATGTTGCACATAGTATTTGCCGTAGCTATGGAGTAGAGCATTGTGAAGCCAGTGTTGCTTTACGTAGTGCTTTTTTAATTGATAAGCAAGGAATAGTCCGATCTCAAATTGTAAATGACTTAGCGTTAGGTCGAAGTATTCCAGAAATTTTGCGTATAGTAGATGCCCTCCAATTTACTGAAGAACATGGTAAAGTTTGTCCGGCAAATTGGAAAAAAGGTGATCTTGGAATCTACCCTTCTCCAGAAGGAGTTGCAAAATATTTAGCAGAAAATGCTCACAATTTATAAATACAATTATTTTTTCAAAGATAAAATAACCTCGCTGCTTCTTTTTTAATATACTCTTTCTATTAAGAATTTTAAAATAAATAAAGCAGTTCTTCTTTAAATTCTTCTTTAAAGAAGAAATGAGCTAAATAACCTATAAGAAAGTAAATAGGTGGCGTTTACAATCAAAGAAAGCATAAAAAATAGTTATTAGTTTGGATTGTTGAAAACTTAAGAACGTAAAGATCAGTTGTACAGAAGCAATTATGGATAATGTTGTTAAATTTGAAAAATAATATACTACGAGTACAAGCTGAATGCAATCTTAATCTTGAACTAAAATTAAAATAAATATCCAAAGATTACAATCTATAAAGAAAAAACTTTATTCAAATCTATAGTAAAACATAGCAATGTATAGCGCAAATATGGTTCTCAAAAATAAAAGCCTCTTAAATAGAAGAGGTGTCTGAAAAGCATTTTTAATACAAAAAAAGTCGTTTAACCCTTACTCTCTTTCAGAGTTTCTTTCAGCGATGAAGGGAAAGGAAGCAGAGAAAGAATCTTGTTTTTTTTCACGTTGCCATCGCCGTCCAATTTTATTGACGATGTAACAAAATAATTTAGCTGTGCACTTGGCATCATAAATAGCAGAATGCGCTTCATTTTTATCAAAGGGAATACAAGCCTCTCGTAGTGCTTTAGCAAGCACCGGTTTGCCAAATACGGTAGCTGCTAAAGTAGCAGTATCAAAACAGGTAAAGGTGTGAAAAGGAGATTTTTTTATTTTACAACGTTTTATGGCCGCCTTGATAAAAGATAAATCAAAATGGGCGTTATGACCGACGAGCACTGCTTGACGACAGTTATGAGTTACCATAGCTGTTTTTACAAACACGAATAATTCCTCCAATGCTTTTTTTTCTTCAATTGCAAAGCGAAAAGGGTGATAAGGATCAATTCGTGTAATTTCTAACGACACGGGATTTAAAGTAGCACCTTCGAAGGGTAGTACATGACAGGAAAATAATTCTCCGGGATGTAATTTTTTTTCTTGATTGATTTCAATTAAAACTGTAGCTATTTCCAATATAGGATTTTTAAGAGGTTCTAATCCACCCGTTTCAATATCAATAACTACGGGAAGATAACCGCTAAATCGTTCTTTCAAAGGGTCTGGATTAGAGTAGTTTTTGATCATAGGTTTTTTAAATTTATGAATGGTCTTTACTGAGAAATTTAACTCAGTTGCCAGTTCAATGTTTCACCTGCTAACAAGGGTACCACAGTATCTGGACCAAAGGATAAGGATTTCGGAACTTGCCAAGGTTGTTTAATTAAAGTAATTTTTTTAGTATTAAATGGTAAACCATAAAATTGTGCACCAAAACGACTGGCAAAGCCTTCTAATTTATTTAATCTATTATGGCGATCAAATAATTCTGTATAAATTTCAATAGCAGTGGGAGAGTTATAAATACCTGCAGCACCAAAAGCTGATTCTTTAGTTGTTTGCGAATGTGGAGCACTGTCGCTTCCTAAAAAGAATTTAGGATTTCCGCTAATAGCTGCTTTAATAAGTGCATCTTGATCCTGTCTAGTTTTTAAAGGTGGCAAACAATAATAGTGAGGGTAAAATCTCCCTTTTAGTAAATGATTTTGGGTGAGCCAAAGATGATGAGGGGTAATAGTTGCTGCGAGTGTTGATACAGGTGTCTCAGTAATAAAATCTACTGCTATTTTAGTAGAGATATGTTCTAAAATTATTCGTAGATTAGGAAAATGTTTTAATAAAGGAATTAGTTCTCGTTCAATAAAAATAGCTTCTCGGTCAAAAATTTCGACGTTTAAATCGATGACTTCTCCATGAATCAACAAAGGCAGATTAACGGATTGTAGGACTTCTAAAATAGGATAAATTTTCTGTAAACTTTTGACACCTGCTTGGGAATGTGTAGTAGTTCCTGCAGGATACAATTTACAAGCCACAATCAAGCTCGATTTTTTGGCTGCTTTAATTTCTTTCACTGATGAAGTATCGGTAAGATAGAGTGTCATTAAGGGAATAAATTTAGAATTAGTAGGGATGTGTTTTTTGATTCTTTCATAATATGCTTTAGCTTGTGCGACTGTAGTTATAGGTCTAACTAAATTCGGCATAACAATGGCTCGCCCAAACTTAAGAGCAATATCGTTAACTGTTCGTCTAAGATAAGAATCATCACGCAAATGGCAGTGCCAATCGTCGGGTTGAATTATTGTAAGCTTATTCATTTTTAATTGCGTCGAATTCAAATGTTAGCTATCAAGACTGTATTTAAAAATTAATTTTAGCAAAACGCATTTAACCTTTGTATATTTAAAAAATTGTCTTAATTATTTCTTAGGAGGTTAAAAAAACTAAAAAAGAGTTTTTTGTAAAATTTTACCTACATAGGTAGGCATATTTCTTAAGGATTTGTTGCTTACTTTGTTTATTGATGCTTAAAATTTCTATAATGATGAAGAAATAAAATATATAACTTAATAAATAGTTTTCAAACAGAATGGCATCACATGTAAAACTCACAAAACAATAGTTTCTCCCACATTACGCGTGCTTTGGCCTACAAAAAGAAAAAGTAAAATTAAATTAAGCATATTTTATAATTATTTTAGTATTTTGGAATTTTGTCATAGAATTACTGTAACAATAATCCCTTTATGTGGTTTAAAGAATCTATATTAATAATACTAATTTATTCCATCCAAGTATAAATCAAAAGTTACTTTTATTGTGATAGTGCCATTATTTCAAGAAAGATATTTATAGAGATTATATGTGATATACCCTTAACAATCGTGAGCTATTGTAGTTTCTAAGGATTGTTTTAGAAAGACCGATTATTTATAATAATCATGATTTAAACGGTCGAAGCAAGCTAAAAGGATATTAATTTCAGTATGCTAGTAATGGATGTAATGTTGATAATAAGCAGTTAGTAAAGAGGGTTAATTTATTATATTTATTATATATTAATGTTGGGATTGTTATCAGTGTATAATTTTTCTGTATTTTAAATAACTGGTATCCATTTTACCAGTTTACAAATGGATTTAAGTTGTGCATTTCTGATCATTGGAAAGGTTAACTTATCTCCAGTTCATTTCAGAACTGGGATCAATAAATGTATATCATTTTTATGGGAAAATTCTCTACACAGCAATGTTAAACGATGTCGTGGATGGTTTCATTAAATTCAGATTGAAGTGTAGATTACTGTTTTGTTTAGGTTATACGTAGAACAGCTGTTTATTTTATTATATTATAGATTTCAAAGATTCAATACTGTTCGTCTAGGCTTACCTTTTCTGTTAGAGCGATGTTAAAATACTAGTTATCAAAATAATCATGTTTTCATTAATCCCTAGATATCTTACCAATTAGTGATTTAGAAGGAATGAAAAAGATCAATACCTGAATATTTATGACGGCCTTTCTTAAGAGAAATATTTACAGGTTACCTTTTTTAAAGGGTAGAGTTTGGCGGATTTAGAGTGATTTCTACTCCTAGAAGGAGGCATCAACTATTATAACATTCAGTCCTGGGGCAAGATAAGTATAGAGATGGAAGTGAATGAAATGTCCTTTGAATTGAATCCTAGAATATTTTTCAGTGATAAACTGTGTTGACATTACAAGAGGTGATTTTTATAATGATATTTAGCTGTTTTATTATGGAAAATCCTGAAATTAATTTCAGTAACTTATTAAGTATTTCAGCAACGTATAAGTTACGTTACCCCCTTGTATTTGAATTTATTTTACGTTGCCCCCTTTTATTTAAATTTGTTTATGATTAAATTTTAGAAAGACTTAGTTTTAATTGATCAAAAAATCATCTTATCTTTAAGAGTGGCCAATTTTATTTGGAATAATAAAATGATAGGAGCTTTGAGGATGTTCTCAAGATATTAAATACGTGTAGAATTTATGCTTAAAAAGCCTAACCGATATAGAGGAGGTTTTTTATCCTTACAGAAATATCAACAGTATTACGCGAAACATAATTACCCTCTAATTCAGAATATCTATTGCTAAAATTAACTTACCATCAAATATCTATCTCTGAGTTTTTTTGAGATTAAAGTTTGTGATTTTTAGCAGAGACACTTTTCTTTGCTAGAAATAATATTTTTATAAACCTTTTAAGGTTTTAATATAAGCTTTTTTATCAGGTAAGGTATTATATTTTCCATTGAACTTCCCACAAATGAAATGAACTTCCCACAAATGAAAGCGGCCATCATCATATCCATGATCAAATGTTTCACTTTATGGGAGTGAGTCGTTTACTTTACTTACTAATTATTGATCATAAGAGTTATTTCCCGAAAGGGACGGATCTATCTTCAATCTTTCTCAGAGTCCGAAATGCAAACTCATATGTAAAAAAAAGATTGGTATTAGTGGTGTAGTTTTTATGTATTTGTTTACTTCAGATTATTTTAAACATTGTGATATTCGTTGCAAGATAAATTAGGATCACTAAAAAATTTAGTTGGCTTTTTAGGCGGAAAGTGGTCCTCTTTTATTGTATGTTAAGTGGTGTGTGGGTGGCTGCGTCGTGTCATGGTAGAGAAAAATATTTTTTTAAATGATCACTTTTGGTGGTTTATTTTAATGAATTATTTTGTAAAGTATTTACATAAATCATTAATAAAACACTCCGGGCATTTAGGATGACGTGCGGTACATATATAACGACCATGTAAAACAAGCCAATGATGAGCATCAACGAGATATTTTTTAGGAACTATCTTCATTAATTTATTTTCAACAGCTAAGGGTGTCTTTCCAGGAGCTAAACTGGTACGATTAGCTACACGAAAAGTATGAGTATCAACCGCAATAACAAAATAACCAAAACAGGTATTTAAAATAACGTTTGCTATTTTACGACCAACACCCGGTAGCTCTTCAAGTCCTTTTCGTGTTTTGGGTATTTGGGAATGGTATTTTTCTACCAATATTTTGCAAGTTTTGATAATATTTTTAGCTTTGTTATTATATAAGCCAATGGATTTAATATACTTCTTTAAACCTTCTTCCCCAAGATTTAAGATTTTTAAAGGTGTATTCGCTACTTTAAATAGATTTTTAGTGCTTTTATTAACACTTAGATCGGTAGATTGAACGGACAATATTACTGAAATTAATAATTCAAATTCCGAGTGATAAATTAATTCTGAAGTAGGTTTCGCATTCCAAGCTTTAAAACGGCGAAACATTTCTTCGCATTCATTTTTATTCATGGTATTTTCTTTTTTGCTTTAACACGAGCCACTGCACTCTGAATAACCATTTGACGAGCTGCTAATGTTTCTTTAGATCTATTGGCTAATTTAGTTTTCTGATATTTGTGTTCTTCTTCAATTTTATCTCGTGCAAGCCTTTTTTGACGTTTTTTATAACGTGAACGCCATTTGTGCGCATGTTGTTTTTGTTCTTCAACAGTAATAGGGGGAAGTGTTTTTATGTCAATACAATCTATAGGGCAAACTGGGAGGCATCGCTCACACCCACTGCATGCATCGGTAATTATTGTGTGCATAAGCTTTGCAGCACCGATAATTGCATCGGTGGGGCAAACTTGGATACATTTAGTGCAGCCAATACATTCCTCTTCACGAATACAGGCTATCACTGGCATCTTGGCTTTTGTCTTCATTTTATCTTTATAGGGAGTAGGGTCTTGACCTAAGCAAGTGGCTATATTGATCAGTGTGTTGACCCCACCGGGTAAACAATGATCTATCGTAGTTTCATTATGCACAATTGCTGTGGCGTAAGGACGGCATCCTTTATAGTTGCACAAACCGCATTGTGTTTGAGGTAATAAGTCATCTAATTTATTAATTAATTCTTCTTTTGTGGTCATTAGTTAATTAGGTAGTGGCATCAGGAGTTATTCTTTGCATTAAGGGTGTAAATGGATTGATAGAACGGTTAAGTAACGGTTTTTTAAAATTCATGAAATTTAATTCCTCACAATTAAGGAATATTTCTACCTTTTTGGCAGTGTTTGGTAAAATAGGTTTTAAATAAGTTGTGAGTACTTTAAATAAATTTAATCCTTGTGTACAGATGGCTTGAACGTGATTTTCTTGCCCTACTTGTTTTGCTAATGCCCATGGTTTTTCTCCATCGATATATTGGTTAGCCCGGTTAGCGAGTGTCATAATTGTACGCATAGCTTTGTTGTAATTTAAAGTTTCATAATATTCTGTAATAGTTTTTTCGGCTTCTATAAAAGATTCATAAAGCGAAGATTCTGGTAGTTGATTAGCTAATTTACCTTCATAATTTTTAGTGATGAATCCTGCACATCGGCTTGCTAGGTTAACATATTTACCAATTAAATCCGCATTGACACGTTGGCTAAAATCCTCTAGATTTAAATCAATATCTTCTACTTGGGGTCCTAGCTTAGCAGCAAAATAATATCGTAAGTATTCGGGGTTCAATTTTTTTAAATATTCACGAGCAGTTATGAATGTCATTCGAGATTTAGACATTTTCTGGCCGTTAATAGTGAGATAACCGTGGACATGAATTCCTGTAGGCAAGCGAAAACCTGCACCGGCGAGCATAGCTGGCCAAAAAAGGGCGTGAAAATAAACGATATCTTTTCCTATAAAATGATAAAGTTCAGCTGAACTTTCTTTTTTCCAATAAAAATCAAAATTAATTTCAGGACGTTTCTTAGTAAGGTTTTTTAAACTAGCCATGTAGCCAATGGGTGCATCTAACCATACATAAAAATATTTATCGGTTGATCCGGGAATTTCAAAACCAAAATAAGGAGCATCACGAGAAATATCCCAAGGTTTAAGGTCATTTGTAAACCATTCTTTTAATTTATTCGCCACTTGAGGTTGTAAATGACCCCCACTTCCATTTATCCATTTTTTTAAAAAATTACTATAGCGATTTAAAGCAAAAAAGAAATGTTCCGAGGACTTTTGTATGGGTTTGGTGCCTGATAAAGCAGAAACAGGATCAATTAATTCTGTAGGGGTGTAAGTAGCACCACACGATTCACAAACATCGCCGTATTGATCAGGTGAGCTACAACGCGGACAGGTTCCACGAATAAAACGATCAGGGAGAAATATATTTCGTACTGAGTCATAAGTTTGTGAAATAGTTTCCCTGAAAATGTCGCCATTATTTTTTAATTGCTGATATATGAATTCTGATAATTTACGATTTTCAGGAGAATGAGTTGTATAAAAATTATCAAAATTTATTAAAAAATCTGAAAAATCTTTGGCGTGTTTTTTATGCATATTAGCTACTAGAACTTCGGGAGGAATGTCCTGTTTTTGCGCAGTAAGCATAATAGCGGTCCCATGAGTATCTTCTCCACAAATATAAAGACAGGAGTTACCTATGAGGCGCTGGAAGCATACCCAAATATCTGCTTGAATATACTCTACCATATGTCCTAGATGGATAGGACCATTAGCATAGGGAAGAGCGGCGGTAACTAAAATGTGTCGTTTTTTTGTATTCATAGATAAAGACACTATACTAATTTTATCAAAGATTTTCATCTGAAAGTTATTAGTTAGAAATAGTGTGCTCTATTTAGTTAGAAATAGAGTGCTCTATATCTATCTTAGTATTTTGGCTTTAGAGAAGGGTTAGGTGAGGTAGAACATCATCTATGGTAATATTCTTTTCCATGAAAAAAAGTATTCGTGAAAAATTAAAAAAACGTTCTATTGTAGCGCATGCAGTGCAAGTGGGACAAAAAGGAATCCCTGGGATTAAAAATATCATTGCCATTGGTTCGGGAAAAGGAGGCGTTGGAAAGTCAACTACCGCTGCCAATCTTGCTTTAGCGCTTTCTCAAGCAGGGGCTGAAGTGGGTTTGTTAGATGCTGATATTTACGGACCTAATCAACCTATTATACTTGGGGTCAATACTAAGCCCCAAATGAGTTCTGACAAAAAATTTATTCCTATTCGTCGGCATAATATTCAGTCGATCTCAGTAGGCTATTTAATTGATGCGCAAACCCCAATGATATGGCGTGGACCGATAGTGAGCCAAGCCTTACAGCAATTAGTCTATGAGACGTTTTGGGAAGATCTTGATTTTCTTATTCTGGATTTACCTCCTGGTACTGGTGATATTCCTTTAACTTTAGCCAAAAAAGTTCCGCTAGCAGGATCAGTTATTGTTACCACACCTCAAGAAGTAGCTTTATCTGATGCAGGTAAGGCCCTCTCAATGTTTAAAAAACTTGGTATTACAGTTTTAGGTGTCATTGAAAATATGGCCACTTATCAATGCCCTCATTGTAGTCATGAAGAAGCAATTTTTGGTGTAGGGGGTGGGAAAAAAATGGCTGATAAAAACGATATTCCTTTATTAGGACAAATACCTCTCAATATCGTTATTCGTAAAAATTCAGACGGAGGAATGCCTATCATGATTTCAGATCCAGAGAGCTTTTTAGCAAAAAATTATCAGAATATTGCATTTACCTTAGTGGAACAATTGGCATTACAGCCCATTAATTATTCGGTAAAATTACCTAATGTCTTCGTGGAGGAAACGAAATAATGCCAATTAAGTCAGATAAATGGATTCGCCGCATGGTAGAAACGTATGGAATGATTTATCCCTTTGAACCGAATCAAGTCAGACAAACACCATTGGGAAATATTATGTCTTATGGGACTTCGAGTTACGGTTATGATGTTCGTTGCGCCGACGAATTTAAAATTTTTACTAATATTCATGCTTCCATTGTGGATCCAAAAAATTTTGACCGAAATGGCTTTGTGGATTTGAAAACAGATGTTTGTATTATACCCGCTAACTCTTTTGCTTTAGCTCGTACAGTAGAATATTTTAAAATTCCACGAAATGTTTTAACGATTTGCTTAGGAAAATCTACGTACGCACGATGTGGAATTATCGTTAATGTCACTCCCTTAGAACCGGAATGGGAAGGGCATGTTACTTTGGAGTTTTCTAATACTACGAATTTATGTGTTAAGATCTATGCTCATGAAGGAGTAGCGCAAATGTTATTTTTAGAGTCTGATGAAGTCTGTGAAGTTTCTTATAAAGATCGAGAAGGGAAATATCAGGGTCAGCGAGGAGTAACTCTCCCAAGAACTTAAAATTTAGCTATGTTGAATTTTAAAATAATGATCTAATAAAAAGCATCTTATGCAATATTTTAATTTTTTGATGTTGTCAGGATGATATTTATTGTATTAATCTTTTTTGCTTTAAATACCTCCTTCAGTGTGGACTTGCTGTCTACCAGGTGAGGAAGTGAATTGTCACTTGTTAATAATATCTTAATTTCGAGTTAGAATCACTTTTAGTAAAATTATTTCCTGTTTTTAGTAAAAAACAGGTGGGTCGTTGTATGACACGATATATTTTTATTATCGGTGGAGTAGTTTCTTCCTTAGGAAAGGGTATTACTTCTGCATCTCTAGGTGCTATTCTTGAAGCTCAAGGCCTCAAGGTGACTTTTATTAAACTCGATCCTTATATCAATGTCGATCCTGGAACCATAAGTCCATTCCAGCATGGTGAAGTATTTGTAACAGAAGATGGAGCAGAAACTGATTTAGACTTAGGACATTATGAACGATTTGTTAATGCGACCATGACGCGAAAAAATAATTTTACGACCGGTCGAGTTTATGCCGATGTCATTCAAAAAGAAAGGCGAGGTGATTATTTAGGTGGAACGATTCAAGTGATCCCTCATATTACCGATGAAATTAAAAAAAAAATTCGTGAAGGGGCTGACGAAGTGGATGTTGCTTTGGTGGAAATTGGGGGAACTGTTGGTGATATCGAATCGTTACCCTTCTTAGAAGCTATTCGTCAAATGCGTATTGAATTAGGAGAAGAACAGACCTTATTTATTCATTTAACCTTAGTACCCTATCTTGCTGTTGTAGGAGAAATTAAAACTAAACCTACTCAGCATTCAGTGAAAGAGTTGCGTTCCATTGGAATTCAACCTGATATTTTAGTCTGTCGTTCTGAACGATTTTTACTTGAAGCAGAGCGAGCAAAAATTGCTTTGTTTAGTAATTTAGCTGTCCAGGATGTGATTTCTTTATCGGATGTAGAATCTATTTATGAAATTCCTTTAATTTTATGTAAGCAAGGATTAGGAGATCGGATTTGTGAAAAATTAAAAATTAAACTTATCCCCGCTGATTTACATGATTGGAAAAATGTAATAGTGGCGCAAAAAAATCCCCTTCATGCAGTCACTATTGCAATGGTGGGGAAATATGTTGATTTTTCAGATTCTTATAAATCATTAAGTGAAGCGCTAATTCATGCCGGTATTCATTCCAAAACGCGGGTTAATATTGAATATATTGACTCTGAAGCGATTGAATCACATGGAGTTGATTTATTAAGAAATTTAGATGCTATTTTAGTACCGGGTGGATTTGGTTCGAGAGGCATTGAGGGAAAGATTTTAACGGCATGTTATGCGAGAGAAAATAATATCCCTTATTTAGGAATTTGTTTAGGAATGCAAGTAGCAGTAATTGAATTTGCTCGTCATAAGGCGGGAATGAAAAATGCCAACAGCACGGAATTTGATTACGAGACCCCTTATCCGGTTGTAGCACTAGTCAGTGAGTGGTTAGGGAACAATGGAATCATTGAAAAACGTAAATATAAAGGAGATTTAGGTGGAACAATGCGATTAGGTGGGCAAGTTTGCCAACTAAAATCTCAAACTTTAGCCCGACAACTTTATAGCAAAGATATTATTACGGAACGGCATCGGCATCGCTATGAAATTAATAATGATTGGATTAGCGAGTTAGAAAAAAGAGGATTGGTTATATCGGGACGTTCGATTGATAATCGTCTTGTAGAAATGATTGAGCTGTCTGATCACCCATGGTTTATAGGTTGTCAATTCCATCCGGAGTTTACTTCTACTCCACGTGTAGGTCATCCACTTTTTATTGGTTTTATTAATGCTGCATTGACAAAACAGAAAAGAAAAGAGTTGGTATCTAGAGCCTCTATAGATAACAGATAAAACGGGAATAAAATAAATTTTTTGTGAATCGAAAAATAAGGATTTCTGAACGTTTTTATGAAGAGAGAAATTATCTCTAACTATAAGCCTAAAGTTTAGCTAGCATTACTCTGATGAGTACAGGAGGGGTTAGTTGTTATTTCTTGCTAACTGCTTTAAAGTATGGTTATGAAAATTGCTGATTTTGAAGTAGGTTTAGATAAACCTTTATTTTTAATTGCGGGGCCTTGTGTAATTGAAAGCGAGCAGCTTGTCTTAAACGTGGCAGGTGAACTTAAGTCAATGACTCAGAAACTTAGGATACCTTTTATTTTTAAGACTTCCTTTGATAAAGCGAATCGTTCATCTCATTTGAGTTATCGTGGTCCTGGTATTGAAAAAGGATTAAGCATATTAGAAAAAGTTAAAAAAACCATTAATGTTCCAATTTTAACAGATGTTCATGAAGATACACCATTGCATGAAGTAGCCGCTATCGTGGATGTATTACAAACTCCTGCTTTTTTATGCCGACAAAGTAATTTTATTCGCAATGTTGCAGCCTGTGGTAAACCTGTTAATATTAAAAAAGGGCAATTTCTAGCGCCTTGGGATATGAAACAGGTGGTGGCTAAAGCATGGACGACAGGAAATAAAAACCTTATGGTTTGTGAGCGGGGTTACTCTTTTGGTTATAATAATTTAATTTCTGATATGCGGGCTTTAGTTATCATGCGTGAAACTAATTGTCCGGTAGTGTTTGATGCCACGCATTCCGTGCAGTTACCTGGGGTGGAAAGAGCAAGCTCCGGAGGGCAACGTGAATTTATTCCTGTTTTAGTGCGTTCAGCAGTTGCCGCTGGAATTTCTGGAATTTTTATGGAAACTCATCCGAATCCTGATCAGGCATTAAGTGATGGAGCTAATTCGTGGCCCTTAGCGAAAATGCAGCCTTTGTTAGAAATGTTAAAAGCTATTGATGAAGTTATTAAAAAATCAGAATTTATAGAAAATACTCTCTCTAGTTCGCATACTGAAAAGATTTTAGATTTAGAAAACATTTAGATCAATTAAAGATGAAAAATATAAATATATCTCATTAAAGATTTAATGCTATAGTAATCACTATGACAACTATCATTACTGATATTAATGCTCGTGAAATTTTAGACTCACGAGGTAATCCTACAATTGGGGTGGAAGTTAAGTTATCTTCACATGCACGAGGTTTTGCTGCTGTACCTTCCGGTGCTTCGATCAGTAAGCATGAAGCTATCGAATTGCGTGATAACGATCCTAAACGTTATGGAGGGAAAGGTGTTTTACAAGCAGTAGAAAATGTAAATAGCTCTATTAGAAATGCTTTGTTAGGTCAAGATGTAGGCTCCCAAGAAGATATCGATCGTATCATGATTGAATTAGATGGAAGTAAAAATAAAGCTAATTTAGGTGCTAACGCGATTCTCGGTGTTTCATTAGCAGTAGCTTACGCTGCCGCTAATGATGCTAATTTACCGTTGTACTGCTATTTAGGGGGCGATGGTCCGTTTAGTATGCCTGTTCCTATGATGAATATCATAAATGGTGGGGTTCACGCAAATAATAATTTAAATTTTCAGGAATTTATGATTGTTCCTCTAGGGGCTCCCACTTTTGCCGAGGCTTTACGTTATGGGTCTGAAGTTTTTCATGCCTTAAAACGCCTCTTGGTATCACGGGGATTGATGACAGCAGTAGGTGATGAGGGCGGTTTTGCGGCAGATTTACCGCATACCGAGGCAACATTTGAATTAATTTTAGAAGCTATTGAAGATGCTCAATATATTCCGGGAAAAGATATTTATTTAGCTCTCGATGTAGCGAGCTCTAAATTCTATCAAGAAGGTTACTATCTTTTTGAAAAAAATAAAATTAGCGGTGAAGTTCTAATCAATCAATATATAGAATGGATTAAAAAATATCCTCTTATTTCAATTGAGGATGGACTTTCAGAAAATGATTGGAGGGGTTGGAAATTATTAACTAAACGCCTTGGGAAAAAAATACAATTGGTAGGGGATGATATTTTTGTCACAAACCCAAAAATTCTTGAAGAAGGTATTGAACATGACGTAGGAAATGCCATTTTAATTAAACTTAATCAAATTGGGACTTTAACAGAAACTTTAGCTACGGTTGGCTTAGCTAAAAGTGCTGATTATGGGGTTATTATTTCTCATCGTTCTGGGGAAACGGAAGATACTACAATTGCTGACTTAGCAGTAGCAACTACTGCAGGACAAATAAAAACAGGTTCTTTATGTCGATCCGAACGAGTAGCAAAATATAATCGTCTTTTACAAATTGAGCGTGAACTTGGTGGACAAGCACCATATATCGGTAGAGAAGCATTTCCTTTTTAAGAGAAAGGAAAATTAACAATGCGATCGGTTGTTTTAATTCTCGTGACTTTCTTCTTTTTATTACAATACAAATTATGGTTTTCAGCAGGTGGTATTTTATCGGCCTATCATCTTCATGAGAATCTTAATTGTCAAATGGCCGTGAACAAAAAACTAGCAGAGCGTAATGCAATATTAATGGCTGATATTTTTGATTTAAAACATGGTAATGAAGCTATAGAAGAACATGCTCGAAATGATTTAGGAATGATTAAAAAAGGTGAAGTATTTTATCAAATTACTAATCTTTCTCAGTAGTTTTAGAAATTTCCTATGGCATGCCTAGCTTACTCGTTAAAAAATGGAGTATTCGTAGTTTACGAACATACTTAGTTATTCTTAGTTTTTCATTTAATCTTGATGAGTGTAATAAATCTTTTTATGGCTAAATTAGATACAAAATATTAAGCTTTCTTATGAAAAATATCTCAGATAAACAATTACACTTATTGCTTTCAAACGATGATGGTGTTTATGCTAAAGGACTATCGATTTTAGCTAAAACATTAAAAGAGCTTGGTTATGTAGATGTTGTAGCGCCAGACCGCAATCGCAGTGGTGCAAGTAATTCTTTGACTTTACATGCTCCCTTACATATAAAAAATTTAGAAAATGGAATGATCAGTGTAGAAGGGACACCTACCGATTGTGTTCATTTAGCAATTACGGGAGTACTTCCGGTAATGCCAGATATAGTGGTGGCTGGTATTAATGATGGGGCTAATTTAGGTGATGACGTTTGGTATTCTGGTACCGTTGCTGCTGCAATGGAAGGTCGGTTTTTGGGTTTTCCCGCAATGGCTGTTTCATTAACGGGTGAACAATTTCGTTATCATGAAACGGCAGCTAAGGTCGCTCGCCAATTAATTAAACATATTCTAAAAGATCCCTTTCCTTCTAGTATGATATTAAATATCAACGTACCAGATTTACCCTACCATAAATTAAAAGGTTTTGAAATGACTCGGTTAGGGACTCGACATCGATCTGAACCGATCATTCGACAATTTGATCCTCGTGGACATCCTATCTATTGGGTAGGGGCGGCAGGAGCTGAACAAGATGCGGGACCGGGAACTGATTTTTTTGCTATTAATAATCAATATGTTTCAATTACCCCCTTACGGGTAGACCTTACTTATTATGAAGCTTTTGAGCAATTGACTAATTGGGTGAAACAGCTTGAAAAATAAGCAAATTAAATTAGGGTTAATGCTTGTATTCTTGTTATTAATAGCAGGTTGTATGAAAAGTACGAACTTAGCTCCGGTCATAAATGGTTGGTTGCAGTTTAATGCTAAATCAAGTGTTTATCGAGTTAAATCTGGTGATACCATTTATTCAATTGCATGGGCATTTGGTTTAGATTACCGAGCGTTAGCTGCCATAAATAATTTAAATCCTCTCTATTCGATTTGGCCAGGTGAAATTTTACAGATGACAATTATTGCTCGTGGTCAAAAAAATACTAATCCACCAACAAGATTCCTTGTGCAGCCCTCGTTTTCGAGAACATTATTAAAATACTGGACACCCCATATCGTACGTCCTTTTTCCCGTTGGCATTGGCCTGCAGAAGGCCGAATTATCCAACATTATTCTGTACAAATGATTGGAGGAAATCAAGGTATTGATATTGCGGGGCGATATGGCGAGCCTGTTCGTGCAGCTGCTGACGGGATTGTCGTTTATAGTGGTTCAGGAGTACGAGGTTATGGTAATCTTATAATTCTAAAACACAACGAGAGTTATCTCAGTGCTTATGCATTTAATAAACGGATCCTCGTTAAGGAGGGGACTAAGGTTCATCTTGGGCAGAAAATCGCTCAAATGGGGCATACTGACGCAGGACGTGTTATACTTCATTTTGAGATTCGTCGTGATGGGAAACCAGTAAATCCGCTCCGATACTTATCATAACTAATAGTATCCAATTTTATTTCACATATGAGTAATGATATGCTTTAGAATTTCGGTTTAAAGAGATGAGGATAAAAAATAAAACCACAATAAAAAATAATCAGTGCGCAATGCGAAAAAAGTTATACAAGATTAAAGTTTTGTTTTTCGAAAAAATAAAATAAAAAACTTTTAAAAAAGAAAATCTTTTGTAATACAAGTTAGAGAAAAAATACAAGAATATCATTAGATCTAAAATTTAGATTCT
>NZ_NSHJ01000106.1 GCF_002871095.1 Coxiella-like endosymbiont
GACTGATATCCATAGTATTTAGTTATTGTATTACTCATCATCATAATAAAGATACTTAAAGATCTACATCTAATCACAAATTAATTATTATTTAAATATAAATTACTATCCTACGAAATTAGTAAACTATTTAGAAATTATTATTCTATTCACTTTGGGTTTTTAGTATAGGTTTTTTAGCTTCATCTTGTTTAAATTATTAAAAATGAATGAAAAAAGTGATATTTTTATCAAATCCAAAGATAAGTACATAAAAATAAGTACAAAAATTTAAAAAAATTATTTAAGAAAATAAAATTTTATTAAAAATAAACTTAGAGTAATTATTGAGTATACTGATTATTTAAAAGTAAAAAATTAATTTACTCTGAAAATTAAAAAAACATTTAAAAAATTAGTAAATATTTACTACATAGTGATTACTCTAATCGGTTTTACTCCAATTTATTTAATACTTATATAAAACTTATAAAATCAATAAAACTTATAAAATTAAATGCATCTCATAAACTCATAATGAAGTGAGTCATGCAGTGGAAAAACACTATGTGCCAAAATTTAAATGATAAGGGCAATCGTTTACATAATATGCACGCACCCTCTTCAAAAGAAGAAATTTTCAACAAAGTTTGCATACACATTCTTTCTAGAATCAATCTAAAATTGATCACGACGAAATCAGGTTTCATTCTTAAAATATTATAGGCTATTAATAGGCTATTAATTTTTTAAAAAATTTTGGAAGTTCTTGTCCACTCTTGCAAGTTTTTGTCCACTCAGTTATTATAGTAATGGGAAATTCTAACATGTATTAACACCTCGGTAGCTTGTTTATTAAAATTAAAGTCTTAGCGCGGACCTCACTAAGAAAATGTTAATTACTTATTTTCTCTTAGAGTTTCACCTGATGGATCTTCATTTAATCCTGCACTGGTTCTGGATGAATCATTATCTTATGAATAAATATATTACAAATAAAAAAGAGGAAAAGAGGAATGATCATTATGTTGAAAAAATTTTCAATCGGAACGATAATTATTTTTGCCAGTTTTGCTCTTTATACCAGTGCCTTAGCTGATTCAATGAATTCATTAAGTTTCAATAATGACAATGGTTTCTACGTTCGCGGCGAAGGAGGTTACGGATGGGCTGCTGACTACAAAGCTAAGAAAGTTATTAGCTTTCCAGTCAGTATTGTAACTCCACTAGGTGTACAACCTACGTTAAGCATCAATCACAAGAAAACCCGTGGATTTATGAGTCGTATTAGTGCTGGTTACAATATCAACCAATATTTTGGTATTGAAACCGGTTTTAGCATGTATCATCCAGCTTACCGATCTTTGACTTTCAAAAGTAATCTACCTTTACCTCAAGGAAGCGATATAGGAACTGCCAAAACTTCTTTGTATACTTTTGACTTAATGGGTAAAGTAACCACCTGCTACAATAATTTTTACGCTTTTATAGAAAGCGGTGCTGCTTACGTTCACGCAAAAAATAGTGCTTTAAGAACAAACTTTAGCAATAATTTAATAACTTTCTTGAAAGCAAGTTCTAAAGATTTTGTTCAACCCAAGGTAGGTGCAGATATTGGTTACATCCTCACTTCCAATGTGGCTGTAGATATTTCCTATGCTTGTATTTTTGGAAAAGGTTCTATTAGTAGTCCTAATTATTTACCTAACTTAAAAACCACTATAATTGGCTTAACTTATAAGCTTTAAAGAGGTAAAGAACCACCTTCAGCTAAACAAGGGACTGAAGGACCAGGACCCTTTTCTTATAAAGAAAGATACGATAAGATTCATCAAAATTCTAATAAAACTTATTTCAGGAAATTAAACATGAAGTTTTTATTTTCCCGCACAAGAGTAGTATTTTTTCATGTAATCAGCTTGTCTCTTTCTTTTGGAATAATCACTGCTTGGGCAGGCAACCCAAACAACACAGCTCAACAAAATCTAACTTTAAAAAAAGTTACTACCAATCAAGAAGTACCTAAAACACCTCCATTTTTAGTGCCTCCTCCTCCGAATTTAAACGTAAAAGGGTATGTGTTGATGGACGCTAATTCTGGTGCCATTATCGCCGAAAAAAATATGAATCAGCGGCTTCAGCCTGCAAGCTTAACTAAATTAATGACGCTTTATTTAGCTTTCCAAGCACTTAAAAGTGGACAAATACATTTAAATGATAAAGCGACTGTCAGTATTACTGCATGGCGAACAGGCGGTTCTCGTATGTTCTTAAAAGAGGGCTCAAGTGTACCTATAGATTCTTTGATTCAAGGAATAATTGTTGCTTCCGGTAATGATGCGTGTGTGACCGTAGCCCAGTATATTGCTGGTACAGAAGAAAGCTTTACCGAAATGATGAATCAAACGGCACAACGTCTCGGAATGAAAAGTTCACATTATGTCGATTCCCCAGGATTACCTAATCCCAATCATTACTCCACCGCTTATGATATGGCTGTTTTAACCCGTGCTATTATTAAAGATTTTCCAGAATATTATCATTTTTTTTCTCAAAAATGGTTAACTTACAATAATATTAAACAACCCAATCGTAATCGCCTACTCTGGCATGATAATTCCGTAGATGGTTTAAAAACGGGACATACTAAAGCAGCTGGTTATTGTTTAATTGCATCTACCCAACGGAAAGGAATGCGCTTAATTTCTGTGGTGTTAGGAGCAACTAGTGACAGCGACCGTGCAGACGATTCCGAAGCATTGCTAAATTACGGATTTCGTTTTTATCATACTCAACGACTATTTGAGGTTTATACTCCTATTACTCAGAAACGCATTTGGTTTAGTAAAGAAAAATATGCTTGTTTTGGTTTAGCAAATCCTTTATATGTCACTTTCCCCATAGGGGATAAGAAAAATTTAAAAGCTAGCATACAATTTTTAGAACCACGTTTAGAAGCACCCTTAAATAGGGGTCAATCTTATGGAGTCATTAATATCTCACTTAATAGAAAATTAATCGCTACAGCCCCGTTAATTGCGCTACAAAAATATTCTACAGCGAGTTTATTATCTCAAATATGGGATCATATAACTTTATTTTTTGAAGGGATTTTAAACAAAGAATCATAAAAGAAGACTTAGGATTCTATTATAAAATTTCACTCTGTATTTAGGATCAAAAAAGTGTTAGCTCAGCTAATGAGGAGTTTTAAAAATTATACTTTCTTTAGTGAGCAAACATTTTCCTAAAATAATCAATAGAAAAAGTTACTACAAATCATTAAGTCATAATAGGAATTTTTTTAGTCTTGAAGATATCACGATTTAGACTAAAAACAAAAGAATACTAGATGTTTTATAACAAGGGTTAAGTAGTTCGCCACGTAATCTTATACTTTTATAAGATTTTATAAACAAAAGGAAATTAATCCCCCCACTTTTACTATCACTACAAAAAAAACTCCTGATAAAATATTGAAACCTCATGCATCATGAATAGTTTTTATCTCAAAGGGATTATTTACTTTTCTCGGTAATAACTAATCTAAAATCTACCTCTATATTCCAACATAGAGCTTCTCACTTTTTGCTAACGAACATGATTATGCCCCTACCTAAACTAAATTTCTTACTAAAAGAATTCAGCATGGTTCTAAATTATACAAGACTATTATTCACTGTTGTTACTAATCGCCAATCTCTTTTGAGGTGACCTAGATATACCCCTCTGGTGGCTATCTTCAACTGACAATTACGAACTAAATATACTATAATACTATTCCTAAGCAGGTTAATGTTTACTACAGTTCGATTTCTAAAAGTTTATCCTCTAGAGTTTTGTACCACAATAAAAAAACTACTCATAACTTTTTTCTCAAGAGACGTAGTCATTGCATAGACTTACTTAAGATTAAGAATACAGTCTAAGCCAGCAACAACGTTACTCCCTAATAACCCATTACCAGGAGTTGGTTCCATTCATAAAAGTTTAGGCACTGTTTGTACTCATTGAAAATTCTTTAAAAGAAGATTACATAAATACATTATCTATCAGAGGGGGTTACAAAAAATTTTATGCTGTTATTACCTATACCCTTCGAAGTAATTCGATTAACAAAGGTCTTCCCCTATCTCTTTATTAGTTACTGCTGAAAAGAGCAACGCCAGAGTTCATCATGATTGGGGACAAGTACCGCATGACAAAATACTACATTATAATAGGTATTGACTATTTTCACTAACTAAATGTATACGCTAAAAAACCATATTACTGCCTCATACATTCTTTATTTTTTTAGTTAAAAAGGTCTTAACTTAAGTTACACTTTCTCAGTTAATAGAGCAAGTATTATTTTAATAGAGCAAGTATTATTAGTTTCTCTCAAAATAATACTAGGAGAGCCAGCAAAAATGAAAGAGTAGGTAAAAACAAAGAACTGGCAGAAACTAATCTCTATATTAAATGCTGATGCCAGTGAAAAACAAAGTAACTCATTAAATCACATAAAAACCCAGACTTAAGCAATTAATGCCATTTTACTTTCTGCCTGTATTTTTACTCTCAAGATAAAAGGTCTACTATTTGGTATTTACTTAAAGTTTTATTTTGGTTACACGTAGTTGTCTCAGAGTTTAATCAAGTGCTGATTAAGTGTAAAAAAAAATAATTAGCTTTATAACTAACTTTAAACATAAAGAGCAATATTTTATATATATATTACACAGCAAAAAATATATATTACACAGCAAAAAAGAGCTATAAAAATATTATTTTTAAGGATAGTAACTGATGCTTCTGTTTAAAGCATGTTTAAAACAACATGGCTCTCAAACTTCTAATAAGAGAAGCATTATTAAGCTTGTTAAATAAATAATCTCCTGATTTTTTCAAAGTACCTCTTTTTAGAAAAATACTCAAGTCATCTTCAAAAACTAAATACTTCATTCGCACACCTATGCATGGCTTACTTGGTATTTTGAATATCACACTAGGTTTAAACTTCGCACACTATATCAATACAATACGTACTTATATAACAATACGTACTCGTATAACAAAACTCCTCTACTCAATATCGTCGAATGAATGGGGTAAGAAGTAGCGGACTCTAAATACCATAAGCAAAGGGAATTTTTATTTTTAGTATTAGGTTAGAAAAAGTATCCTAAATGAAGTAGGCTTTAATAAAAATTAGAATACTTTAAATAAAGTAACCCCTTACAAAGGAGTAAAAAGCAACTCTCTCACAAAGGACTAATCTCTAAAATAAAATTGATAATATACATTATCACTATAGATCATAACAACCTACCCCCCAAATAAACTTTACCATACTAGTGTTACGATCCACTTTATAATAGTGCACTAAAAAGTTGGTGGAGTACTGCTCTAATCTACTAACATTAAGTACAATATTTTGTATGTTCTAGCAATAGAAAAGCAAAAGCCTATCTCAAGTAGACTAAAATGGTGTCGGTGTAAGTAGAAAATCTTGTAAATAAACAAGATAACAAGGAAAAAATAATAATGAGAAATTGCTCAATAAAGAAAAGTTTATTTAAATTATTCATTTTAGTGTCTTAATCCTAGTTATTAGATAAATATAAAATTTTAAAAATTCATTATTTAGTGAAAATTAAGGGGGGAATAGAATAGATAATTACTTTTTTGTTTACCAAAATTCTTTTTACAATTTTCATTATTAATCTTTTTTTATTAAAAATTATGGACTACCAAATTTTATTCCAGCTATTCAGATATTGCTTTGTTTTAAGTTTTTAGGCTTGTCAATTAAATTCCTGTCTACTTATTAGTATAGTTAATCATTAAAATTCTTATACTAAAATTTAAATAGAATATTAATTTTTTTAATTAATTAACTGTCGTTATTTATTTTAAAATTTTAAATAACTAATTACCTAATTTATAATGCACAACAATGCACAACCCATTCACTTTTTATGTAAAGGTTGGCTATTTATTTAATCTTTTTATTTAATTTTAATTAAAAAAGTAAATTTACTCCTTCTTTCTCTGGGGTTACACTCAAAAAATCACCCCCCTTAGAGTATCATTCTAATTTAAATGGTATTGTTATAATGATTTATTTTTTCACTGATTCCTAAAAATATTAATTAGGTATTTTTATCTTAGATATTTCAAATATGGGAAAACCTTGGTTCACTTGGCTTATTCGTCTTTGGAAGTACTCCCTTACGTTGATGATCTAGGATAATCTAGTTTTTTCACCTTATCCTAAGTAAAATACTATCATCATGGATGTTCTCATTCGTCAGTTCAATCAAATAATACCTTATCAACTCGTTTGGAAAGCTATGCGAAGATTTACTGCTCAACGAGAGCCTACTACCACGGATGAAATTTGGATATTAGAACATTTGCCTATTTTTACCCAAGGATTAGCGGCTAATCCAAAACATATCCTTAATACTCATGAGATTCCGCTTATCCAATGCGACCGGGGCGGAGAAGTCACTTACCATGGACCTGGGCAGCTTATAGTATATCTGTTGCTTGATCTTAATCGTCTTAACCTTAAAACTAGATCCTTTGTACGTGCTATTGAAAATAGCGTCATTGACTATTTAAAAGAATTAGGAATCATCGGAAAAGGCAAGGAAGAAGCACCTGGGGTATATGTCGGAGAAGCAAAAATAGCATCCATCGGTCTTCGCATTCGCAAAGGATGGAGCTACCATGGATTAGCATTTAATGTAGCAATGGATTTAACCCCTTTTACTTATATTAATCCTTGTGGATTCAAAGGATTAATGATGACACAAATCTGTGATTATCTAAGTAATATTAATTTGACTATAGTTCGCCAAGGAATCATTCCACCTCTTCTAAAGAATTTCGGATATAATCAATCTCTCATCAAAACAGAAAATAGTCTGGAGTATTTAACCGATGTCTCACTATGATCCAACTCAAAAAACCTTCGGAAAAGAAAAATTATCACGTATTCCCATTAAAATCGAGTCTATTGATACTCCTCCGCTACCTAAACCCGATTGGATTCGGATTCATTTATCTAGCAACAACAAAGTTACTCAATTAAAAAAATTATTTCGAAAAAATCGGCTAGTGACAGTCTGTGAAGAGGCTTCTTGTCCCAATTTAAATGAATGCTTTGGTCAGGGTACCGCAACCTTCATGATTATGGGTGACAAATGTACTCGTCGTTGTAGTTTTTGTGATGTGGGCCATGGACGTCCCGATCCTCTTGATTCTGAAGAACCCATCAATTTAGCTAACACCGTAAATCTTATGGCTTTAAAATATGTGGTTATCACGTCAGTGGACCGGGATGATCTACGAGATGGAGGGGCTTTGCATTATGTCCAATGTATTAAAGCCGTACGCAAAAAAAACCCAACAATTAAAATTGAAATTTTAGTTCCTGATTTTCGTGGACGAATGGAAAAAGCTTTGGATATTCTTGCACAAGGGCTACCAGATATTTTTAATCACAATATTGAAACAGTTTCTCGATTATATAAGAAAGCTCGAGCTGGAGCGGACTATCAATGGTCCTTAACTTTATTACAGCAATTTAAAAAGCGCTTTCCTGAAATTCCTACTAAATCAGGCATGATGTTGGGACTAGGAGAAACACGTGAAGAAATAGAAGTAGTGATGCAAGATTTACGCAAACACGATGTGGACCTATTAACACTTGGGCAATATTTACAGCCTACCCGTTATCACATGCGTGTCGATCGCTATGTTACTCCTCAAGAATTTCATGAATTAAGCAAACTTGCAAAAAGTTTAGGATTTATGAATGTCGCCAGTGGTCCTTTAGTCCGCTCTTCGTACCATGCTGATTTACAGGCAAAAGGAGATTTAATTTTATAAATTTTCTCATTTCTTAAATGAAAGATAAGAAATAATCGAATGATTGAACATTACCTGGTGCACATTAATTATTACCTGCAGGTTCATACCTATAGGGGGATCTTATTTGCTTTTCTTATATCACTCGCTGAATCTTTACCTGTGGTTGGAACGATTATACCTGGTTCTATCACTATGTCGATTCTTGGTATTTTGGTGGGTCGAGGAATGATTTCGTTAGATGCCACTTTACTTATAGCATCGATAGGTGCGTTAGCAGGGGATACCATTGGTTTTTTTGTAGGAAAACATTATAATGAACGCCTTCGTCTAATCTGGCCTTTCAAACGATATCCTCAATGGTTAATGCTTGGAGAAGTCTTTTTCAGAAAACACGGTGGTAAAAGTATTGTAATTGGCCGTTTTGTAGGTCCAGTAAGAAGTTCCGTTCCATTAATTGCAGGCCTCTTAAAAGTGAGCTGGCCACGTTTTTTTCTTGCAGCTATTCCTTCAGCAATACTTTGGGCAATTAGTTATTTACTAGCTGGAGTATTTATCGGTACCGTCTCCTTGAAATTACCCCAACATCTAACTACTACGTTTATATTAACAGGATTACTTATTATCGTTTTACTTTGGTTACTTTTTTGGAGTATCCAACGTTTTTTTAGTTACTTAACTTCCACGGTTAATAAGGCGATTAACTATTTGTGGCAATGGTTATATCTTCACCATTCTTCACTATTTTTATTACGACTTATTACTAACCGTAAAATTCCTACCGATCATCATCAATTCACTATGCTACTCTTAGCATCGCTAAATTTTTGTTGTTTTTTCGTATTAACTATTATTGTCAATGTGCTAGGGCCTATAACTAATTTTAATCAACCTTTATTTTATTTCTTAGAAAGTTTACGATTTCCAAATGCTGATAAATTTTTTACAATCATAACAATTTTAGGTGATCCTAAAGTATTAATTAGTATTGTTTTAATTTTCATCATCGCCCTTCTGATTAAAAAACTTTGGCGCCCTGCCTTACATTTAACAGCCCTTACCCTAATAGCAGGTTGTTTTACTTTTTTTTTAAAAAAAATAATTTATTCACCCCGGCCTACCGGATTTTTAGTTTTTGATCATTCCTCTTCTTTTCCCAGTGGCCACATGGGACTTAGCCTTCCTGTCCTTGGTTTTATTGCCTTCTTAACTTCTCAGCAGATGCCTAAAAAATGGAACTCAATTCCTTACATCCTTGCAAGCATTTTAATTATTTTAATAGGATATTCCCGTTTATATTTAGGCGCACACTGGTTAGAAGATACTTTAGCGAGTCTTTTTCTCGGATTTTCAATTTTATTCAGTGTTATAATTTCATATCGACGCTATCCTCCTAAAACCTTTGGTAATTTAAAATGGTTAATTTTTTTAATTGTTGGTATTACCTTTCCTTGGGCTAGCTTTATCAAAGCTAAATACCAAACCCTTATGCACTGTTATACACCCATATTCTCTATCCAAGAAACAACTATTGAAGATTGGTGGCAAAATCCTTCACGATATATTCCTATGTTCCGACTTAACCGATTTGGACATCCTACTCAAGCATTCAACGTTCAGTGGATGGACGGATTAAATACTATCGAACAAACATTAGAGCAGCATGGGTGGAAAATTTTTAATAGTAAAAGTGATTTCCAAACTGCTTTAGGACTTTTTACAAATTACAAACCCGAACGCCATTTACCATTATTTCCTGGGCTTTACCGAAACAAACCACCAGTTTTATTTATGATTAAACATCTTCCGAATGCAACTACTATTGTTGAACTTCAATTATGGGAATCGGGCCTGCGCTTTGAGAATTCTCCCTTGACTCTCTGGGTAGGGTCAATTAATTATTATCTAGCACCTAAACATTTAATTACTCTACATCAACCTCATGAGATTAGCGGTTTGAATAGTGGAGGAATTACTCAACTTATTCCAGCTTTATCTGATTATCAATGGAGAAAACTACAGATTTTTTCACCTGACAAATCCAAAAAAATTTACCCTCTCTCAAACTGGGATGGAACTTTGCTCCTTATTCGATCTTAAAAGAAAGGAATATATCCTTTCTTGTTATAACAATTAATAAAAAATTTTTTTCAGGCTCAGTTACATTTTTTTACTATAGTCTCATTACTTAAAAAATAAAATATCTCCACAGCAAGAGAAAGTCAATCCCAAAATAACAACCTGGACGAGTTTAACAAGGAGAACCTGTTGACAATCTAATTCCCCAAAATACACAATTATAAAGCTAATCTTTTAAAAAAAGTAATCTTAAATTCTCCCCTCCTAATAAGAGCTTACAAAGTGATAGGTGTTTTTTTAAACGTCATATTTTACCATATGAGGCATGATCGTTCTCATATCTTTATATTTCTCATATCTTTATAT
>NZ_NSHJ01000107.1 GCF_002871095.1 Coxiella-like endosymbiont
AAATATCGTAGCTAGTATAGGTAAAGAAGTGTTCGTTATCTCTGCACTATCTTTTCTCAATTCTAAAGTTTGACCTTAGATGAAGGATTTTACCTTAGAAAAAGTAGGAGGAGTTTAATAGTTGATAGTATAAATCTCATACTTAACTGAAAAGATTTTTTTGGTAAAATACTTTACTTGCTTCTTGAGATAGTAACATGATAAAAATAATTTCCCTCTGCAGAGGGAACACTCATTTAAGGGCCCATAGCTTAGTTGGTAAGAGCAATCGACTCATAATCGAGAGGTCCCAGGTTCAACTCCTGGTGGGCCCACTTATTCAGGAAAGACTTGACTATTTTAATATAACAATCAAATAGTTCATTTTACGTCTAGCTTTTTTAAAAATGTAGATTTTAAATTTATTTATTAATAGATTTATTAATTTTATTTGCTCAGATGACTGTATAAAGGGGTAGAGAATTCTGTAATGTTGTTTTTTTAGTATGCTTACTAAGCTTTTTTAAGTTATTTTGGGTCTTATAATCACGCTGTAATGATCTTTTTTATGGGTTCCTTTGAGGGAAAGGTATGTTATTGGCTAGTAGAGTTGGCGTTATGAGCTACGTTTTTTGATCAGGGTATGTATCTTAGATCTAACAGCTAAATTAGCAGTTAACGGAATTCAGAAAATAGAGTGTTATTACTTATGATTTTAGAATCTTAGAAGGAATGAGTAAAGCGGATACGTGTTATGTATGCCCATCTAAAAATTTGTTATTATCTTTGATGTGGGCTCATCAAAAAAACTCAACTTAAGGTTGGGTTTTTAGTCTCTCTGTAAAGCTTTAGATCAGGTAAGGAGTTATAGAGTTGGAGCTCTTGATAAGTAGCGAGTTTTTATATTTTTTTAAAATTTCGCTATTGTAAAAAATTTTTACCATTATATCTAGAAGTTTTAACACTAATGAGAATTTTGATCATAGTTCGTATAGCTTATCCTGATCATAGACAATAAGAGATCTAAATACCTCTTCTTTGCTTGCCAAAAAATTTGCTTGCTCTTTTTATTATATGGGGTAATTACTATAAGATTAATTGGCATAGATAGGTTTTTCTGATGTTTCTTAAATTGCTTTTTATTTTAAAATAATTGTTAATGTGCCTAAAGTGAGTGTATAGATTTCTCTTGTTGATTCTTTGGTCATGGGAATTGATAGAATATAATTAGGATATTTTAGCAATTTAGCATCACTGTTTTACAATGAAAAACATGATTTTGATTTCTAAAAATTTTGTGTTTTTTTAGAGTGGGTGTTATTTAAGGGGGGGTGAAGTAGAAATATTGGTTTTTCTTTTATGTACAAAGTGTGAGATGAGACTTCAGAGACTTTTTAATGGGTGTGATTGTGATGAGAACAATACTGTGCTCGTGAATCAAAAAGCTGAAGAGGTTTTATGTATGGGGGGGGGTTTATGTCTTATGACTAAATTTAAATTGCTAGATCTCTCTTAGAGGCTAATTTAGTAAAAAAACATAAAACTATTTATTCTTCAGTTTCAAGAAAACTATATAATTTTTCGGCGCGACTAGGATGACGTAATTTACGTAATGCTTTAGCTTCAATTTGTCGTATTCGTTCTCGTGTTACATCGAATTGCTTACCTACCTCTTCCAGAGTATGATCGGTATTCATATCAATTCCAAAACGCATCCGTAAAACTTTGGCTTCACGGGGGGTAAGGGTAGCTAAAATTTTACGGGTTGCCTCTACCAAACCGGCTGAAGTTGCAAAATCAATAGGCGATTCTATATTCACATCTTCAATAAAGTCTCCAAGATTAGAATCTTCATCTTCACCAATTGGTGTTTCCATAGAAATGGGTTCTTTAGCAATTTTCAGTACTTTTCTCACTTTTTCTTCAGGCATATCCATGCGGCGTCCTAATTCTTCGGGGGTAGCTTCCATACCAGTTTCTTGTGAAATTTGCCGGCTAATTCGATTAAGTTTATTTATAGTTTCAATCATGTGCACAGGGATCCGAATAGTACGTGCCTGATCGGCAATTGAACGAGTAATTGCTTGACGGATCCACCAAGTAGCATAGGTTGAAAATTTATAGCCGCGGCGATATTCAAACTTATCCACGGCTTTCATCAAACCAATATTACCTTCTTGGATTAGATCAAGAAATTGTAAGCCACGATTAGTGTATTTTTTTGCTATGGAAATTACCAGACGTAAGTTAGCTTCGATCATTTCCTTTTTAGCACGGCGTGATTTTGCTTCGCCAATAGCAACTCGACGATTAATTTCTTTAATTTCCTGAATAGTTAAATTACTTTTTTCTTCTAATTGTGCGAGATTTCGTTGAGCACGATAAATCTCTTTACTATAAAGTTCTAATAGTTTTGCCTCTTCCTTATTTTCTTTTTTATATTGCTCCAACCAATTCATATTAGTTTCATTGTGAGGGAAGGATGGAATGAATTTTTTACGTGATGTTTTTGCTTTTACTACACAATAACCCATAATTAACTGCTCATAACTACGCACTTCTTTTAAAAGGCGACGTAATCGTCCTGTAAGTTGATTGAATTGACGGATAGAGAGTTTAAAAGTGGAAAAAAATTCTGATAAATTTTTTTGATGTTTTAAAGTAAGCGGTGTTTTTTTCCCGTACCGTTTAATTGCATTTGAATAACGATTATAAAGGATTTTAAGCTTTTCCATATTTTTTTGTGTTATTACTGGATCAGGGCCATTTTCACCAAATTCATCCACGCGCTCTTCACCGCTTTCTTCTTCGTCTTCACTTATTTCAACTTCTTTGGTAGATTCTGGAGGTAGAAGCAGCCCAGCTCCAGCTCCTTCTGTGTCAAAAAATCCAATAAGTAAATCGCTTAATCGCCCCTCAGCACTTATCGTACTTTCATATTCTTTAATAAAAGATTTGATGAGTTCAGGGTATTGGACTACAGCTCCCATTACTTGACGAATCCCATCTTCAATTCGTTTGGCAATGACAATCTCACCTTCACGTGTTAATAATTCAACGCTACCCATCTCTCTCATATACATACGAACAGGATCTGTAGTACGTGTTTCTGTCGCTAATACTTCTGCTACGTCATCTTTAATTTCTTCATCATCTGATTGGGTGTCTTCTTCCAAAAGTAAGGAATCCGTATCAGGGGGAATCTCAAATACTTTAATTCCCATCTCAGTGAGACGACTAATGATATCTTCCATTTGTGTTGGATCGGCATAATCATTCGGAAGAAAATTAATGAGATCTTCGTGAACTAAGTATCCCTTATTTTTAGCCTCTTCTAATAAGGTGCTAAAACCTAAGCGTTGGTTTTCTATGCTATTTTCTTCTAATTTAGCAGGGATAGAGGATAAAAATGCAGGAATCGCCGCTTCTTCTTTAGCCTTCTGTGGAGAACTCAGTTTTTTAAGACCTTCTTCTCTAATCTTTTTATACACAGATATTGTCTCAGCTTTTTTTACTGTTTCCCCTCTAGAGAGGTTAGATTGCTTTTCCATGGGGTGTTTAACCGCAGGTTTTGATTTTAGTTTTAGTTTAGTTTTAGCTTTAATGTTATTGGTCTTTAGTTTTTTTACATTTATTTTTTTATCTTCTTTTAAATTATTTAATTTTTTCTTATGAGTTGGCATAAATCTTTTGCTACCCTTATGGTTCTTGCTTAAAAATATACTTTATTTTCTAAAGTAATGAATTAGTATGTTATTCTTCATCCGTCAAATTGACCCCCTCCTAGAATGATTTTTTAGGTATAAGATTTGGTGTCTCAGAGAAGATGGATATTGTTTTCTTTATATAATGTCAGTTGACTCTTTCGTCAAGTTCTTTCTTCTTAAAAGCTGCCATGTTTTTTCTTTTTGAGCTTGTTCTTTAAGACGTTGAATAGCGTCTTTGAGTTCAATAGCTAAATCCTCCGCTGATAAATGGGCTTCTTCAAGAAGGAGACGCCGTCCCACTAAATCTGCAATTAATTGGCGTTCTTGAGAGTCAGGCCATAGAGCCAGTAACTCAGCCGTTGAATTAATTTTCTGCTTAGTTAAAAGCGTGATAACTTTAAAAAGCAATTGTATATCGGGCATGTTACTAATGAGCAGGAAATCCTTTGGAATTAGACTAACTAACGAAGGTATGCGTACTAAAATAGATATCACATGATAACCTAGAGAAAGTACTTGCGAAGATGAAAATAAATAATTTGGTGAAGTATGCCCTTTTTTTAAATTATCTTGAATAAGCGAATAGATTTTATCAATTTCTATCCCTAACTGATTGGAAAGTTCCTTGATAAGCAGTTGATAGAAGAGACCTTTAGGCATGCTACTAAGATATTCTAAGGCCTTTTTAGCAAAATTAGCTTTATTAGCGATGGAATGAAGCGGAATTTCTCTTTGTAAATGTTGAAAGAATACCTCACTTAATGGTAATGCTGCTTTTATTTTTTCTTCAAAAGCATCTTTACCAATCTTACGAATTAAAGTATCGGGATCTTCTTTTTCGGGTAAAAATAAAAAACGAATATGAATTCCATCGCGCATGAAAGGTAGGCTTTCGGTAAGTGCTCGCCATGCAGCTTGCTTTCCCGCTTTATCTCCATCAAAGCAGTAGATGATTTCATTGACGTAGCGCAATAATTTTTTTAAATGTTGAGCATTGGTTGTTGTGCCCATCGTAGCCACAGCGTAAAAAATCTGATATTGATGAAGTGTAATAACATCCATATAACCTTCTACAATTAGAAAGCAAGACAAATTAGCCTGATTTTTACGGGCTTCATAAAGCCCATATAATTCATTACCTTTGTGAAAAATTGGAGTTTTAGGGGAATTTATGTATTTAGGTTGCTCGTTACCTAAGGCTCTTCCTCCAAAAGCAATAATACGGCCCCGAACATCCCGAATAGGGAAGATGATCCGATGACGGAAACGATCTAAGAGCCGATAATCTTTTTTAATGATCAATCCATTGGTAATTAGTTGAGCTGCAATTTTAGAATTTTTAATAAATACTTTTAAATTTTCCCAATTCAATGGTGCATATCCAAGAGCAAATTGTTTGACGATCTCACCTGTGAGGGCGCGTGATTTTAAATAATTAATAGCGATTGGTGAATGTTTCAATTGTTGTTGATAATAGCTAGAAATTTTTTTTAAAAGACTATAATACTCTTCTCGTTCAGGTGAGTTAGAATGTCGAGTATCTATCGGAATTTCCAGACCAAGTTGAAAAGATAAATCTGTAATGGTTTCAACAAATTCTGTACGATTAAATTGCATTAAAAAATTGATAGCATTTCCAGTGGCCCCGCACCCGAAGCAATAATAAAATTGTTTTGTAGGGCTAACAGTAAATGAGGGTGTTTTCTCATTATGAAAAGGACATAGTCCTAAATAGTTGTACCCTCGCTTTTTCAGATTTACACGCGATTGAATTAATTCTAGAATATCAATACGAGATACCAGATCTTGAATGAAAGATTGTGGAATACGTTGCATAATTCTTATTTTACACCCAGCTTAGATTGGTCGCAGCCGTTTTTTACTAATAAAGTAGAGCAGGTAATCATTAAAAATGAATTCACTTAGATTTTTAATTCCAAAGGTTTTTTACTTTTGCACTAACCACACTGATTATCGTCTATACGGCGGGGATCTCCTAACTTTTCTTTTTTAGTAGTAATTATAACTATCAAGCTTGTTTCCCATAGCTTTAATTAAGCTCACTTGGATCTCTTTAAGAGAGCTTGCTGAATTAAGCGGTGTATTATAATTTCTATTTTGCTGATAACTTTAGTGAGCTAACTTTTTAATATTTTAATCTTGTATTGTTTTTTTAATGAGATTAGGATGATTCTCATTTTCATATTGGCTAAATAAACTCACAATGTTGTTTGATCATTTCTTTAATTTTAAGAAATGCATTGTTATGCTCCTTTCTAGACTACCATCTTATCCTTTGGATGATCAATTTACTTATTTAAATTACTTCAAGTGATAAAAAATGATAGTTAAATAATCTTTTTTGTTGCCTATATAAGATTTTGATATCTTTTTGAATTCATTGGGCACCGAGAATTGAGGTCATTAATTTAATAAACCTCTTAGGTGAATGATCAGTTAATAGTGAGTTCGCTCACGTGCTAGTATTTCTTTTTCTTTCTGAATTTTCTTTGTATATCGCTTCACAGCAGCAGCTTTTTTTCGTTTGCGTTTACTTGTAGGTTTTTCGTAATATTCTATTTGACGTAATTTAGTAAGGATGCCTGCTTTTTCACAGGCTCGTTTAAAGCGCCGCATAGCGACATCAAAAGTATTATTATCAGGCACTTCTATCATTGGCATATATCAATTGACCTTTAGAGTTAGCTCCAGAGTTTGTAATGCTACTGGGTTTAAGAAAAGAATGCAATCCTCTAGGCAAATTTTTTAGAAATTCAGAATTTCTAAGTGTATTCAATATATTGTTTATGCAGATAGAGGGATAATTTTCCTATTTTTGGTATTCCATAGTGAATGGGGTTAGAGTAGTTTTACTTTGGTAATATATTAATACTAGATAATTAAGTAAGTAAGATTATATAAGATATATCGTAATTGCATCAAGTTGAGCTGATTCTTATCTACCAGATTTAGTTGTACTGTTATGATTGTTTAGTCATTATACTGATTTTCAGATAGATTAGTTGGGAGGTTAAGCGATAGTTTCCCTAAATTAGATCAATTTAGGTGATTTTGCAGACCTTTCGTGAAATTATTGTGTAATGATAATAATTTCGGGATGTATGGAGGGGGATTTATCAGTAAGTATAATTTTAAGTGATATTGATGATGCTTTCAGATGAAGTTCACTTCAGTTAAATTTGAATGAAAACTCTCAAAGCGCCTCATTAAATTTAGCTTCGCAATTTAATATTACTTCTTGAGTTGTGGGGTTTTATGATCGGGGAAAGTAATTGCAAGTCCGAACACTGTATAAATTTCTTAAATTAGAATCTAGTGCTGGTATTGTTCTTTTTGTTGCGGCTGTTTTGGCGCTGATTATTGAGAATACACCATGGCATATTTATTACGAAGATTTGTTAAATCTCCCTCTAAGTATTCAATTCGGTCCGTTACAATTAATTAAACCCATATTCTTATGGATTAATGATGGATTAATGACGATTTTCTTTTTATTAGTGGGTTTAAAAATTAAACGAGCAATGTTTGAAGGAGAGCTGAACAGTCTTTCTAAAGCTTCATTACCTGTAATAGCAGGGGTAGGGGGGATGATAGTCCCAGCTATAATCTATATTACTTTTAATTGGAGTAACCCCATTTCTCTATGGGGATGGGCAATTCCTACCGCTACTGATATTGCGTTTTCATTAGGAATTTTATGCTTATTAGGGAATCGATTACCTATTGGCCTAAAGATATTTTTAATAGCTTTAGCTATTTTTGATGACATTGGTGCAATTCTTATTATTTTAATTTTTTATACGCATCATATTTGCTTGATTCAGTTGTTAAGTGCAAGTCTGTTTTTAGGATTATTATTTTTATTCAATCGATTAGGTGTGACAAGGATCACGGCTTATATTCTAATTGGAATTGCTTTGTGGTTTTGTGTTTTAAAATCTGGTATTCACGCTACTTTAACTGGTATTCTCTTAGCTTTTATGATTCCGATTCGTGATCAAGAAAATCCCCAAATTTCACCATTGCGAAATTTGGAAGATAAATTACACTTTTGGGTAGCTTTTGGAGTGCTACCAGTATTTGCTTTTGCAAATGCAGGTGTTTCTTTTGCTGGGATGAGTGTAGATAATTTATTAAGTCCAGTTACATTGGGAATTGCTCTAGGCTTGTTTCTAGGGAAACAAATTGGAATTTGGTTGACCTCTTGGTTGGCTATCAAAGCAGGTTGGGCTCACATGCCATATGGTGGAAATTGGGGTTCCCTCTATGGCATAAGTTTGCTAGCAGGTGTAGGTTTTAGTATGAGTTTATTCATCGGAACCCTCGCATTTAGTTCTGTTGGACAGTACTATCCTGGAATGGTACGATTAGGTATCATTACTGGTTCTTTGATCGCAGGAATATCGGGTTATCTAATTATTTTATATTTTACTTCTTCTTATCGCGCTTAAACTCTCTGTAAGTAATTCCTAAAATACATTTCTATTAGCCAGCATTCAGTCTGAGTAAATTTAAATTGAGAAGCAGTTCGGTAATTTTTTAGATAAGGGGGGATTTTATATCTAATTTTGCTGAAATAATCTGATGAATTGTTGCATCATAAAACCTTCTTTTAATTTAATAGAGCATTTTGTTGGATTTTTTAATCTACATATAATTGGTGTTATTGACTATAATTATTTTATATTCTTGTGAAAGAGCTAAAAAATTTTTTGTAGATCATGGTATTCCATATATATACAGGAAATTAAACTATGTTGGTATTCCTTTTTCTTTCTGAATGGGAAAAAGCTGTTTGAAGTATTCGATAGGCGTATCAAATTCTTTATTATTTTTGTGAATAATAAAAGACTTTTCTCATCTTTAGTGCTATTTTTTTACGCAGAGGAAAGAAATAAACTCCAGCCGCCATTGTATAAAGTGTAATTGATCATCTTAGAAAATCTTCAATAAAAGATTTTTGTATGATCTTTAATCATGAGTAATTGCTGAAAAAATTCCTCTTGTTGTAATCCATCTTTCTAAAAGATTACTTAGAGTAATATTTGAACTGGTGATGAAATAAATTTTTTGAATAAACAAGGCTTTAATATCCCCAAAAAGCATAGCGTCAGCAAGAGAGCAGGCAATGTTATTGATGAAACATTTATTGAAACATAGTACTTTTTATTTTTTGTGCTAGTTTGCGAATAATGAAATCCAATAGATTTTTGCGACCTTATTTTCTAGTAAACGCATGAAATTATTGTGAATCTTATTGATTAACTGATGAACATAGATCCTCATTTTATCGATAGAAGATAATAGTAAAAAAGATTAATTAAATAAGTTTTAGCAACTCCTCCATCTCTTTATGAAGAGAAGTTTTTTGATCGGTTGTGAGGCGAAGGAAAAACGCTAAATTGATCGACAACCGCTTTTTTGATAATCATTTTCAATGAGGTAGTGTATATTTAATGTTGATAGTATTTTAAGGGAGTCATTTCTCCGTTAATTTTAAATTAATTAAGGATTTGTTAGCAGAGATTTTGCTTTTGAGTAGAAATTGGCTTATTTACTTCTGTAATGATGTATATAGCTTGGTCCCGTAAGGAGTCCTTCCAGTGGTGGGTGTGATAAATAAATGTACTGTTGCTATAAAAAGTAAGCCAACAATAGGTATAAATTGAGAAAAAACACCATTATATTAAGAAGTGTAGTTTCTTCCCCCCCCTATAGTGTAAGCTGTCTGTCGTAGCAGTAGAAAATCTATCTTGATTTGTTTTTTTTATGGGTTTGGTTTAACTGATCAGCGTGCCGTATGCCCATAGTGTGCTTTTCTTGTATTGAGAAAAACTTTTAATGAAGTAATGATATTTCTGAATTGCGTAAGAGACTCTTCTCTCTCTATGGCTAGGAGAGGTCTGTCTGCTCGGGGCCTCTTTAGAGGAGTACACTTTTTAGATTGTCATGAGTGTCAGGTGGGAGTAGAAAGAGGTCCTCCCTGATTAAGGTATTTTAGTTTCTATAGTATTATTCTATAGCATTATTTTTGGAGAGAGATAAAGCAGTACGTAAATTCTTTTATTAATTTTATATAAATTTTTTTACTTTTAGAGCTCTACTTATTTATACAAGTATTTTATGAACATTTTAGCAAGTATACTATTCTAATGATACAAGTATACTATTCTAATGATAGTAGAATACTAAATTAAATGAAATTTTTATACAACCTCAGAATGAAACTTTTATAGAACCTCTGATTTTAAAATAGTAAACCTAAACATAAGGCTTTATTAGGGGCTGTGTAGGAATAGGTGATTGTATATTGCAAGAGATAATAAGGATCCCTCGCCTTTTGATTTTTGTTAAGGATCCCTTCTTGTTGTAAACCGTAATTTTTTATCATGAGAGATCAATCTTTAGTGAATTATAAGTAAACAATA
>NZ_NSHJ01000108.1 GCF_002871095.1 Coxiella-like endosymbiont
CAACGCTGCATCAATTCTCTCTATCTGCCGAAACTCCTATTCTTGCCTTATGTCCGGGAGCTGAATTTGGACCTTCTAAACAGTGGCCTGTTTCTTATTTTGCTGAAGTAGCGAATGCTAAATTAGCTGAAGGATGGCAAGTGTGGTTATTTGGTTCTATGAAAGATAAATCAGTAACTGACACTATTGTTTCTTTGGTGAGTCATCCCATACAAAATCTTGCTGGACTCACTCAATTGAGTGAAACTGTGGATTTATTGTCTTTAGCTTCTTTAGTTGTGACTAATGATTCTGGTCTTATGCACATTGCAGCGGCGCTTCATCGGTCTCTTATTGCGGTATATGGTTCTACTTCGCCTGATTTTACTCCCCCGTTGTCTTCTCAATCAAAAATTTTAAAATCGTCCCTATCATGTAGTCCTTGCTTTAAGCGTCATTGTCTCTATGGGAGACGATACCATCCCTGCATGAAAGAATTAACTCCGAAACGGGTTTTGGAACTGGTAGGCTAAGTATAATGATTTTTTTATATTGAAAAATTTATAAGTCAATTATAAGCAGTGATCATAAACAAACTAAATTGATATCTTAATTTCCAAAAGTTTTGAAATATGAATAAAATTTATACTATAAACATTAGTTATTAAATCTTTAAACGTTAGTTCTTAAATCTTGCTGGTAAGAGAATAACGGCCATAATAGAAAACATTTTTATATATTATTTTATTTGAAATAAACCATTTTAGTAGCATCTGATAAAAAATTAACTTTGTTAGAAAGGAAAATAAAGTAAGCGATGAGTGAATTGATATCCTGTTCGTTAAGAAAAGTTACTTTAGTTATGAGTTATGGTTAGAATTTAGAGGTAGAGACATAGTTTAATTGAAGCAAAAATATTTAAAAGTAAGAAACAGTAATTAAACTTTTTTGTACTTTTATGCTGAAATCATTGCTAGCTCTAATATCCTGAAATAATACTAAAAATTATGGGTATCTAAAAATTTTATTCTTGTGAACTGAATAAAATTTAAGAATAATTTTGTGAGTGATAGGAAATCTTTTTAATATGTCAAGTAATCAGTTGATAGAAATCTAGCATTCTAGTAGTAAATTTAGTTCTCAAAATTTACTAGTAGAGTTTTTTAGAAACTTGAAATAAATATTCTAAATGAATGAGATTCAATATAATGAATTGTTATTAAAATTATTTTTAGTTTTAAGATTTTAAGATTAGGGTAAACTGTATTAGTTTTGGTGATATGCCATCTTAGATTACATTATGATATTTAGTGTCATATAATACTCATCTTTTTATTTATAAAGACAACTTTTGATAATTAAATTACTTATATTTCTTTTCAGGTAAAAAGTTTTAATCCAATGCTATTTTAACTAGATTTTCTTCTTACTCGGAAGAGTTTAAAGAACTATCTAAATAGCTTTTGATAATAAATTTTTGTTTTTAGAAGTTACGTTAGCTTCTGAGATTAACATTTATTTTTTTGGGAGTAGACGGTGAGTATTAGTTTTTTTAGATGATATAAATTATTTTATGATTATAAATAATCTTATGAATTTTGAAATGTAATTATTTTTACAAAATGCTATTTCCTATATTATACAGGGTATCATTCGAAATTCTAGAATGTGCTTAATAAATATGCAGAATAGTAAATTTTAACTAGCTATGCCAGAATTAGCTGAAATTGAAACTTCCCCCGTAGAATTTAGGATTGACTCGGTTCCAGTACTATGAAACTTAAGCTATCCATTTATATTTTTATTTTTCATCGCGACTTACGTTTATTTTTATCTTACGGGACTAAAATTAAAAAAATTATCGGATTTCATGATGCTGAACTAAATTATTTGACGAAAAATTATCTTTGTTTCATCTTTTTATTTCATGTTTTGAAAAACTTTAATAAAGATAGCGGCTTGTTATGGAATTTTGGGAGGTCCTTTTCATACAGTCTTTATAAAGAAAGGGCTTCTAAACCATTATGATCATTATATTCAAATAAAGTAATAGCCTTTTTACTTATTATTTAAGGTGAAGGATTTACGAAACTTGGATTTTATAGAAGTGGATAGAAAATTTTCTACATATTCCAGCTTGTGCTAGCTAAGTTTAATACTATTTTTTACAAGCTTTTTCTGGAATATATTTTTATAGATCGTTTTAAAAACATCAATAAACTATAAAAATGCTATTATGAAGTAACACATTATAGTATATATTGGGAATATTTATGTGAATTAAGAAATTATTTGAAATAAACATAATTCCAATGAGCATTAACCCATCTATTTTTTTGAATCAAAATGTTGCTTTAATAAGAGCAATCAAAATACTTTTAAAGACAGAGCAATTACTGCGGACAGTAGGTACAACACACTACTTTGAAAAATTTTTTACATTTCCAATGGTACAGTATTTTTTAGATAGTGATTATTAATATATGTTCGCTCTGGGAAAATTTTCAGGAAATATAATACGAGGCTCATGATAGATTGATTAATCTACCTTAGTCAACGACGCATCTATTGATCTCTGATGTGCCAGAGATAGAAAACTATTCATTACCTTTGAGTTTAAAAAAAGGGGGGAGAAGCATCGTCGGTATCTTACTTAATTACATGATTCTATTTTTTTTGAAAAACTAATAGACAGGAATAAAGCATATAAATGCAATTCTGTAGTGTCACTGAGCCAAGGGTTGGCAAAACAGCCTACAACCATACTGACTAATAAAATCTGAATTAAATAGCGATATTCATCGAAAAGAAAAAAGCTATATCTCCATTGTATTATAAAATTTAATAATAAAAATGTAACCCCAATGATGCCTAACTCAACAGCGGTATTTAAATAGCTGTTATAAGAAATTTGCATAATACCAGTATCTTTGATGAGTGAGAAAGGTAGCCTTGCATACGCAGTATAAAAACTTCCAGTCCCGTGACCAATCCAGGGCTTTTCTTTATAAAGAAGATAAGCATTTTTGATTGACTGGAAACGAATACCAATGGAGGTTTTTACCTCACCATGTTGATAATGTTCGGTATTATGTGCAAGAGCTAGAATGCGAGATTGAAATTCTACAGAGAAATGATAAGCAAGACTGCCCAAAAGAATAGTGAGAATGCAAGCTCCCAACAATCCTCGCCAACCGAAATACAGGGTACTCATACACAAAAAAAGAGCTGTGAAAATAAAATATCCTGAACGTCCTTGGCTCATAAAAATAATATTAAAAATAGCAGCTAAAGCGAGAAACCCATAAATCCAAAGAAATCTGAATTGCTTCAGAAATCGATAAATAAAAATAAAAGTAGCGATAACCATTAAAAAATTTTGAATGATGTGGTCTTTAAAAACACTACTTTTATCAAAACGAGAATGTAAAAGAAAAGCGGGATGATAATAATATTTGATGTAAGAAAGTATTAAAGTAATCACCATTGCAGTTAAAAAAGCATTGAGAATATATGATTGCCAGCGAGTTTCAGAGAAAAAGTCAATTAAAAGAGCGGCACATAATAAAATTCCAGATTTATAAAGCTGTCGAAATATATCTTGGTAGGGTACAATCCAATAAAAGGAGCCTATAATATAGAGCAAGATCCATATAATTAAAAATATTGCTACAGGATTTGTGTAGATGGCTTGTATCTTTGGTTTCCAAGAATTACTGAATAAGCTGAAGATAGTTGCAAGGGGGAATAAAATACAGGTTAGGCTAGTTGAAATGGGAAGAAGCAGAGCTACAGCAATGAATAGTATCCCAGCGCTTTTACTAATCCATGTGCTTTTGACATGTATTGTTTCTTGCATGGTCTCTCGGCAACGAGTTAACTTTACTGCAACGAGTTAACTTTACTGCAACGAGTTAACTTTACTGTTAAAATAGCTATTAGTTTAACATAAGAATATTAAACGATTCCAGATGTATGAACTCCATATCCTCGAACCTACTTTAGCTGACCAGACTGGGCATTGCTATAGTTATATTCAGAGTTTAATTCATGCTAATACAACCTTTAAATATGTATTGCATATTTGGCTCGATCAACGTGGACGTGATTTATATTCAAAGGAACACTGTCAATCGCATCCTTATTTTTACTACCAATTACGAAAAATACAAAAATTTTTTTGTTTACGTTCATTGATTCAAGCTAATAAAACTATTTTTATTCCAACTGCAGGTTATTTAGATTTAATTTATTTGAATTGCATTTTGAAAAACAGAAAATATCCAGGAAAAATATTTATTCATTTTCACCAATTTAAAATTTCTGATGCAAAGATTTACTTACTTAAAAAAATAGCTCGATTTCATCCTGAATTTATTATCATGACACCAACGCAAAATTTGTTAAAGATTTTTGAAGAGAGTGGCTTTCATAACTGTGCACATGTTTTTTGTCCCAGTTATGCTCCTTTATCGCAGCGTGCTATGGTTAATTCATTTAGAAAATTAATTTATGCTGGGGCAGCTAGAAGTGATAAAGGGTTTCCCGAAATGGTCTCTTTTTTGGAATATTTTTATCAAAAAGAAAAAAATACGACTGTTGAAGTACAAGCTTCGCCTCCCTCTTCAGGACGATACGATGGTAAGAGTAAAACCGCGTTATTGCGACTTAAAAAAATACCTTTTTCAAAATTAATTTTGCATGAATTAACACTGAGTCAAAAAGAATATCAGCAATTATTTATTGGAGGCATTTGTCTTCTAATTTATGACTGGGAAAGTTATCGAAATAAATTCAGTGGCGTTGCTTTAGATGCTTTATATGCAGGATGCCCCTTGATTACTATTAGGGGTACATGGATGGGGGAAGTTACACAACAGTTTCAGGCAGGGATGGCCTTGACAGACCGCTCTACTAGGAGTATTTATGAAGCTTTCCTAGAAATCCGTCAACGTTATGTGTATTTTCATGAAAATGCTAAGCAGGCTGGAAAAATTCTTATTCAAGAGCACGACCCTAAAAATACTTTTAAAATTATTAAAAAAATGAGTAGTAGGTAGTTAGAATGAGTAGTAGGTAGTTAAGTAGTAATGAGTAAATTATCAGTATATATTATTGCTTATAATCAAATATCAAAAATTGAAGCAGCGATTAAAAGCGTTTTATGGGCGGATGAAGTCATTGTTGTAGATTCCTACAGTATTGATGGCACTACTGAATTAGCAGAAAAACTAGGTGCACGAATTATTCAGGTTCACTTTAAGGGATTTGGTGATTTACGGAACCAAGCCATTGCTGTGTGCCAATATGAATGGATTTTCAGTTTAGATTCAGACGAGCGTTGTACACCAGAAGTTCGTGATGAGATTGTTTCAATAATAAATTCTGATCAAGCTGTTCATATTTATAAAGTACCGCGTAAAAATTATTTTTTGGGTCGTTGGATCAAATATGGTGGATGGTATCCAGATTATCGCCAACCACAATTATTTCGAAAAGGAAGTTTAAGTTATGTTGAGGATATCGTACATGAAAATTATCAATGTTATAGTAAAAAACCAATTGGTTATTTAAAAAAACCGATCTTACAAATTCCATTTGAAAATTTATCTGAAATGATAGCAAAAATGAATCGTTATTCGACACTTGGCGTTGATCGACTTAAAAAGCGATATACAGAAGCATCAATGTCGTTAGCCCTCACTCATACTATTTGGACCTTTTTAAAAGTTTATGTTTTAAGAAGAGGTTTTTTAGATGGTTGGCCAGGTTTTATCATTGCTATGGGGTATAGTTATGGTTCATTTTATCGTTATGCAAAATTTTATGAGCAAGAAAAATTAAAACAGATTGATAGCATCGAGTCAATATCCTGATGCTAAGGTTGCTTAGTTGGTAAGAACAGTAGTATTTTTTTATAGAAAAAACCTAAATTTTTAAAAAACGCATCGAAATGAACTACGTGAGTATTTGGAGAATCATTAGAGCGAGTCATTGAAATGATCTATCAATGTATTATATATAAATCTAATTTCTATAGCTATGCTTTTAAGTTTGATAACAATGTATTTGTTGATTGTTGTTCAACTGAACAAAAAATTCTATGGCTTTTTTACTAAGATTGTATAAAATAAATTTATGAAATTTAAACAGGGTTCGTGAAAAATGTTATTTTTTCATTAATCTTAAATTTTCTTAGAAATCCATAGGAATAAGAGGTTAGTATAAGCAAGAATAAAAGGTTAATATGAGTTTCTTCCTGCATGTTTATCATTTAAGTAAATGATTAGAAGAACATCTTTAGAATAGCATTGTATAAGAGTGTTTTAAATCACAGTCTTTAATTTAAATTATTAAAATATTAAATAGACGTAACATAGTGTTTTTTTAAGAAACTATTCATGATTACAAAATAGTGATATTTATACTGATAGTTTTAGAAATTTTAAAATAATTAATCAATTGTCTCACTATTAATTGTAAAGTTTTAACAAAGATTACTTTTTTCTAAATTTGCTCTATTTTACAATCATATTTTTTTAATATAAAAAATGCAAAAAGCTCTTTAAAGTAAAGTATGGGGTTTATTTTTGGAGTCGCATATAAAGTCATTCCATTTTCTTGGAATAAAAAAATTAAAAAATGACAAAAGTGATCTAAAAAGGTTTTTAATTTATTAATTTCATCTCGGCTCGGTGGAGTAAAGTTTGTTTAGAATGCATAATAATATCGATTCATGGTGATTAGAGTATTTGGAGCATCGATAAACTCTGTTGTTTATCCAGCCGTTTTTTTAATTTTAAAAAAATTCTTCTGCTAAACATGCCGTGATCTCAGATCAAAAGACCACAACATTAATTATCAAGTATGCTGGATTACTATTTGCAAGATCACATGTACTTTAATCTCATCTAAAAGAAGTAGTTTATGAATTTTTATATAATTATAAAATGTAGTAGCTTAATTTTTTCAAATTATCGTTAGTCTTGTAAAACTTGTAAAATACTTAAAGGAAGGATGGATTTTTTAACCTTTTTAATAAAAAAATAGTTAAAATTTATATATATTTACATATTGACTATTTTAGGATCTTACAAAACTTTGGTCAAGAAAATTAAAAGTATCATAGGACTAATTCAAAGCTAAATTGAGAACTATAGATTTAGAGGATTGCTCAAAACTCTAGACTTCCCCTCGCCCTTCTTTCTTGTCGGTCTCGATGCTTTCTGCGCATAATACCTATTTCAAGAAAGGAAAAATCCTATGACAGATAAAATTGAGATCCCCTCTTATCAAGAGGCACATGTAGTAGTTTATGGGGATTTAATTTTAGATCGGTATTGGTATGGTTCTACTCTGCGAATTTCTCCTGAGGCACCAGTACCTGTGGTTAATGTCAATCATAGCGAATCCCGTCCTGGAGGCGCGGCGAACGTAGCCTTAAATATAGCGGCACTAGGGACTTCAGTAGAGTTGCTTGGTTTAGTGGGAGAAGATAATGAAGCAAAAGAATTAGAATCTTTACTTCCTTCAGATTTAATTGAGCGTTTTTTTCACCGTATTTCTAACTATCGTACAGTTACAAAATTAAGGGTTTTGGGTCCGAACCAACAGCTTTTACGGATCGATTTTGAAAAGTCTTTAGATGTTTACCAGGATGAACTCTTGGTGCGCCGTTATGTTGAGTCTCTTTCAGGTGCCAATGTTGTGGTTTTATCAGACTATGCTAAAGGTACATTGATGAATGCTCCCCTTGTAATAAAAAAAGCACGTGAAAAGGGGCTTCCTGTCTTAGTAGATCCAAAAGCTCCGGATTTTATTCGTTATGAAGGTGCTACGATATTAACTCCTAATTTAAAAGAATTTGAAGCAGTGGTGGGACCTTGTAGAACAGAAGAAGAATTAAAGTCTAAGGCTCGACTGCTTATTCAAAATCATCATTTTGAAGCTATTCTTGTTACTCGTGGTCAACTTGGAATGATTTTAGTCGAAAAAAATAAACCGACTCTCAGTTTAGCTGCTCATACTCGCGAAGTTTATGATGTTACTGGTGCTGGAGATACTGTCATTGCTGTAATGGCGGCTTCCATTGCCGCTGGTTCTGATTTAATTTCTGCTGCTAAACTTTCTAATTTAGCTGCAGGTTTAGTGGTACGAAAACTAGGTGCTACAACAGTCACCGTTCCTGAGTTACGCCGGGCTGTGAATCAGATGACAAATTTACATACAGGGATAATATCAGAAGTGCAGTTGTTGCAAGTAGTGGCTGATGCACGTGCTCATGGTGAAAAAATTGTTATGACAAACGGTTGTTTCGATATTTTACATGCGGGACATATTTATTATTTAGAAGTTGCTAAGACAATTGGAAATCGGTTAATCGTGGCAGTTAATGATGATTCTTCAGTAGCACGTTTGAAAGGAATTAAAAGTCCACTTAATGCATTACAGGCACGGATGGAAGTTTTAGCAGCTTTACGTGCTGTCGATTGGGTTATATCTTTTTCAGAAGATACTCCGGCTCGTTTAATTTCTATGGTTTTACCTGATATTTTAGTGAAAGGCAATGATTATCAAACGCATGAAATTGCCGGACGAGATGCTGTTCTTAAAAACGGTGGTAGGGTATTAACCATACCAATAAAAACAGGTTTTTCTACGTCTCAATTAATTGACAAAGTTAGAGGAGTAACGAGGTGATTATTGTAACTGGTGCTGCAGGATTTATAGGAAGTAATTTATTAAAAGCTCTTAATGCTCGGGGAATAACAAAAATTATTGCTATTGACGATTTAACTGATGGCAGAAAATTTCAAAATTTAGTAATGTCAAAATATTATGATTATCTGGATTATGAAGATTTTTTAAATCGAATTATAGCTGATCAATCGTTTGGGCGATCTATTGAAGCAATTTTTCATAATGGAGCTTGTTCGGTAACAACCGAGTGGGATGGTCGATATATGATGAGAAATAACTATGAATATTCCAAAAAACTCTTGCATTATTGTGTACAACGAAAAATTCCTTTGATTTATGCATCTAGCGCTGCTGTATATGGGGCTAAACAACAATTTAAAGAATCAAGCAATACTGAAATGCCTTTAAATGTATATGGTTATTCAAAATGGATTTTCGATCAATACTATTTACAACAGTGTTCTCAAATTAGCTCTCAAGTTGTTGGTCTTCGATATTTTAATGTCTATGGACCTCATGAGCAACATAAAGGATCTATGGCCAGTGTGGCTTTTCATTCTATGAAGCAATTACGTGAAACCGGAGTGATTCAATTATTTGAAGGTTGGGATGGTTATTCTGATGGAGAACAGATGCGGGATTTTGTCTTTGTAGAAGATGTGGTGAAAGTGAATTTATGGTTTTTAGTACGCCCAAAGGAATCTGGTATTTTTAATGTCGGTACGAGCCAGGCACGTACTTTTAATGCTTTGGCGAAGATATTAATTCAACTAAATGGGGGAGGGAAAATTGAATATGTATCTTTCCCTAAAAAATTTAAAGGCACCTATCAAAGTTTCACGAAAGCTGATATTACAAAATTGCGAGCAAGGGGTTATAGTAATGAATTTCTTACTTTAGAAGCAGGTTTGCATTTTTATTTCAAATGGATGAATGCTAGTTTGTATCCACAGCGAAAACTCAACTTCTCCTTATAATCAATCAGGCTTAAGGAAATTGCTGCAGGGTTTCAGTTATTTATTTTTAGTCGTAAAAAAAGTTTACCTACTCAGTATAAAATCCTTTCAGTTTTAATAATTTTTAATGCTTTTAGAAATGAAAGAATAATAATTATAGGAGAAAAGTTACTAAAAATAAAGTCCTTAACGTTACAATTTATATAAAAGAATTTCTTAAGGGCTAGTTGTAATGTTTCTTCTAATATTTTTAAAAATGTTTTTACAAAAAAATACCTACAGTAAAGATCTATTTTATTTGCTCCTGAACAATGCTCTCCAGTTCCTCCTCCCTTAAGATTCATTACTTCAAGTCTATGATATTAGCATCATCAAATATTAAGGAAGTATTATATTTATTTTTTAACTGTACAATTTTGATTAAATCAGCTAAATTGATTTTCATCCCAAAAAAAACCTCGATGAGTAGGATGAAGCGTCCT
>NZ_NSHJ01000109.1 GCF_002871095.1 Coxiella-like endosymbiont
ATAATACTACTATAATACTACTATAATAGTATATTATATTATATCTCTATAATACTATATACTATATAATAGTATATCTATAGAGAGATTTCAACTGAGTAGTGGAGAGAACTTGAGTAATAATATTATTATTCTCATTAATCTGTGCTTATCTAAAACTAATCATGCCTTTCATCAATCCACTGCAATCTAACTCATTTCTTCTTAAGAAATAGCTTTAGTTTTTAAACTTGGAATAGCATCTGCAAAATAGCATACACACACTCTTTCCATACACCATATCATTTTTAAAATATATTACAAATTATTTAGTTTCTGTGATCTTGTTCATTCAATCCAACAAAAAACTCATACAACTTACACACTTTAAATGACGTTCTAAACCGATTTAATCAAAACTAGCAACAAAAATATTATGGATTACAACTTTTAAAATAACTTCTTTTAATAGACTTGATGATAAAACGATAATATCCAGCGCTTAATTTACTTGGACAGCCAATTGATATAACAAACTCTTAATTAAAAAAGTAAATTATAAGCTACACAGCTCCCCCCCTACAGAGTATTTTAAAAATCTAAAATTCTCGGCTGATCCTGTTCAACTACAAAAATTCAATTACATAATTGTTAATCCTGATGTATACTTTAATAATATACTTTACAAATACTTAAAAATATTACGATAAAGCATACTTAATCAACAACTAAAATAGTTGCTAAAATATTTTTGTCTTTGAAAGACAATAAAATTTCTAAATATTTTTCAAAATACCAAGCACGAAAAACTTTATTTCAAGATCAAAGAGATCAGACTCATATTGATCCAAAAAAATTCTATTTCTTAATAAAATTGAATAATCAATATATTATTAAAACCAGCATGATATTATAAGGTTATTCAGCATTTCACTATCTATATTTCACTATCTATCAAAGCATCCACATACAATTTATGTCCAAAATCTTCTAACAACAAAAAACTGTTTTTGTTGTTATTAAATATGAGGAATGTTTAAATGAGCAATGTTTAACCTAATTTTTATAAATGACTTAACGATTGTCTAACAAAGGCTTTATAAAATTCTTTGTTCACTAAGGAATTTTATCCTTATATTAAGATGACCTGAAAACAATAAACTCACAAATCACTCTGAAAACCTAGATGAACTAGATAATAAAAAAGGGAAATTTATTAAAATGACTCTCCCATCTATTTATTACACGATGCACAGGGGTCTTACAATCCTTGCTCAAGAATATTTTCTACCCATCATCACAAGAATTTTACTATTAATCATAGTGAAACAGTCCTTAAAGAGGTTATCATTTTACTATAGCTTAAAACTTAAAAAGAAATTCTTACAGTGAAATTAAGAAATTTATTTATTGTTCTTTTTTTTATTATAATTTTGCTTTTTTCTCAAGAACTTGGTTTTTCTGTAAAAGCAAGCAAAGCTACCCAAATGTTTTCATTTAAACAACGTCTCATTTCTAAAACCTTACCGGAGGGATTGTCTTTCTATCGCTTCCAGAAACACATTGCAAATATCCTCGGATGGATTCCTACTGAGAAAATCTATCTTTTTTGTCATGGTTATTTTGAAGAACCCCTAATAGTAAACAAATTTACAGAGCAGCATCCTACTACAGCGAAAAAAAAACGCACCATAATTACTGCTAAAGGTTCTTCCACTATAACAGCTAAAGGACTATCGATTTTACAAAAAGATGTGGTTGTTAGTCAGCCGGGGCGTATTGCTAATGCCGATAAAGCTTACATATATCAAGATGAAAAAACTGGTCAAGTTCATAAAATTGTTCTCATTGGGCATGTTCGTTTACGTGAAGCTGGTAAATTAATTGTGGCAGATCAAGGAAAATTAACTCTTTACCCCAAGAGAGGAGTGTTAAAAAATTTAGCATATCGACTTTATAACGATCAATCTTATATTCTACAATTTAATGATCCTTTTAATGCTTGGGGCACAGCAAAAAAAGCAACCCGAGATACATCCCAAATTATGACTTTACAACACGCTACCTACAGCACTTGTAATCCCACTCACCCTGCATGGTGGCTTAGTGCTACGACGTTAGTGTTCAATAAACAGATACATCAAGGAGAAGCTTATAACGTGTTATTACGGTTTTATGGTATGCCTGTTTTTTATTTTCCTTACTATAACTTTCCTATTGATCATTATCGAAAGACGGGATTTTTAACTCCTCACATTGGTTTTAACAGTAGTTCAGGGGGGCTTGTTTCTCTTTCTTTTTACTGGAACATGGCACCTAACTATGATTTTACCTTAACCCCTAAACTTATGACTACGCGCGGTCTCAATATGAACGCACGTTTTCGCTTTTTAAGCGTTATAAGTAGCGGCGACATGTACGTAAGCTATCTCTTTAACGATAAGGTCTTCCAGCGGTTTCGGGAAGAAACTTTAAGGAAATTTTCTAATCCTTATTATGTTAATAATCCCCAGTATTTACCCTATCTTAATCAATTAAAAATTATGAAAAATCAACGCGGCTTTTTTTCAATGCATGAATATATGGCTTTTAATCCAAAATGGTCATCCAATATTATTTTAAATTACGTTACAGACCCTTATTTTTTCCAAGATTTAGCGGCCCTAATGAATGAAAATTCCCTCTCTAATCAACTTTTAAATCAAATTGATTTGCAGTATAGTGGATTATATGGACAATTTAATGGTATGCTTCAAGCTTATCAGACACTTCACCTAATTTCACAAATTTTAGCCCCTGCCTTTGATCAATACGATCGACTTCCTGAGTTCGATGTTAATGCGTATTATCCAAATATTACGTCCAAGATAGACTTTAATATTAATGCGGAAGTAATCAATTTCAGTTATCAAAGTAATTTTACAACTGATAAACCCATTGGGCAACGTTTGCATATGCGGCCTGGTTTAAGCTTTCCTTTTTATTTTGCATCTGGCTACATCACTCCCCAAATATGGGCCGATGTAACAGCCTATAATGTTAAACATTTTCAACGCGATCAGGTACAAACTGCCAGCCGCTTATTACCGATTTTTGATTTTGATTTCGGGCTTTATTTCGATAGAAATTTGAGTCTCTGGGGACTCAATAACTTTATCCAAACGCTTGAACCTCGTTTCTTTTATTTGTATGTTCCTTATCAAAATCAAGATAAATTACCTAATTTTGATACCGTTTTATTACCTTTTGCTTTTGAGCAATTATTTGGATTAAATCAATATACTGGCGATGATCGTCTTCAAAATGCGAATCAATTAAGCTTGGGGCTTACTTCTGCTATTTTTAATAGCATTACTGGGGCTCCACTCTTAACCACTAACCTTGGTTTCATGTATTTACTTAAAAACCAACGTGTTTGCATTTCTGAAAAATGTACACCCCTTTATGTTCATTTCTCGCCCATTATTGGCGAACTTATTTATTACCCTTTTCTTCACTGGTCCCTAACCAGTAGCATAGCATGGAATCTTAACCTTCACCAAACTAATAATTCTTCGACAGTAATAAGTTATGCTAATAAAAAACATAAAGTCAGTATAGGTTATATTTTCGTGCATGATAACGGTCAACTTATTTCAGGGCCTAGTATTAGGAACACCATACCAAACAATATTTATAGCACTAACACCGGTATTAGTTATCTTTCAATACATTGGCCTCTTTCTGTTCGATGGTCTACCAGGACCTATTTGGGATACGATTTCAATCGTCATCATACCGAAGTAGTCGCTGTTGATGTACAATACAATACGTGTTGCTGGACATTGAGTCTTATTGCACGCCGAACTTACATAGACTCAATTGTTAACCCAGATAATAGCCTTAAAAATAGTTACAATACCAGCTATTTTGTGCAACTCGAGTTAAAAGGGTTGGGTGATTTTGGAAACGCTCCTGCAATGCAGGAACATCGTTATTTAACACGATATATGAACTTCCCATTGATATGAGCTCAATGATGTTTAAAATAATTATCCATTTAATGGTAATATCTCTAATTACAATAAGCACCATTAGCATGGCACAACAATCTGCTCTTTCCAAACTTAACGCTATACAGGAGGAACCATTAGATCAAATTGCTGCGGTAGTCAATAATGACATTATTACTCAAAATGAATTCAATCACGCTTTATTCGAGATTAAAAAACAACTTAGTCAATATCACATTCCTATACTTAATAAAAAAATATTTCGAAAACATGTGATGGAGCAATTGATTTATGAAAAATTACAATTACAATTTTCTAAACGAAATCAAATTAAAGCTAGTGACGAAGAAATAAATGCAATTATTGCTAAAATAACAGAGCAAAATCAGTTATCTCAATCAGATTTCAAAGAAAAACTCACTCAGCAAGGTATTTCTTATCGAGAATTTCGTAACCAAATACGCAAACAATTACTCATTTCTAAATTACAACAGCAAGTAATAGGCAATAATATCACTATTAGTAAATTGGACCTTCTAGCTTTTCAAAAACAACACCCAGCAAAAGTTGCTTCTACTCGTTATCATGTGGCTACCATATTAATTAGAGTGCCGGAAATTGCTACTCAAGCTCAAATCAATCATGCAAGGGAAAAAGCCTTTTTAATTTTAAAACAACTTCGTAAAGGATTAGATTTTAAATGTGCCATGTCCGCTCATCCAGGCAGTAGCGATCTTGGATGGCGCTCAACTAATAATATTCCTCAAATCTTTTTAAACTCCATCAGTAAAATAAAGCCTAATGAAGTAGTAGGGCCCATACAAGCTCCCAATGGATTTCATCTCGTTAAATTACTAGATAAAGAAAATCTAGATATCACTAATAATTTGCAAATTCAACAGGTCGTTTATCAGAAAAAATTTGCAAAAGCCTTACAACAATGGTTGGGGCAATTACGTCGTTCCTCTTACGTTCATATTTACATGAATTTCTGATGACTACTCCTATCGTTATTACACCCGGAGAACCTGCAGGAATTGGTCCGGATATTGTAATCCAGATGCTACAACATAAGCTTTCAATACCTCTTGTTGTCATTGCCGATCATGGCTTATTAATGGAAAGAGCAAAAGTTCTTAGTCTCAAAATTCCACATAATTTAACAATACGGCATATTCCGTTAAAAGTACGATCTATAATGGGAAAACCAACTCCCGCTAATGCACAATATGTTTTAAAAACACTTGAGGTTGCTGCGGAGGGTTGTTTAAATGGACATTATAAAGCTCTAGTAACAGGGCCGATAAGCAAAACAGTCATAAATGATGCCGGTATTCCTTTTACCGGTCATACTGAATGGTTAGCGGCGCACGCAAAGGTAGATCAAACTTTAATGCTCTTTGTAGCAGATACCTTAAAAGTAGCGTTATATACGAGGCATGTTCCATTATCTCAAGTTTCTAATTTAATTGAAAAATTATCATTAGAAAAATGTATTCGCCTTCTGAACACGAGTCTTAAAAAATATTTTTCAATTCAAAAACCTACTATTACTCTCTGTGGAGTAAACCCTCATGCAGGAGAGTATGGGTATTTAGGGAAAGAGGAAATATCAACAATTATTCCTGTTGTTAAAGCTCTTAACCAAGAGGGTTTTTCACTTATAGGTCCCCTCCCAGCCGACACTGTATTCACACCTCGGAGCATTCAAAGTTGTGATGCTATTTTAGCAATGTATCATGATCAAGGATTAGGACCAATAAAAGCTTTAAAATTTGGTTCTGTTGTAAATATGACACTTGGCTTACCTTATGTACGTACTTCTGTAGACCATGGAACCGCATTTGACCTCGTAGGAACCGGATTAGCAGATGAAAAAAGCTTAATTACAGCAATTAAATTAGTAGTAGAGAACACATGAAGAAATTCCATCTGTCACGTAAGCGTTTTGGTCAACATTTTCTTAAGGACCCAATTATTCTAAAAAAAATCATTGCGGCCATTAATCCTCAACAAGAAGACACAATAATAGAAATTGGAGCCGGACAGGGTGCCTTAAGTGATTTTTTAATCAATGAATGTGCGAAATTAATTCTACTGGAAATTGATCGAGATCTTGCGACTTTGCTACAAAATAAATATTCTCTCTTTAAAAAAAAATTAAATATTTATCAAATGGATGCATTACAATTTGATCTTTCCAGCTTAGAAACCGACAATAAATTACTCCGTATTGTAGGTAATTTACCATACAACATTGCGACCCCTTTACTGTTCCATTTATTTACTCAAATAGAGTTTATTAAAGATATGCATTTTATGTTTCAAAAAGAAGTTGTGTTGCGATTAACGGCTCCGGTAGGAAGTCCCCATTATGGTCGCTTAAGTCTTATGAGTCAGTTTTTTTGCAATAATAGTTTCTTATTTAACGTTCCCCCTCATGCTTTTACTCCTCCTCCCAAGGTAGAATCAGGTTTTGTACACTTGATTCCCAGAAAAATGAAAACCGAAAATTTAAAGGATTTGAATCAATTCAGTACAGTTGTCAAAGAGGCTTTTAGTTATCGTCGAAAAATAATTGCTAATGCGCTTAAAAAATTATTACCTTATGAACAATGGAATACAATAGGTATTAATTTTCAATCACGCCCACAAGAATTAACGGTAAAAGATTTTATTAAAATTAGTAATGCTCTCTAAGAAAGCTCACTAGTTGAATAATCAGGGGGAATACTATGAACTCATGAACATATTACTACTGACCGCTATCAATTTTCTCCTCACAAAAAAACAAGTAATTCTACTTGAAACGGAGAACTGGCTGAACAGAATTAAGTTATCTTGAATACCGCTTACGTAATTAAAAATTCTTCAGCTATGTTTACAGTAGTAAATTTTCTATCCCAATTAATCTCAATCTTGAAGAAACTATTAAAGCTTCTAGAGCGTACAGATCTGGCAGAATCTTATCAGGCAGATAAGATTGTAGCTAAAAGTTGAAATATTTTTTAGATATTTAAAAACGCGTTGTAATAGAACTTGCTAAAAAATTAAATATGGTTCTCATTGATTATAAAAACACTTATGGATATCTTGATATGGATCAAGTATTATGATTTTACTTCAATCAATCTGAGCTGCTACTCAGCTAAATATTATATTTTTTCTATTCTTTTTTTCAAAAAATACTATTAAATGTTTTTAGTAGACAGAGAAAACTATATTAAAATAGGTACTTTATTGCCAAGTTTAAGGTACTATGTGACCCTATACTTCAATTAATTTATTTTATCTAACTAATCAAAAAGCTTAAAAATAAAAAAATAATTCTATCAAGGCTGATTTCTTTTGCTCTCAACATCTCGTCATTTTTCAAGATAGTTTTTTTACTAATCTCTTTACTAATCTCTTTAAAAAAACTTCAAAAAAATTTTTTGCATTTAAAAATCAAGGAGAATTCAAAATTCTACTCCAGAAATTCTAATTTTTGGAGGTGTTTTATGTATCGTTTGATTGCATGGATCGTTTGATTGCATTTATTATTTGATATTCAGGTATTAATTTCTAGGTCTAGGTAATAGAAACCCCTACTACTAATTATCAACGATATATTTATAAACCATCTTAATAAATAGCTTTTCTTATTTAAAAATAAATATAAAAAATATAGATTACTAATGAGATGACTCATATAGAATCTTCTACTATAGATTTATAGTATTAAGATTAATATTTCAGTCCATGCTCTTAACCCAGTTAAAAACATACAACTTCTAATAATAAGTTCTTAAAAATTAGTAAGACTTTTTTTTATGAACGATAGTCATAAAATAGAGAAAAATTCACTATTTTAGTCAGCCTTGTAACTTCCTTCTTTCAACTTCAAAATCATTCTGAATTTAAGGATTTTCCTTCTCTCTTACGTGTTTAAGATTTCTAGTTGGGTGTTATAGCCTAGGTTACAAGAGTATCCATTAAAAGCAGTTGGTTGTTAAAACAATAAAATATTACAAGTGATGCTGATCATTTTAGCACAAATTGCTACCGGTAATCGTAACTTCTTATATCTTACAATACATATAAATATAACTTTTGTTTTATATTATGAAATTTAGCTATATTTTGATTTTAAATTTAAATGGTATTTGTTTATTCCTAAAAGTATCATTTACTTCAAAAATAGTAACTTTTATAACTTTGATTACACCCTTGCATCTCATATGCAATTTTTTACTTATATACTTAATTTATTAAAAAATGGATCATTTAGTGAAGGCAGTTTAACTTTTCATATACTTTTGCGATTAAATGCAATATACAATAAAAGTCTTGATTCATGGTGATTATCGTTTTTTATCAATAGTGGCACATCTTTCCTACCCTTCTGTATTACTATAAATTATTAATTAATTATTTATGGAACGCTCTAAATTCTTAAACTTGTATTTTATCATTAAACTAACATATCTTATTCTTGCTTTCAATTATATTTTACATCTATTGACATTATAACTAGCTTACTAATTTTAAAAAACTGTTTTCAACACTCAAATTTTGTATTGCGTTGAAGATCCCTTTCTCGTACCCTACTAAAATCAAAAGATCTGATGGGCTTAATTTCATGAATGATGACTATCTTAAAAACACATTGATTAATACTATTTTTGAAGATCGTCGCTCAGAACGACGATGGCGAAATATTCGCTTAGCAGCTTGGATGTTTATTTTATTACTCCTAATTATTTTAATTTTTACTCCCTCAACTTCAGAATTAGCAGCTAAAAAAAATGATACCCCATATGTTTCTTTAATGCGCTTAAATGGACCAATTATGTCGAATACTTCTTTTTCGGCCTATCAAATTTTACCTAATTTAGTGAACGCATTTTCTGATAAAAACTCGAAAGGGGTTATTTTATTAATCAATTCCCCCGGAGGTAGTCCTGTTCAAGCTTCCATTATCCATGACAAAATTCTTGAATTAAAAAAAGAATACCATAAAAAGGTTGTCGTCCTAGGAGAAGATGAACTTGCTTCGGGTGCTTACCTAGTATCTACAGCGGCTGATAAAATTTACGTTAATAATAATACTCTTACCGGATCAATTGGTGTAATTATGGGAGGATTTGGATTTGTAGATACCTTACAGAAGCTGGGAATGACAAGACGCTTATTTATAGCAGGCTCTCATAAAGATCGTTTAGATCCCTTTGAACCTTTAGATGCTCAGGATGTTATTAAAGTCAAAAGGGTACTTGAACAAGTTCATCAAAATTTCATTAATACAGTTATTGCTGGTCGAGGAAGCCGATTACGGGGGAGTTATGAGAAACTATTTTCAGGTGATTTTTGGACGGGTAAAGAAGCCACACAACTAGGCATTGTCGATGGTACCGCAAACCTATGGACCGTGCTGGATCAGGAATTTGGAGTCAAGCATTATCATGATTACACTACAAAAATTCATTTTTTGCAAGATCTATTCCACAACACGGTTACACAACTTTATTTTCATTTAACGAATAAAATTTTGCCAATTCGAGAGGAAATTTATTAGAGTAAAGATGCATGAGTACGTATATTATTGGTGACGTACAGGGATGTTATCAGGAATTAAAAGAACTATTAACTCTCATTCAGTTTGATCCTTCTCAGGATCAATTAGGGTTTGTCGGTGATCTAGTGAATCGTGGTCCTCATTCCCTTGAAGTATTGCGATTTATCAAATCTCTTTCTTCACCATTAATAGTTCTTGGAAATCATGATTTATTTTTATTAATTCTAGGGTATGAACTGATGCCTGAAGATTCTTATGAACATACCCTGCATAACATTTTGCGCGCCAATGACAAAATAGAACTGTTAGAATGGTTACGAG
>NZ_NSHJ01000110.1 GCF_002871095.1 Coxiella-like endosymbiont
CTGACTGAATAAATTCAATGGAAATAGCAGATTGTAGATATGCATCACCCAAAATACTTTTGATGCGATTCATTCGATCGGAACTTGTAAAGGCTGCTTGAAAATTCATTATTTCTTTGTCATTATGTTCAAGAGTAAACCCGATCGAAAAGTGACCAAGAGCAATCCGCTCAATTACCCGTTTGATATGCTGAAATTCCCTGGTGGGTGTTTTTAAAAATTTTCGTCTTGCTGGTATGTTATAGAAAAGATCTTGAATTTCTACTGTGCTCCCTGGAGGATGAGCTACAGGTATGGGTGAAGTAACACTTTCATATAGCTTACTAATATAATAGGCAAAATTTTCTTTGCGTTGCCTTGAGGTCAATTGTAATCGAGATACAGCTGCAATACTAGCTAATGCTTCACCTCGGAAGCCTAAAGTAATGATGTGCTGTAAATCTTCGGCATTTTTAATTTTACTTGTCGTGTACCGCTCAAGCGCTAAAGGTAAATCTTCGTAATGAATTCCCTTTCCATCATCCTGGACGCGAATTTGTTTTAAACCACCTTGGAGAATATCAATTTGAATTTGGGTTGCTTCAGCATCAATACTATTTTCAATTAATTCTTTAACCACAGAAGCAGGACGTTCAATTACTTCTCCAGCAGCAATTTGATTGGCAGTTTGATTACTTAGTCGATGAATGCGCATAGCTAAATTAATTCAATGTGCTTCTTTGAGAGAAGAGCTTAGCGGATTTTTAGAAAATTTGCTAGAAGAAATCACTGTTGTTATACCTAACAATAAGCTTAAATTTATTTAATTTTACTTAACTTTACTTATCTAGTTTATCTTTGAGCACTTTAATAAGCTCATTCTTTATGATAGGATGTGCTATTACATCATTCATTCTAAACATCCATCATTCATTCTAAACATCGAATCACGATTTATTCTTAATAAACTAAAAAATGAGTGCTTGCTTCAATAGAATATATTTCCTTGAAGATTCTTTCCAATGAATACACTGAACGAGTTTGAATCCATAATACATGTCAGGCAAAGATAATATCCATAAAAATCATATTGTAATTTTTTCATTTTTTGCTAATATATTTACTTAGCAAAAGAAGTAATATAGATTTAGTACCTAATCTTAATCCAACATATTTTAGAAAATTATTAATTAATTACATTATCTCTAACGAGGAGAATAGTTATTCAAAATTACTAATAGCTTTGTTGTATTATCTAAGTAAATGTAAAGTTTTTACTCATTAAAACTCATTCCTTGCTTATGATAATTGAAATGGAATAAAAATGTCTATAAATATGGAGATATTTGTTATTTCATTACTTAGCTGAAATACCTTTATTGCCTCAATAAGTTTTTTACAACAGACACGTTTAATTTGATACCCTCATTATATTTTTAATTATTTACCAAATTTACTTGATCGGAAATAATTAAAAATAAAAGAAAGATTAGATGTTTAACATTGATTCCTGTATTTTCACTGTAAAAAATAAATGTATTTTTTCAACGCTTCTATAGAAGAGAAAACCCATAGTCAATTAAATTGACAATATTTCTTTTCTATAAATTTTATCGTGATCATTGGTTCAGTAACGCTAATAAATTTTAACCTACTTGGAGCAATCCTATTAACTTATTTATCTTGCTTTATTATACTTAAAATAGTATTTAGCAAATGCTAACAAAGTTTATAGCGGATCATCAGTAAAATATCAAATTTACTTTGATTAGCACTTTTTCTGACAGCTTTTTGTATTATCTCATACTTTATTTAATTTATACCCAGAACAGCCGTACCATAATTTTGCTCTCCTAATATCCTTGTTGCCTATTTTACCTATATTTAATAAATTTCTTATTTTGATAAATGGGACAGCACCCTATCTTTAACTCAATAAATTTCTCCATCATAAGTAAGGTTTTGATAATTAATCCATACAGAGAGCTTTTTATTTTAAAATTGGATTTATTTTTACCACACACTTTAACATGTGGTCTCGTAACGAATCACGATCTTCTAAAAATTACTAAATTCATTCATTAACTGGGGGTTTAAATAAAGCGCTTGATAGATTTTTTTAAAAATATCTTCACAACAGGTAGGTAAGGTTCACATATAAGCAAGTATAAAAATTAAAAGAACGAATATATATAAATATTATAATGTATATTTATACTAACTCTATTAAATCAACAAAAATGGGTCCTAGTTTGTAAGTTCATAACTGCACAGACATAAAAAATATTCCTAGTCCCCAATTTGATTCCCAAACTCAATTTACGAATCAACCCTTCAATTTAAAACCAGATTTACCTATTTTGTATTATTTAATTTTTGAAATTAACCAAAATTTGAGTAGGATACAGATGATTAATTAGCTTTAATAAAACGGTTAAAGATACATTAAAACACTCAAAAATATTAGTGAAACGGTTTAGTTCTCGTGAAACCCTCTATAGAACAAGACACTTTTACTTTTGCTGACCCGTTGACTGAATTTGCATTTTACAAGCCAAGTTCCTTGTGGTGGACTATGGATGAAATAGGCCCGAATTCCTTGCATTAAAGCAGATGCAATACGTTGTTGATAAACTGGATTTAAAAGTTTATGCTCTTCATGAAAATTAGAAATAAAACCTGTTTCCACTAAAAGTGAGGGAATGTCTGGAGATTTCAATACCACGAAATCGGCTTGTTCCACATGACCATGGTGCAATCCCCCTACTTGATATAACGCATGAATGATCTCCTGTCCAATAATCAAGCTAGCATGAATCGTAGCAGTCTGAGATAAATTAATTAAAACGGATTTGAGCAAATTATTTTTATCGCTAAGATCTACCCCGCCCATCAATTCTGATTCATTTTCATGCTTAGCTAACCATCGCGCAGCTTCACTAGTTACCCCCCGTTGAGATAATGCAAATACAGTTGCCCCATGGGCATCAGAATTTTTATAAGCATCGGCATGAATAGCAATAAACATATCAGCTCGATATTGTCGAGCGATATCTAGTCGTTCTCGAAGCGTTAAATAATAATTTCCTTTCCGTGTTAAATAAGCTTTAAATCCCCGCTGCCGATTAATATCCTGTTGTAAATATCTAGAAATTTTTAATACAATATCTTTTTCATGAGCACCCCCCAAGCCTATTGCACCTGGATCACGTCCTCCATGCCCTGGATCAATTACTACAATTACTTCACGTGATCGATTAGGTAATGAGGAGAATTTAATTGGCGAAAAAGCCATCTTTTGAAAACATCTAATTTTTAAAGAAGAAGGCGCCTTATCAACAGAATTAAAATCAATTATCCACCGAGCATCTTTCCCAGGATATTTAGACTTCAATATAAATATTTTTATATTTACAGAACATTTTAAATCAAAAACAATCCGTAACTTATTTTTTTTACCAATTAGATAGCGAATTCTTTTAATAGGTGTATCCTTTAATGAAGATTGACTAAAAAGCTTAATTGCATGGAAATTTGGAAAATCAAAAACCAAGCGGTCTGGATGAGATAATTGAAAATAATGATAATAAAAGATTGAGCTAATTTGAAATACTAAGCGACAACTCAGTTTTTGAGAATAAATATCTAAGGCTATAATTTCATTTTGTTTAGAAATCCCACTTAAAGGTATAAGTAATAAAATAATTAAGAATAGCCAATATTTTCGCATAAGCCACCTTAACAATGCTTATTTAGTAGATATTTGGCAAGGAGTCTTCAGAGTAAAAATCATAATCAGTTAAATAGCCTCTAAGTTAAGAAAAAATTAAATACTAAATTTGACGATACGCTTTTTATCTCGAATATTAATCTTAATCCATAAAGTACGAAAAGGAAGAAATTTTTCAGACTTTTCAGGCCATTCTATCAATAGAATAGAATTATTTTTTAAATAATCACTTAAACCTAAATTTAAATACTCTTCAGGTTCTTCCAGACGATACAAATCTACATGAACAATCTCTACAGTCGATAATTTATAAATTTCTATTAAAGAATAGGTAGGACTTTTAACCAAGCCTCTATATCCGAGTCCTCGTAAAAATCCACGAACTAAAGTTGTTTTCCCAGAACCCAACTCTCCTGATAAATAAATAACACTCCCTTTTGGATAAAAATTTGCTATTTTTTGACCCAATAAAAGCATCTCTTTCTCACTCGAAATAATTTTAGGAGTAAAAGAAATAATCAAAAGGATCTATTTCCATTAGAATTGACCAAAGCACGTAAATGAGGGAATAGATCTGTAGCTAATAATCCTCTTTCCCCGCCTTCCTCAGCAGCACGATCTGCCGCCAGTGAGTGAATCAAAACTCCCACCTGAGCTGCCATCATGAAGCTTAATCGTTGAGCCAACAACCCACCAATGACACCACTTAAAATATCTCCCATACCACCGGTAGCCATACCAGGATTTCCTGCAGAACAAACAGAGATATCCTCTTCTCTTCCCTTAATTAAGGTTCCGGCTCCTTTTAAGACTACAACACCACAGTAACGGTTAGCCAATTTTCGAATCGCCTCAAATCGATTGCTTTGAATTTCGTGACAAGAAATATTCAATAATCGCGAAGCCTCACCAGGATGAGGAGTTAAGATCCAATCTTCTCGAAAGATAGGGCTTTCTGCCAATAAATTCAAACTATCAGCATCAAGCACCTTAGGAGTTCTACTAAGTAATACTTTATTTAATAAAGATTTTGCCCAATCTGATTTTCCTAATCCTGGCCCAATTACTACTACAGTGGCTGATTCAAGGAGACTCTCTAAGTCATCCGCCTCAGCTACTTGATAACACATTAATTCTGGTCGTGATCCACTTACAATCGGTAGATGCTCAGGACGAGTAGCAACAGTCACTAATCCCGCTCCTACTCGAGCAGCAGCTTCAGCCGCCATACGGACTGCCCCACCCATTCCATAATCTCCTCCGATTACTAATACATGCCCATAATTACCTTTATGAGCATCACGTTCACGTTGAAGAGGGAGAAAAGGTTGTACATAAGACCAATCCAATAATTGAGTATGTGTTTTTACTTGCTTGAATAAAGGATTAGGAAGACCCAATGAGGCTAATACAAGTTCACCACAATAAGATGGTGCTTGAACAGTATATAATCCTCGTTTCAATCCTATAAAAGTAATAGTTAAATCAGCTTTTACAGCCGTTACTTGTACTTCTCCCGTATCGGCGTTAACACCCGAGGGTACATCAACTGCTAGTACAGGTTCTACAGCCTCATTAATCGCTGTTATAATTTCAGTGTAGGGTGACTGGATTTCTCCCTTTAGACCCCTACCTAAAAGGGCATCTATAATCACCCCTCCTTCGAAAGAGGGGGTGGAAGGAAAGGGTTGAATTATAATACCTTGTTTTTTACAATCCTGAGCCGCTTGAGCAGCAGGACCTCGATACTCGGTAGGTTGGGCTAGAGCATAAACCGTCACCTTAAAACCTTGCTGATACGCCAAACGGGCGATAACCAATCCGTCACCAGCATTGTTCCCCTTTCCGCAACAAACTGTAATTTTTTTAAGACTGGGCCAACGTTTGATTAAGATTTTAAAAGCAGCCTCTCCAGCACGAACCATAAGCTCGTAAGCATCAATACCAAATTCGGCTGCCAATTGCTCTAATTCACAGATTTGGTGATTTTGATAGAGTGCGACCATTCATACCCCAGTTAAAATTAATCCCTATTCTATAACTAATTTTTCTTCTCAACTACAAAATTAATTTTACGCTCATTCAGGTCTACACCTACTACAACGACCCGTATCGGGTCACCCAGACGATAAGTTTGGCCGCTACGCTTCCCTCGCAATAAATAATGAATGGAATCATAATGATAGCAATCGTTCTCTAATGCTGTTACATGAACCAAACCTTCAACATAAATTTTGTCTAATTCTACAAAGACGCCAAATCCAGTAACATCCACAATATGGCCATCAAATGATTGTCCCACTTTATTCAGCATATACTCACATTTTAACCAATCCACCACATCTCGGGTAGCTCGATCCGCTCGTCGTTCCGACGTGGAGCAATGCTCACCTAAAACTGTTAACCTTCCTTCATTGTAAGGAAATTGCTTCACTGATTTTTTTTGCAACTGATGACAAATTCCTCGGTGAACAATTAAGTCAGGATAACGTCGAATGGGAGAAGTAAAATGACAATACCCTTCATAGGACAAACCGAAATGACCTAGATTCTCAGGAGTATAGATAGCTTGACGCAAAGAGCGTAACATAACGGTTTGTAGTAAGTGTGCATCAGAACGTTTTTTAATTCGAAGTAATAATTTTGCATAATCCATAGATGTTGGCTTATCACCGCCCGTTAATCTAAGTCCAAATGCCTGAAGAAATTTCTTAAGATCGTGTAATTTTTGTTTGTCCGGTCCTTCATGAACTCTATACAAGGTTGGAATATTTCCTTCTTTCAAAAAATTTGAAGCCGACATGTTAGCAATTAACATGCACTCTTCAATAATCTGATGTGCTTCATTACGAACCACTGGAATGATCCGTTTAATTTTACCCCTCTGATCAAATTCAATTCGAGTTTCGGGCGTATTGAATTCAATGCTCCCCCGTTTTATTCTCTGTGTTAATAATTTTTGATACAATCTATATAAATTTTTAATGTGGGGTATCATTTTTGAATTTTTAGTTTTTTCACCTCGCAACATGGCTGCTACTTGCTTGTACGTTAATCGAGCGTGAGAATGAATAACTGCTCGATAAAATCGATAAGTTTTTATTTTCCCCTCCAAGGAAATATGCATTTCACAAACGATAGCTAATCGATCTTGGTGAGGACAAAACGAACAAAGATTATTTGACAGTGCTTCTGGCAACATAGGTATCACTTTTCCCGGGAAATATACTGAATTACCCCGTGCTTCGGCTTCTTGATCTAAGGCACTACCTAATTTTACGTAATATGACACATCAGCAATAGCTACATAAAGCACAAACCCGTTTTTTGTCGATTTACAATAAACGGCGTCATCAAAATCCTTAGCTTCTTCCCCATCGATAGTTACTAATGCCAGATGGCGTAAATCATTTCGTCCTGATTTGTCGTGCTCTAGTACCTCAACAGATAACTGTTTTTCTTCTTGAAGTACTTCCGGAGGCCATTGATAAGGAAGCTCATAAGTACGAATAGCAAGTTCTACCTTCATGCCCGGAGTCAGGTGATCACCAAGAATTTCTATTATTCGTCCTAATGCTTGCCTTTGTTTACTCGGTTGTGCTATTATTTCAGCAACAACAAATTGGCCAGGTCGAGCTTTACCCTGCTGTCCGAAAGGAATTAAAATCTCTTGAGTGATTAGTTTATTATCTGGATCAATAAAAGCAATCCCACGTGCTTCAAAATAACGCCCTACAACTTGATGAGTATTTCGCTCCAATACTTCAACAATGGTCCCCTCACGTCTTCGCTCTCCTCGATTGATAAGGCGAACTAAAACCACATCATCCGTAAATACTATACGAATTTCTCTGGCTGGTAAGAAAATATCGTCCGAACCATTGTCAGGAATTAAAAATCCAAAACCATTTCGATGAACTTGAACACGCCCTCGGATTAATTCCATTTCTTGAGCTAAAGCATAATTACCACATCGATTTATGATAAGTTGTCCATCCCGAATCATTGCTACTAAGCGTCGATACAATCCCTCTTTTTCTTCTAATTTTTTTAACTCAAAAGCTGTTACTAAATATTTGAAACTAACCGGGCGATTGATTTCTTTGAAATACTGGAGAATAAGTTCTCTGCTGGGAACGGGATACTTATATAAAGACGCTTCCCTCTTATGATAGGGATCCTTTTTGCGATAGGGTTTAACCACTCTCTCCCCCTTTGAATTGACTTTTCGCGCATTAAATAATAACTCATCTATGATTATTATTGTAATTTCACAATAAACGTATAAAAGAAATTAATAAAAACTTAATGGTTTGTGACTTCTTTGATATCCTGTCGGGGGATGTGCACGCAATAGCATCATTCTCTCACCTAACATCCATAATTTGCTTTTTATCAAATCTTTATCAAATCATTAAAAATTAATATTAATTTAGTAAGACTTGATTTTTTGATCCTGCGTCTCCTTGTATCCTTATGTGATTACCTCTGCAGCATACTAAAAAAGCTAAATTCTTACGAGTTTATCATTCATATGACTGTGATACATTTAGGAGTAAATCAAATTTTATTGCATAAGCTCAATTTATTTTATAAGCTCAATATGCTAATAGCCCCTATTAAATAGGGCTACTAACTATTAAATAGCGATACTAACTATTATTAAATAGCGCTACTATTAAATAGCGTTTTATTGGACTATTATTTTATGTCTATTAGACTATTATATTATAAGTCCAATAACAAACTGCCTTACATTTATCACCACCATACTAATAACGCTCACCTTATAGCGATCAAAAATGTACTCCCAGAACTATGTTTTCCTGGTGTCATGAGAATTTGGACACACCGGGATATAGAGAGTAGGCGGAGCCCCCTGTGTGTTTTTAATTGATTCTCGCCATCTAGCCCCATATAGATACACTTAATACTACTATCTTTTGCAACTCTTATTAACTAATTTCACCCCGACATTAATATTTTTTGCTTACTTCATTAATCTAATTAAAGTAAAACCAGATTAAACTAGATTAATTTAGGTATATACTATATAAATATAGTAGTTAATAATAGCCAATATAAATTTAGAAAAAATCAAAGATTCAGAAATAAACATAGTAATACTTATTAATATCACAGATGGATCACAAAAATTTTTAACTAAGTAGAAAATAGAAGGTAAATAATAATAAATTTAGTCCCTATCATGAACATGATAGAGTATTTATGCTGACAATCATCACTCATACATTTCTTAAGTACGCTCTTGCTATCTTTTTAAAAGCAAATAATATCTAGATAACCATGGTCAATTTAATTTAATATGAGACCCCTGTCAAATAATCACAAAATTTAATTGTTGAAAATAGAAAAAGAGATGAGGTTAAGTACTAATATTCATATTAATATTAGTAGACAATGACACTAATCTCTAGAAGCAGTATTTATATAAATCTCACTCAAGTCATTAAAATTTGAATTAAATATTTAGCTTCACTATGAAATGATCTCATAACTTCAGCATCTAAAAATAGACTAAAATTTAATTTTAATTCACCATCAATAAAAATAAATCAGCCACTTTTAAGCAGTATCTACAATTTTCATTGGCGTTAAATAAATATCTTTAAAAGGACGAAATAGAACATAACAACAAACTGTACCGGCAGCACGGCCCACGTTTTAACCCCCCCTACTATAAACTACCTAAAACAATAACTGAAAATAGATGTTTAAAAGCTAAGTATTATATTATTTATTAGCTAAGTATATATATTATTAAGTTATGTTAATGAGTTTTGCTTTCAAAAAACTATTATGTTTCTTTTTAAGTTTTATCTCATTATGTAATGTATTAAGAGACTTGACGATTGAATAAATAACACTCTTTGATCTGTTTCAAGACCTAATTTTAAAATGGTATTAATATAAAAAAAGAAAAATAAATCCCTAGAATTAGAATAGTTAAAACAATATAATTCATAGGAGGAGATAATGTAAAAAAATACCTACTAA
>NZ_NSHJ01000111.1 GCF_002871095.1 Coxiella-like endosymbiont
CTTTCTCAAAAATAAAAATAAATATCACTACACTATTACTATATAAATATTCAGTAATCACCTCCTTAGATCCAGGATAAAATGTTTTCTAAAATTTTTTAAGTACATCTGTCACATTTTCTGATTTAAGATGAAATTCTAAATAAACAGACATCTCACTATAACAATAGTTGTCTATTAATTTGGAAATCTATATTACGAGTTCATTAATATGATAAAAATACTAACGGGTTAATATTTTTTCAGGAAAATCATCTTCTCCTAACACTACTCCCCATCATATCACATTTAATTTTTTATAATTATAAAATACTTCTCTTATAACAAGAGTTTTAGAGAGTCTAATACAAGTCACATGATAAAAACTATCAATAGATTCTTTAAATAAAGCTTTAATAGTGTCACCAAAAAATAATCCAACATACAAATTTAATCAACTCTTTCTTATGTTTACCAAAATTTAATGCACCATTTATCTATTACGGTATTTTTCAGAAACAGCTCAAAGCTTTGATCAAAATATCAAGCTTTGATTCTATTATATCTAGTTGATTCTATTAATATACTTTTTCCGTAGAAAACCAACTTTCCTCCCTTAAGATAACAAATCTTTTTCGTATCAAAAATTGTATAAATATATAGCTTCTTCGACCATATGAGGAACTACTTTCTTCAATTTCTACCAATTTTATGTCTTTTAAATTTATACTGTATATTAAATTTATAAACGTTCTATTAGGAATATATTGAAGTACCTATAATTTATTTAAATAATCTTTCCTTTCACTAATACATAAAGTATGCAGAAAGTTAATATAATGAAGATAATATAATGTAGATAATATAATGAAAATTATAAATACCTAATTGAATATCGTGAAGATAAGCAAATCATTCAAAGAATTTTCAAATTTTCTTTGAGGAAGATAAAACTATTAATAGTCATAAAAATCCTTACATCTAAGGGTAATTCTACATTATCCAAGGCTAATATTAATTCAATAATACCATTCAATGTAAGTTAATATATCTGAGTATAAATTTCTGTTTAGTCTTTTAACTAGATGAGGTTAGTAAAAAACGTTTTCTAAAAAATTAAAATATTTCTGTCAATATACTTTTCATAAGGGTAAATATTAGAAAAGCTAAGTTCATGAATTTAAATAAGATTCAAAATAACTATAGGTTCCTAAATGATATTTTTATCACACAAACAGCTAAACAAAGTGATTAAGCTATTTATCAACGTGAGGGATGTTCAGCTTCTTGGACCGAGTGACCAAGAAAGAATTCTAAAAAAGCCTGTTAGCATATACCCTTTAACAGAGGTTTAGTAATGAGAGAATTGACTAGGTATATTCTAGTTTCAATACATAGTCATTAGGTAATCATAATTAAGAATTATGATTAAGATCACAATATATAATTAGACATTTAAATACAGAGAAAACAATAATTCTATAAATCATTACAATCAATTTTTATTCCTTAAATTTTCTGAAATATTTGACCATATCATGCTGTTCTAATGCATCATGCACTAACACAATCTGATCTCAAATCAATTTAAACACCTATTACTTCAGTAGTATATTGAAGTAATATTTTTACTCATAATTTTCACTTCATCAAAAGTCTCTTACTTATCATTCATTTATAATATCGAAAACAGTGAATCACCTGGTTTTCAGGAAAACAATCAATAAAATATTAGTAAATAAATACTAAATTAAAATACTTTTAAGCAATTCTTTATATACTGTACTCTTGTTGATACTGTACTCATCCACCTATCATTCAGTAATAGTGGTGAATAGTTTTTTACCTTTACATTATGGATTTGCCTAAAATTTTTTAGAGATAAAATGACTTGATTATTTGTCAGATAGTAAAATAGCAATACTTTATCGACTTTTTTATCACCTCCGAATAATATTACTTTTAAAAAATCTCATTATAATCTCAATTAAATATCAAATTTATTGGTTTGATCTACATCAATAAATACATTTAAGTAACGCACAAGAAAATAGCACCCATAATCTGTTACCTAAAGAAATTTGAACTTTCTCTCAAAAAAGAGAATGAATAATTTAAAATATTAAATCAAATATTATACTTATCCGAAATCCTGATACTGTGAGCGACAATAATTTTTTTGAGATAATGAAGTCAATAGAAAATTAAACTTTTTTAGTACTTGACACTAATTGATATAAAAACAATCTAGTGATAACTAACAAACAATAGATAAATTATCTTCGAGAAAAGTAAAATAAGTAGATCAGAAATTTTAAGATTAGAAAAATCGATGTTTTAATTAGTCTACAAAAAGCTCTGCTGGTAATCTTCAAGTCCATTTAAAATTATTAGAATTCATTCATCAATTTGAACTCATTCCACCTTTAGGTATGCAGAGAAATTAATCCTTTTAATAAAGATCATTAATTAAAAGATTGCCCCCTTCACTTTTCCTAATTACAAAAATTATGTAGGACCCAAAATAACAAGATTTTCTCAGTCACTGTTTTTCAATATCCAATCTTATATATTTAGATTATTTTTTATCTACAATTCAAATTTAGCCCACAAAACATTCATGAATCATTATAGTAAAATTACTATCAAAACACTGAGAGTTATTTCGCAATTTAATGTTTCAACTTCATGCGGATGTTGGCTCTGCACTATACAAAATATTCTCTCAATTTGATTGGAAGTTAATTATAGAAAACATGAAAGAATTATTTAACCATGCATACAATTACAGAGATAAAATTAAGAGCTAAGAGCTAATACTCACGTGCATCTTAAAATGAGAAAACTATAACTGAACGGCTTGTTGATATAGTTACTGTTATAAAATGGCTCCTCACCAAAAACCTCTATGCTTTTTTATCTTACTTTTCATTCAAATGCGAGAAAAATTTAAATTAAGTGTCAAGTATTTAAAATATCTTTATCTTTTTAATAAAAAGATAACTATAATAATTACGTAAGTAATTTTTCAGACACTCATCAATCATGGCTTAACCGCTTTCTGTGTTTACTGCCCACAAGATAATGATTAAAATTAAAATTTTGGATATACTATACCTGACTTTTAGGACAAAATTAAGAATTTTACTTCTAAATTAAATTGATTTTATCTCTTTTAAAAATACTATGCATAAAAATTGTATTTATTACCTTTTAAGTAAATTAAAAATAATTCTGACGGGTTACTTTTTTGACAAGTCGTAATGTTTTATTGGCAATATCATTCACCTGATCGGCACCATTTTTCAAAATCTTATATACGTTCGTATGATTTGTTTCGTATTCAGAACGACGTTTTTGAAAGGGCGCCAAAAATTCTAATAATACATCTACTAAACGCTTTTTACATTCTACATCACCAATTTTACCTTCACGATAAGACTGCTTCGCTTTTTCTACCCATTTTTTATCGGAATTAAAGGTATCGTGAAAAACCCACAAGGGATTATTTTCAATTGTTCCTGGATCCGTCACACGTAAACGATTCGGATCCGTATAAATATTCATAATTTTTTTTCGTACAACATCTGGAGGATCACTTAAAAAAATAGCGTTATTGAGCGATTTACTCATTTTTAATAATTGACCACTTTTACTAGGCCCACCAGTTCCAACTAATCTCCGAACACGCCCAACCTTAGCTTTTGGTATTGGAAATAAAGCACCAGCCTTTAAATAATCTTTATCTTCACTATGCGGATCTACTCCACAATACAATTGATTAAAACGCCTCGCTACTTCACGAGTTAATTCCAAGTGGGGAACCTGATCTTCACCTACAGGAACGATTTCAGCACGAACTGACAAAATATCAGCTACTTGCATAACTGGATATAATAAAAACCCCATTGAATAATTGTTTCCTAATTCTTTGTCTCGAATTTCATTTTTAATAGTAGGATTACGCATTAAATGAGAAAACGGAATAAGCATACTAAAAAAAGCACTTAATTCTAAAATGGCTGGGACATCAGATTCAATAAAAATCGTGCTTTTATCAGGATTAATGCCTACCGCTAAATAATCAAGAGCAATGTCTAATGTGTTTTGACGAATGACCTCAGGTTGTTCGGCTTGAGTAGTAAATGCGTGAGTATTTGCGAGCACAAAATAACATTCATATTCATCTTGGAGGGAAACCCGATCTTCCACTGAACCTACCCAATGTCCTAAGTGGAGACGTCCTGTTGGCGTATCACCACTCAGTAATCGTGGTTTCTGTTCAAACGTAGACATAGATCCATCATCGCTAGTTGATAGGCTTCTGTCAACCTCTGCGTAGTTTGGGTAAAATGGATCTGACATGGAAAATCTAACTCTTTTAGAATCATTAAATCCTCGACAAAAAGAGGCAGTTACCTCATTATCTCCTTACGTACGTGTTTTAGCCGGTGCAGGCAGTGGCAAAACACGTGTATTAACTTATCGTATTGCTTGGCTTATCCAACAACAGGGTGTCTCTCCTTATAACATCCTAGCAGTGACATTCACCAACAAAGCTACCTACGAAATGAAAAGACGAATTAAAAATATGTTAAGTATTCCCAACACAGGAATGTGGATGGGGACCTTTCATTCTTTAGCACATCGTTTACTCCGAACACATTGGAAAGAAAGTAATCTACCCAAAGAATTTCAAATTCTAGATTCCGAGGATCAATACCGTTTAATTCGTCGTATTCAACGGAGCTTTAATTTAAAAGAAACTCAATGGCCCCCTAAACAAACCCAATACTTTATCAATAAGCAAAAGGAAGAAGGCTGGAGACCTCAAATAACTAGCGATGATAGTTATTTTACAGCGATTCTAGTTAAAGTATATAAAGCTTATGAAGAAATTTGTCTGCGAAGTGGACTCGTAGATTTTTCAGAATTATTATTACGCTCTCTTGAATTACTACGAGATGTATCATTGATTCGCCATTACTATCAAAAACGATTTCATTATATTTTAGTAGACGAGTTTCAAGATACCAACACTATCCAATATGCCTGGCTTTGTGCTTTGGTAGGGGAGCACACGGGAATAATGGTGGTGGGAGATGACGATCAATCTATTTATAGTTGGCGTGGCGCGAAAGTAGAAAATATGCATCGTTTCTCTTGGGATTTTACTGATGTTCAATCAATTCGTTTAGAACAAAATTATCGATCAACACAAACCATACTTGACGCTGCTAATGCTATTATTAAAAATAATACGAACCGTCTTGAAAAAAAATTATGGACTACAAGCAATACAGGCGAAAAAATTAGCCTATATACAGCTTTTAATGAGCGTGATGAAGCTTTTTACATCAGTTCATGCATTGAATCATGGATAGAAAAAAAAGGAAAATACAAGGATATCGCAATTCTTTATCGTTCTAACTCGCAATCTCGTTTATTAGAAGAAAGACTTATTGATCGACAAATTCCCTATCGAATTTATGGGGGACTCAAGTTCTTCGAACGAGCAGAAATTAAAGATGCAATTGCCTATCTACGCTTATTAGCTAACCGCCACGATGATGCTGCTTTTGAGCGTGTTATCAATACCCCTACCCGTGGTATTGGCAATACTACACTGATAAGCTTACGTGCTGCCGCTCGTGACCAAGGTATCTCTTTATGGAAAGCAGCAATGAACTTAATTAATAATCAGAGTTTGAGCGTTCGCGCCCTGAACGCCTTACAACAATTTTTAAATTTAATCGAAGTACTCAGTGCACCAACAAAAAAAAACCTTTCTCTAGTTGAACAAACCAAAAAAATGCTTAAGCAGAGTGGTTTACTTACTTTCTACAATAAAGATAAAAGTGAAAAAGGACTTTCCCGCGTTGAAAATTTAGAAGAATTGATCAACGCCATCTCACAATTTACCCCAGAAACGATAACAGACGAGACTAGTGTATTATCACCTTTAAATGCTTTTCTTTCTCACATTGCTTTAGAAACCGGTGAAGAGCAAGTCAGTTCCCAGAGTGATTGTGTAAATTTGATGACTTTGCACTCTGCTAAAGGATTAGAATTTCGGTTAGTAATTATAAGTGGATTAGAAGAAAACTTGTTTCCTCATCAAATGTCTATAGATAATGAAAATGAATTAGAAGAAGAACGGCGATTATGTTATGTGGGGATAACTCGTGCTAAAGAAAAATTAATTTTAACTTACGCCGAATCTCGACATTTACACGGCCTTAAAAAATTTAACCAACCTTCACGATTTTTGAATGAAATTCCTCCAGAATTAATAGACACGGTTCGAGCAAACACTTAAAATCTCTCAACCAGTTTCTATCACCTCTACGCAACGAACCCAAGCGCGGATAAGACCACATTTTATGTAGGACAGCGTGTTAATCACCCTAAATTTGGTAGTGGTATCATTATGAAGTATGAAGGGCAAGGTGAATACGCTCGTCTACAAGTTAAATTTGACAGATATAAAGAAAAATGGCTGGTCTTTTGTTACTCAAAATTAACAACATACTCATCATAAAAAGATTTCCTGGGAATACATACGGTTCTCTAGTAGGAGATACAATAAGTAGCATATTATCACGATGGATGATAATTATAATAAAAAATATTTCAAGATTTTTAAAAATCCTACTCCCGCTTTAAGGAGCGTAGTCCAATACTTTTTTGCAGGAAAAGTTTGTTCTCTGCTACAATTTCTCTAGAATGACCCTCTATTTCTGTAGAATGACTCCTTATTCCCTATATTAATAATAATTTATCAGGAAATCCGATAAATTAGCCTCCTTCGATTTTCTGCCGGCGTTACTGTTGTTATACTGTTCACAGAATATCTTCCTAATAAACTCTTTATGTCTACTCAAATGTTAAAAAAACTACCGTTTTTACTCATCATTCTTGTAGTGATTAATGTTTTTTGATGGATCGTACCCTACTTCTTAGTAGAGGTTTTTTTAAAATAGTTAGAGTACCAAAATAATTATTACCTTAGTATTATCGCTAAAAACTCTTGGCTCACTATAAAAACATTTTAAAATATAGCTAGAAGAAATATGAAATACCTGAATGGTATTATTATTTTACTTATTTTGCTTTTTTATTTATTGGATTTGGGAACTTATTCCTTCTTGGGCCTGTGTGTTGTTTCTACTCTATCTACATAATTTAAATAGCAATTATTACTTTTGGGATTCTTACTCCCTTACTTTAAAAACTTAGTAGTCAAAAAAAATTATTCATATAACCTAATTATTAATATAACCTTATAAAGTGCTACAGAAAAATACTTTGCGAGTATTACTTTTTTTATTAGATTTTTAATAGTATATTATCTCCTCACTAATATGGTTCTACTGGAAGAATTATAATATGCAATTAGTAGTCTAATCCTCAATAAGTATCACAAATTTTTAAGAAATTTTATTGATAAATTAAATAATTATAGAAACTTTCTAAAAAATTGGAAACTAATTAAATAGCGTTACTAAATGCAGTGCTTTGTATTAATTGATTATTTCTAAAATAATGAATATTTAGTATTTTGGTATCCACACGCAACCATGACAGTAAATTTTTTCTATCTCGGAAAATAAAATGTTTAAAATTATTTACCGCTTCCTCTAATAAAACAACATCTAAGTGAATCAGAAAAAAGGATAATAGTAGAAAAATCTTTTAATAATCTGATTAATTAAATTTTAGAGAATTTTAATCTAGATAAGAGATTGCCAATAATTTCTACAATTACTTTATTATAATAGACTAATTAATAAAAATAATATTATATTTAAGTGAACAATTAAGTAGTGCAAAATAAATTTTAACAATGAACAGTTTGAACGAAGAGTTGATTTAGTATAAGTTGGAGGCTCCCATCCCCCCCTCAGTATAAACAAGACTTTTTCATATAAATATTGATAGACCTCTTTCCTTCCTATATCCTGATCTAAAATACCAGCAGTCAAATTACCATGACCAAAATATGATAACATTTACATATTATAATCATGTGGTGTCTTCTATTTGCATGATTTAAATACTCTAGCCCTTTGAATAACAAATTTTCTCCAAGCGATTTTTCACCTATTTTACTTCAGTTATTTTATGAACTTTAAAAAAATCATTATAAAGTTCGCTTAAACCATTCGTCTCAAAAAAATCAAGAATTAAAAGGTATTTATAAGTGTTAAACTTTTCTCAAAAACTGTATTTAATGGTATAATAAAGTTAAAATTTAAGCTGCTTTTAATATTAAAGAATTCGTGAAATGGAACACGATTCTTATCAAGAATCGTATCTTTAATAATCAATGGTTTGATTATTTTACAAGACAGCAGTAAGTACTTCAAGCTTATTTTATAAGTAAATAAAATTTTATCAATCCTAAAAAACTTTAAATAAGCATTATTTTAATTGAATCTGATTTGATAACATTTCAATGTATAATCTTTAGAAAACTTTAGCAAACGTTTATGAATCTTAAACCTTTCCTACTCAAGGATCATAGATTATAATTATGGCTAGATGATAATTATGATTATATGATGACACATAAAAAACCCTATTTTCCCTAAATCGCAAAACAAAACTAAATTTTATTACCCTGCTAAAAATAGATTGAATTAGATTTTTATTTAATTTAATTTACTTGATTAATTTAATTTACTTAATTTGTATTAATTGATTTTCCTCATTTTTATATGAAAAACAGCTTCAACATTTAATTATACAACAACTAAATATAGCAACGAACCTAAATCTCTTCTAAAGAGACTGACTTTTTAATAAAGTCATCATATTAATGCTTCAAATGCTCATGTTTACCCTCATTAGAAATCCAGGGTTGGTTTACTAATGACTTTAAAAAAGATGCGTAGTTATATGATTCCATTCACATTTGAACTGTTCATAACAGTTTATCTGCCTATAAATAAATCAAAGAGCAGCTCTATAGATATTATAAATTTAAATATTATAAATTTGGATCTGCTTCTTCCTCTTTTCTTACTCAGATAAACTAACAAACCAATTATTTAGTTTTTTATTGGCTAGATACATTGTTATAACTGCAACAATAGAATCTTCATTTTGTAAAATACATATGATAAAAAATATTGATTGATATGAAAAATATCAATATATCTTTGAAAGAAAACTAATACATTAGCCCCGACTGATTAAACCAATATTAGTTTTCATAAATATTGTCCATATTAAAATAAACTGAAAAATCTAAAGACAACACACCTAAAAAGTACATGGATGATCCAGCACTGGCTTAGGTTTTATTCTGAACATTCTTTACTAAATAATTCATCTAAGTTAAATAGGAGTTTTCATTGGTATTGCTTTCCGATCCTCCATAATCCATAAAAGTAGAGTTTTTATTTCTCTCTAATAGACAAAATCATGAAAGTCATATTGTTGAAGGTAAACTCTACCAAAAAATTCTGAACAGATTACAAAGACAAATAAATTCCTAGATATTTAGATCTCCTTTCTAAA
>NZ_NSHJ01000112.1 GCF_002871095.1 Coxiella-like endosymbiont
CGTGTACGTATAATTTTATCTGAATGTTTCATGGTCATAGAATACACTACAGAATTTTTTCCTACTAGCAAAGGCAGCTTCTACTTTGGAGTAAATAATATGTAATGATTGCGCACGTTAAAACTTAGCACCAATGATAGAGCTAACCTAAATTATCTTAAAGAAGAAAGTTAGATTCGGTCTTTACATTTTACTCAATCTATTAATCTTACTGACGTTATCCCACTGACTAATTATGGTAGGAGCCAATTTAGTAATTGTTACTACCAAAAAATACAAAGACCCACCTCTTTCATATAAAGATACAGCTCTTTCATGATCCCAATTAGTGTGATTATATAAAGAGGGGGGGTCTATCAACGCGCCCCGTGGTCACAATTTTATCGTATACGCGGCTAAGACAACGATAAAAACATATAATAAAACTTTTATACCCTAAATATAAACATGGAAAAACACTCTTTTTCGATTTATTCTAAATTTGAAGAAGCCCAAAGACTCTCAAAAGTTCCCCTGCTTCTTAAATCCCACCCAATACGAGCCACAGTACTAGTATACTCCATAAACGCTATTTATTTTGAGAGAATAGATCCATCCATAGTTTCAATATACAAAATATAAAAATAAAAGGTCATTCAGATACTCTACAATAAAGTTATATTATATATTAATATAAAAATTATAGAGATACAAAGATCTAACTCCTCAGCAACCTCCTTCTTGCAGAGGTTATATAAATTTAATAATCTCCAAAACAACAGAGTATTATTTTATTCTTACCTAATTACGTCAATTGTTCATTAATTACAGGATTCGTTATACTGAGTGGAAAAAAAACAATATTGATAATACAAAATGAATTTTATTAAATTATCATTATCAATAAATTAAGAGTTTAAATGATAATTTAAAATCATTTTTTTATGCCTGTAACCCCTCTTAAATAGATGAGGGTTAAAAATTAAGGATGAAAGCCTACTCGTGTGTTGATAAGGCTAGAATAATCTGCTAAACTTTGACAAGTTTACTTAACATAACAGTCTCTATTCCTAAACTTAATAATACCATTTAATCTCAAACAAAAGGATAACTTTTACCCATGTTATAATAGCATCTTTCAATACCAAGACTAAAATAATCTTTACTTTCTTCCTTAACGTTCCAAAGAAGACCAAAGCAAAACCGTCAATTTTTAATTAATAAAATTATAGCATTAAATAAACACTTTCTTTCCTCTACTGTATAAAATTAGAAAAGATCAAAAATCTAGCCTCCCGCTAAAGCTCCAATTTCATTCTTACAACACAATCATTTAAATTAAAAAGCTCTCAAAACTCTTGATGAATCATCATTCGAATCGAATAAACTGCCTACCCCGTTCTTTCGCTTGGAAAAAAGTGGCTTCAGTAGAACCTTGCAGTGAAATTATTTTAAAATTTTTAAATAATTGATATCTAGGAATATTCAGCGTAAATTTTTCTTAAATATACTCTTTGAACCGAGTGATCAGCCGACTTTTCTAAAATTAATTGAGCACGATTTTTAAAAGGTAATATATTTTTAAGCAAATTTACTTCATTAATATGACACCATATTTTTTTAGCAAATTGAACAACTTCTGATTCAGAAAAAGAAGTTAAATAATGAAAGTAGGCATCAGATGCTCTAAAAGATCCACGCCAAAAACTCAAAACCCGATCAACATACCATTTTTTAATAATTTCACATTCAGCATCTACAAATAAAGAAAAATCAAAAAAATCAGAAACAAATAATTTAGAAGAATAATCAGTCTTTTTTGTAAAAGACTGTAAAATATTTAAACCCTCTAAAATAACAATATCGGGTTGATCAATAATTTCATATTCATTGGGAATAATATCGTAATAATGGTGAGAATAAATAGGAATCGGTACTTTAGCTTTTCCCGATTTAATTGCATTGAGAACTCGCAATAAATGAGGCATATCATAGCTTTCCGGAAATCCTTTTCGTCTCATAAGCCCTTTATGTTTTAATTGGGCGTTCGAATATAAAAAACCATCTGTCGTAATAATCTTTACGTTAGGATGATCTGCCCAGCAAGATAATAAGGCTTTTAATACCCGAGAGGTCGTACTTTTACCAACAGCCACACTTCCAGCTACTCCGATAATATAAGGGACTCTACCTTCCGGCTTACCTAAAAATTTCCCCATCGCACGGTATAATGCCCGTCTTGCAGTAACATAGAAACTCAATAAACGGGAAAGAGGCAAATAAATTTCTTCAATTTCTTTCAACGAAACGATCTCTGTTTGGCCATGCAGTTTATCAAGATCGTCTTCAGTCAAGGTAAGTGGAGTATCTTGGCGAAAATTACACCATTCTTTACGTGTAAATTGAAAATAAAGAGTTAATTCTGATGCCTTAAAATTATCATCTATCATGTTTTATATTTATCATTCAATCTCGTGACAAGCTACCAACTTTTATAAGCTAATTGTAAGTTAGATCTATGATTATAGTCCCTTATGCTTCATAATATATTTCCTTATTTTTCGTCAATTTTTAGAGATTTCTGTATAATTGAGGTGATGAAAAATTATTTAAGTATCTTAAGTATCATCAGTTTGTTTTATTTAAGCTTTTCAAGCTTTGCTTGGGCAAGAATTTCTCCACCCCCTGTTCATAATACTCTCGAAGTTCAAATTTTAGGTTTTCCCTTAACCCCCCTAGAGAATGTTTTTAAACGATTAGCCGAAAAACAAATAGCGATTCAAGACGAATTTACAATTGCCACTATTATGAAATTTTACCGAGAGATTCCTAAAGAAATCAAAGAAGCTATTAAACCCTACGGCTATTTTAAACCGTACATCCACTCTTATATTCAACGTTGCCATTCTTCGTTATGGTATAGTCACTTCGTGGTAAATCCAGGCCCACGAATGTATTTTACTCATGTAAAACTACAGATTATAGGACCTGGTAGTTTCGATAAAGCTTTTCAACAACTCTATAAAAATTTTCCAATAAAAGCGGGGAATTTTTTTGATTCCCAAAAATACGAGCAAGCGAAAAATGATTTGTTTAATGTGGCTGCTACTCAAGGATTTTTTAAAGCAAAAATATTAAAAAGTCAAATCCAAATCAATTTAAGTACTTACCGGACTACGGTAACTATTATTTTTAATACAGGTCCACGATTCCACTTTGGAGTAACTCATTTTTCTTATACTCCTTTCAGCCCAGCTTTCATGAATCACTTTTTACAATATCATAAAGGTGATTACTTTAGCGAAGAAAAAGTGAAACAGACTCGAGAAGGTCTGGTTAATTGCAATTATTTTTCCACAGTAATAGTAACCCCAGAACCTGAAAAAGCGATAGGCTTATACGTTCCCGTTACGATTCATCTCCATACTGAACCTAAAAAACAATATAGCTTTGGACTGGGATATGGAACGGATACAAGGGTACGTGCCTTAATCCGAACTAATTTCCGTTGGATTAATCCTTATGGGGATCGATTTAATGCTTATTTGCGTACCTCTTCCGTTAATAGTGCCTTAGTCGCTAACTATTATATTCCTGGAGGCAACCCAATCAAGGATCAATATGTATTAACGGCTGATTTTTTAAATCAAGATCAAGATGTCGGAAAAGGTCGTAGTGAACGGCTCACCGCAAGCTATCAAACCAATCTTAATGGATGGCAACAAACAATTAGTTTAACAGCTTTACAAGAACGTTATAATTTAACCGGCCTACCACGAACTAACGCAAAAGTTTTATATCCTTCAGCTTTGTGGCAACACATTCATGCCGATAATTTGCTTAACCCTAAAAGGGGGTACAGTATAATTGCTACAATTAGTGCTGCTGCTAAAGGTTTTCTTTCAAAGACTAGTTTTTTACAAAGTCGCATTAATAGCCGTTTTCTTTTTACAGCGTGGGATCAAACTCGCTTTATTCTTCGAAACTCACTAGGTTATACCGCTATAAAAAATATTGTTAATTTACCGCTTTCGTTTCAATTTTTGGCGGGTGGAGCTCAAAACTTACGGGGATATAGTTATAATTCAATTGGCCCTGGACGAAGTTTTCTTGTGGGTAGTTTTGAAATTCAACAAAAAATTATGACAAACCTTTATCTTGCGGCTTTTATTGATGCAGGAAATGTAAGTAATCAAATTTATAAAAATAAATTAAAAGTTGACGTTGGTCTAGGTTTAGTAATGTTAACCCCTATTGGCATGTTCGAAGTCACCATTGCCAACCCAATCAGCGAACCTAAAAAGCGCTGGGTCATTCAATTTTCCATGGGCTCACCATTATGATCATGAAATGGATAATTGGAGTTATTATCGGAGTTACTATTTTAATTTTAGCTCTTACTTTAATGTTAACAACACCTATTGGTCTAGGGATAGGGTTAAAAATTACAAAAAAAATAATACCGGGTAAATTTACGTATTCAACAACCTCGGGTCTTATGCATGGACCTTTAACTTTTACTAATTTTAATTATCGACACAATGGATTAAACATTACGATCGATAAGTTAAAAATCGACTGGCAACCTCTGTATTTATTAAAAGAGCAAGTGTTTATCTCTCATTTGGCGGCGCAAAATACTAAAATTATCATGCTCCATCAAATAGATAATCAAAAAATACACAACCCATTAACAGAACGACTTCCAATCACTATACATATTCAAAGCGGATCTTTTTCCAATTTGATTGTTCAGAAGAATATAAACCCTTATTTAATACATTTCAAAAACCTTTTAGTACATAACATAGCTCTCAAGCGTTCATTAATTGCCACAATAGACGGTCAAATGCTTCAACCTTTTCCGATAAATATTCACCTAATTTTTTCTGAGATTCAGGATCATTATCGTATTATCCTCCAAGCAAAAAATCGTGATATTGATTGGCTCATTACAAGTCAAGGCACTCAAGAATGGTTTGAAGCTCAAACATACAAAGCACATACATTAAATGGGCGACTCAATGCTTTCGTAAAAATTCAATTTAAGCCTACTGTCCGCTGGAAAATAGACGTTGATATGGCTCATTTAAATCTTCAGAGAATTTTTAATAAATGGCCTCATCAATTAACCCTTCAACTTAGAACAGAAGGATATTATGAAAATAATACAAATCTTATACCTAATTTTACTGTGCAAGGAACTTTGCAATCTCCACAAGCTTACATACATATTACTGGCCAACACCAACAGCGATGGAATTTAAATTGGATTGCAAATATAGAAAATTTTTCAAGTTTATTGGTAACTACTCATGGAACTGTACAAGGCCATGGTAGCATTATTGGCCCTTCTATATCACCCATTATTAGAGGTGATATGATTGCTCATAATATTGCTTTTCCGAGTATTAAAATTAATAAATTAAAAAGTCATTGGCACATCGATCCTTTTTTTAATAAAGCTTTTACTCTACAACTAGACGCACAACAAATTCAAACTCCTACTTTACAACTATTAACATTAAAAGTTAATACTAAGGAACAACCACACACCCACCATATCAAGACAGAAATATCAATTGACGATAGATCTTTTGGTAAATTTGTTATTACTCTAGCAGGAGAAGAGAATATACAAAATAAAGTTTGGAGTAGAATTTTTCATCAATTTAACATTCAGTCACAAAAATTTGGCGATTGGAAATCCGATGAGCCCCTAAAAATTACTATTAGCGAAAACCACACTACCCTTACTCCAATTTGTTTACACTCTGGCCAAAATCAGATCTGTTTGCAAGGTCAATGGGACCTAAAACCCGTTTCTTTGATTCAGGGAAAATTAACTATACACTCTAATGATCTAAGTGTTATTAGTGCTATTCTTCCCGACACTATTCAAGCTCATGGGCAATTAATCGCTAACTTAGATATCAGTAAGTCATCTACACAACCAGCTATTTATGGTACGGTAAAATTGCGACAGGGAAGTAGTATTGATTTTCCAGAATTGAGACTAAGTATTACTCAGGCTCAAGCTTCTATAGAAGCAACCCACTCAATGATTCATTACCATTTAGCAGGTTATACCCAAAATCACCCAGTGCAAATCGTAGGTCAAACACAATTAAATATACCAGGCTACCCAACAAGGTTTAGTTTACATGATAAAAATCTTTTAATTGTAAATACTCATCAATATATAATTTACGGTTCACCTAATTTAAAAATCAATATTACCGGACGAGATGTCGATATTACTGGGACACTCATCATTCCTCGTGCTATTCTTAAACCCACTACATTTAGTCGCTCCGCCATTTTAACAAGTGATGCAGTTTTCGTAGGCCATGAAGCCAAAAAAGAGTCTCTTTGGCGAATCAATCTGGATCTCCAAGTTATGCTAGGTGATCATGTTGTTATTGATTCTCTAGGGGTAAAAGGTCGGTTACGAGGCAAATTTAATCTCTTAAAAAGAACCCCTCATCAGCCCTTAATTGCCAATGGTCGAATTACTATTATCGACGGAAAGTTTAGTACCCATGGGAGGATCTTGGATATCACCCCACACTCTTCAGTTAGTTTTATTCAGAGCCCAATCACTAATCCTATTTTAAGTGTTCGTGCCGTACGCATATTAAGAGCCTCACCCATTATTCTAGCCCAGCCGGGACCAGAAGAGGTTGGGCTTGGTGAAGGAGTGATCACTATCGGTCTTGATCTTGAAGGGACTTTACATCATCCAGAAGTTAGCTTATATGCTTCAGATCCTGATCTTACTCAAGCAGATATTTTATCGTATTTAATTTTTGGGCACCCTGCCAATCTTAATAAATCTGATAACGTGAATTTTTTAGTAGATGCTATTGATACATTAAAGATTGGTAGCGAAAAAACTTTAATAGGTGGAATTGTTGATCAAATCACTCAAGACTTGGGCCTCACAGAATTAGGCATTGAATCCCAAACTACCACTCTAACTAGATTGGGAACTCCTCCTAACAGGAGCCCCACTCAAAGCGCATTTGTAGTGGGTCGGTATTTATTACCACATCTTTATGTGCGCTACAGTCGTGGAATAACTACATCAATGAATATCATACAGCTTTGCTATCTCATTAGTGGAAATTGGTCCATCCAAACAGAAGCCAGCTCTTTAGGAAATGGCATGGATATTTTATATAGCATCGAACAAAATTAGATTAGTACATTCTCATTTTTAATTAGAGATTTAAAATTTATAATTTATTTTTCTTAACATCCGTAGAGGGCCTGTGTACGGGATAATTGAACGGATTTTATAAGCACAGCAGGATAAGGATCCTAAAAATAAATATTTATAAATTCAATATTACCCTTTATATTGAAGTTTTAGCTAGCCTATGAAAAAAATCTGAATTCATCACATTTTAAATTTCTTTTTACACAGTACTTATCGTTGAATGAGTAAATTCTACTTTTTTCTATAAAGCAAGATATTAATATGTAAAACAAAACTTCTCTATAATTATCTGATTTTTTTCAACAAATATGATACCATCTCTCGAAATTAGTATTCATTCTATCTTGAATGTCTCAGTATCCATCAAGCTTATTTTTTCTAGACTGCTATTTTTTCTATGAAAAAAATATTAATCAATAGTCACATCTGAATCAATTGATTCTTGTATCTTTTTTCAGATTATACTGAATCAATTTAATACGCAAAAAAAGAATTTTTTCTAAAATAAATTACTGTCGTTAAATCTTTAAGATGTCTATCATGAAGATAATGCCTGATCACGAGTAAAGCATAACAAGTTAAGCACTGATAATCTGATTAAGACAGAATTTTCCTTCCTTCTTTTACTGCATTCAATATTATGATGTTATCATTTTTATTTTGTTCCAGTTTTAAAAAGCAGTACTTTTAAATCTGTAGTATAAACCTCAAGCTGATCGCTGAGCCTATCAAGTTATTCACTGCAGATACACAACATTGTAATTCATAAAATACAGTACAAATTTTTTGAGGAAAAGAGAAATATTAACCGGTGAATGAGTTGTATCTCTCCAGTTATTAGGGTTGTTCCCTCTTGATGTTTATTGTTGTTTTTCTTCTTCTCTTTTTTTATTTTGATTACTTCCTATAATTTAGATTTTAGAGTAGAGTGTATCGTATTTTAAGATACAACCAGTTCTTAGTAAGTTTAAAAATTGCTTAATCTCTTATTCTGCTATCTCTGCTCAATTCAAAAAATTTGGATATAAATTTAATAATCTGAGTAGATTTTTTCTTTTAATAACATAAACATTATTTCGCCTATAATACCAAATATATAGCTTTCTCTACCCTACTTAAATGAAGAATATTTTTTATTTTCTCTCCTCTTCTTTTCCTAGTAGTATAACTGTCGCTAAAATATATTGGTTTTTGATTATAAACTTCATAGAATGTTGTTTGATATTTTAAAAAATAGACGTATTTTCACTAAATCTACATTAAGCCTTATAACTGATAATCTGCAATCTCTCTATTGAAAATATATACCCAAGTTATATATAAGTATCTTATTCTATTCTATTTTTTATTGAAGGAAAAACACGCTATTATAATCTTTAAAAAAGTTAATCATAGTAATCCTACAGTAGTTAAATTTAATTAGGGATAAATCTACGTTTGATGAAATTTAAAAATTATTTTAAATCAACTCATACATATTTTAAGTAATTTACTTGAAAATTTTAAAATCAGACTCGCAAGAAGCAAGGTGGCATAATGGAGAGTAAATATATATTTTTCACTGAAGTTCTTTGCTTTCTTTCCCATAAGATCAAAAATTATCATAACAAGAAACCTCCTCATTTATACCTGAAAATGTATTGTGATTATTAGTATTCGAAGGACATATTTTAGAAACCTCCATAAGGAAAATTACTTTATTTGAAGTATCCCAAAATCTAGAATTTTCTAGCAGTTACTTTAAGTATTTAATTCGACGCTTGCATTTATTATAGATTTTTTAATAACTAAAATAATTACATTTAGATTCTTAATTATTTGAATGGGTTACCTTTAAAATTCAGTTAATTCTATGGTGAAGATTTTATCTTTATATTTTGCTTTAAACTTAAAATATTTATATAAAATCGTCCTAAACACAGAAAGCAGT
>NZ_NSHJ01000113.1 GCF_002871095.1 Coxiella-like endosymbiont
ATATTATTTAGTAATTATATTTATTTAGTAATTATATTTAGAGAGAGAAAAGAGGAGCAGATTCATTAGCTTCTGATGCACTGAATAAAGTCCCAATGCTTGACTAGGTACACTTTCTGGGAATTAATTCATATGCATCTCCAAATTGCGTCATTTCTACAGACACGTTATCATTTGTAATTTAATTTATAGCCATCGAAGGAAAGCCAATGCCATCACGCCAAGAGTGTGCCAATGCAATTCGTACATTGGTAATAGATGCCGTAGAAAACGCTAATTCAGGTCATCCCGGAATGCCAATGGGAATGGCCGATATTGCAGAAGTATTATGGCGTGATTTTTTAAAATTTAATCCAGGTAATCCTTATTGGGTGAATCGTGATCGATTTATTTTATCGAACGGTCACGGTGCTATGTTACAATATGCGCTGTTACATTTAACAGGTTTTGATTTATCAATTGAGGATTTAAAAAATTTTCGACAGTTCCATTCACGAACACCAGGCCATCCTGAATTTAGACATACTCCGGGTGTAGAAACGACGACTGGACCACTTGGACAAGGACTAGCTAATGGTGTGGGAATGGCGATTGCTGAACAAATTCTAGCTAGCATGTTTAACCGTGAGGGATTCCCCATCGTGGATCATGATACTTATGTTTTTGTTGGGGATGGTGATCTCATGGAAGGCATTTCTCATGAAGCTTGTTCATTAGCAGGAACTTTGGGCTTGGGGAAATTAATTGTGTTTTATGATGATAATGGAATTTCTATTGATGGAGATGTGCGAGGATGGTTTACCGATGATACAGCAAAACGCTTCGAAGCCTATGGATGGCAGGTCATTTCTCATGTTGATGGGCATGATCCTAAGATTATTTACCAAGCTATTATTGAGGCAAAAAATGATATTAGTAAACCCACCCTTATTTGTTGTAAAACAATAATTGGATATGGAGCACCTATTTTAGCGGGCCAGGCTGTGATACACGGGGCTCCTTTAGGAGCAGAAGAAGTGTCTAATACTCGTAAAATTTTAAATTGCTCTTATCCTCCATTTGAAATTCCAAAAGAGATTTATGCTGCATGGGATGCAAAAGAAAAAGGGAAGAAATACGAAGCTCAGTGGAATCAATTATTTACAAATTATGAGAAAGATCATCCGGAATTAGCCGAAGAGTTTTTACGACGACAAAAAAAAATATTATCTGCAGACTACACTAAAAAAATAAAAGAGTTTATTTTAAATAGTGAAGCATCTAAAGAAGATAATGCTACGCGTAAATTATCCCTACGATGTTTAAATGCTATTGCATCTTCACTACCTGAAATCATTGGTGGTTCGTCCGATTTATCAGAATCAAATTGCACTCAATGGTCTGGGGCTAGCATTTTAAGTCAAGAAAACCGTCAGGGAAATTATATTAAATATGGTGTGCGTGAATTTGCAATGACAGCTATTGTGAATGGTATTGCGTTACATGGCGGTTTTATTCCTTTTGCTGGTACCTTTTTAACTTTTTCAGATTATGCACGAAATGCTATACGTCTAGCAGCGCTTACCCAAGCGCATTCTATTTTTGTGTATTCTCATGATTCAATTGCTTTGGGAGAAGATGGTCCTACGCATCAACCGATTGAACATTTGCCTTCTTTGCGAATGATTCCCGGTTTACATGTGTGGCGCCCTTGTGACGGTACCGAAGTAGCTGTTGCTTGGCGAGAGATGATTCAACATCATGGACCTAGTTGTCTTGTATTAACTCGTCAAAAAGTTACCCATCAAAATCGAAATGCCCAGCAAGTGGAATTAATTACAAGAGGAGGGTATGTATTATGGGAAGCAACAGAACTACCCCAAATTATTCTTATCGCAACAGGTTCTGAAGTGATGATTACTGTTGAAGCGGCGAAAGCTTTAAAACAAACTATTCCGGTGCGAGTGATTTCTATGCCTTGTTGTGAAATTTTTAAAAATCAAGATATTGAATATCAAAAATTAGTTTTACCTTCCCATATAACCAAGCGTATTGTTATTGAGGCAGCTTATCCAGATTATTGGTATCAATTTGTTGGCCATGAAGGTAAAGTCATTGGAATTAATCAATTTGGTGCTTCAGCACCCTATCAAATGATTTATCGTGAATATGGTTTTACTCAAGAGCGAATTATTGAAACAGTGAAAGAATTTTTTTACGAATTTAAAATTAAGGAGCAGTAGTATGACATATAAAATTGCTATTAATGGTTATGGCCGCATTGGTCGAAATATTTTACGAGCTTTTTATGAATCAAAAAAAAATCATAATTTTAAAATCGTCGCTATCAATGATGTGGGAGATATCAATATTAATGCTCATTTAACTAAATATGACTCAGTACATGGACGGTTTCCTTTTGATGTAGGTATTGATAAAGAGGAGTTAATGATTGATGGTGATAAAATTAAAGTATCTGCAATAAAGAATCTAGAGCAATTACCTTGGAAAAAACTTGATATTGATTTGGTGCTTGAATGCACAGGATTATTTACAAGTAAACAAAAATCTTCAGTACATTTAAAAGCAGGAGCAAAAAAAGTTTTAATTTCTGCACCGGCTGGTAATGAAGTTAAAACAATTGTCTTTGGTGTTAATGAAAATCTTCTTACCAAAGAAGATCAAATTATCTCTAATGCCTCTTGTACAACAAACTGCTTGGCACCTCTAATTAAAATATTGAATGATGCAATTGGTGTTGAACGTGGATTAATGGTAACCGTTCACTCCTATACGAATGACCAAAACCTTACTGATAGTTATCACAGAGATTTACATCGAGCACGTGCAGCTACACAGTCGATGATTCCCACCAAAACCGGAGCGGTTGCTGCTATGGGCTTTGTATTACCGGAACTCAATGGAAAGTTAGATGGGTATGCTATTCGGGTTCCTACTATTAATATTTCGCTCATTGACTTTACTTTTAATGCCAAAAAATTTGTGAGTGTTTCGGAAGTTAATGCTGTAATGAAAAAATCTTCTGAGAATAAAAAAATGAAAGATTTGCTTGCTTATAATGAAGAGCCGCTGGTTTCAATCGATTTTAATCATAACCCATATTCATTAGTGTTTGATGCAGGGCAAACCCGAGTAATCGATAAATTAGTCAAGGTAGTCGCTTGGTATGATAATGAGTGGGGATTTTCTAATCGTATGTTGGATGTCGCAGGCGTTTTTTTAGATCCTAGATTTTAAGATAACTTTCAGTAAACAAAATAATACCTAGGGTCTAGAAAATGCACCATACCAATATACTTAAAAAAAGTAATATACTAAAAAACAAAAAAATATCTTTTTTAAAATGCTTATCAATGTCTGATGTTAATCTCGATAATAAACGTATTCTTATCCGTGAAGATCTTAACGTGCCAATGGAAAATGGAAAAATTAGAAATGATGAAAAAATTATACGAGTGTTACCAACCATTAAAAAAGCACTAAAAGCAAATGGACGAGTTATAATTCTTTCTCATTTAGGGAGGCCAGAAGAAGGAAAATTTAATCCCGCTTTTTCACTAGCTCCTATAAGAGAAGCATTAAGTAAAAAATTAAATTGTAAGGTAGCACTAGTGAAAAATTGGCTTGATGGAGGACTTACCGTTAAATCAGAACCTGTTGTGTTGTGTGAAAATGTTCGATTTAATGTGGGTGAATATGCTAACGATTCCGTCTTAGCTCAGCGTATGGCGAAATTATGTGATGTTTTTGTGATGGATGCCTTTGCAACGGCGCATCGTATACAAGCTTCCACTGTGGGAGTTTCAGAATATGCCCCAATAGCTTGCGCAGGGCCTCTCCTTATTTCTGAAATTAAAGCTTTATCGTCGTTGTGGGCATTACATAATCCTAAAAAACTTGTGGTGGCTATTGTAGGTGGTGCTAAAGTCTCTTCTAAAATTTATTTGTTAGAAAATTTACTAGATAAAGTCGATCAATTAATTGTAGGAGGCGGAATTGCAAATACTTTTTTAAAGGCAAAAGGTTATGCAATTGGGAAGTCTTTATGTGAGAATGAGTGGCTAGATCATGCAGGTCAATTTTGGGAAAAAGTAGTAGAAAAAAATATTTCTATCCAACTTCCAATTGATGTGATTGTTTCGTCTCAACTTTCTAAAGATGCAAAATCAATAGTAAAAACTGTTGATGCAATTTCAGATAACGAAATTATTTTTGATATAGGACCAAAAACATCAGCACGCTATGCTGATCTTATAGCACAGGCCGGTACCATAGTTTGGAATGGTCCTGTTGGTGTTTTTGAAATTGAGGCTTTTAGTCAAGGCACCTGCGCATTAGCACGGGCAATTGCTGATAGCGATGCTTATTCTATTGCGGGAGGTGGAGACACCTTAGCTGCGTTGGATCAATATGGTCTAAAAGATCAGCTGTCTTATATTAGTATTGCAGGTGGAGCCTTTTTAGAATTTTTACAAGGAAAAACACTTCCTGCAATTGAAATTTTAATCCAACGAGCAAAGCTTTATGAGTAAAAATAATCAACATATGTTGCGTCGTACAAAAATTATAGCCACTTTAGGTCCGTCGACGGATGACCCTTCAATTTTAGAAGACATTATTAATGAAGGGGTCGATGTTGTTCGCTTGAATTTTTCTCATGACTCTCATGAGCGTCATAAAAAACGAATTGAAATGGTTCGTGAGGCTGCCAAAAAACAAGAACGAGTAATTGGGATTTTAGCAGACTTACAAGGACCAAAAATTCGTATATCAAGTTTTAAGCTAGGTAAAATAAAATTAAAAAAAGGAGATCAGTTTATTTTAGATGCAGATTTACCTCCTTCTGAAGGAATGGAAGAAGGAGTCGGGATTGATTATAAAAATTTGCCACAAGATGTAAGAGCTAACGATTTGTTATTGTTAGACGATGGTCGTCTCACATTGATGGTTCAAGATGTTAATGAAAATAAAATTATTTGTCGGGTAATAGTTGGTGGTGAATTATCTAACTATAAAGGGATTAATCGTTTAGGAGGTGGTCTATCAGCAGAGTCAATGACCAAAAAAGATATTGAAGATTTAAAATTTGTGGTTAATCTCAATGTAGACTATATAGCGATTTCATTTCCCCGGGATACAGAAGATATTCTAAAAGCAAAAGATTTAATTCAAGGTTATAAAGGGAAAGCGGGTGTCATTGCTAAAATTGAACGTACTGAAGCTGTTAAAAATATTGATGGTATTATCGAAGCTAGTGACGGTATTATGGTTGCTCGTGGTGACTTAGCTGTTGAGATTGGTGATGCTCAAGTGCCATTAGTGCAAAAAGATATTATCCATCGAGTTCGTTCTCTTGATAAGCCTGTGATTATTGCCACTCAAATGATGGAGTCGATGATTCATGCTTCTGTGCCTACTCGAGCAGAAGTGTCTGATGTAGCTAATGCTGTTTTGGATAATACAGATGCGGTTATGCTGTCGGCTGAAACAGCAGTGGGTCATTACCCAGTGTTAGCAGTCGGAGCTATGGCTCGAACGTGTGTGGCTTCTGAATTACAACCCCGTTCATATATTTCGCGTCATCGTGTAGAGTGCTGTTTCAAACGAATTGATGAAGCCGTTGCAATGGCAACAATGTATACAGCTAATCATTTGGATATTCAAGCAATTGTCGCCTTAACAGAATCAGGTATTACTCCTTTATGGATGTCACGTATTCGAACAGCAATTCCTATTTATGGTTTGAGTCGTTTTGATAAAACCTTAGGAAGAATGACTCTCTATCGTGGGGTTTACCCAATTAAATTTGATCCTACCCAACACAGTCGGGAAGAGGTTAATATTAAGGCTATTGAAGTTATGGAAAAACAGGGCTTATTAAAGCAAGGAGATTTGGTAATATTGACTAAAGGTGATCATATGGGTGTTGGGGGTGGTTCCAATGCTATGAAAATTTTAACTGTTGGTAAAATATTTTAATAAACGAAGGAGGTTCTATGGCCTTAATTACGTTGCGACAATTATTAGATCATGCAGCTGAGCATAGTTATGGTATCCCTGCTTTTAATATTAACAATTTAGAGCAAATACGTGCGATTATGGAAGCAGCTGACGAGACTCGAAGCCCTGTTATTATTCAGGTGTCAGCAGGAGCACGTCAATATGCTGGCTCCCACTTTATTCGCGCCCTTATTCTCGCGGCAATTGAAGAATGGCCCCATATTCCGATATGTATGCATCAAGATCACGGGGCTTCTCCGGAAGTATGCCAACGGTCTATTCAAATGGGTTTTACTTCAGTAATGATGGATGGTTCTCTCTTTGAAGACCAAAAAACCCCAGCGGACTATGAATACAATGTTTCTGTAACAAAATTAACTACGCAGATGGCTCATGCTTGTGGAGTGTCAGTGGAAGGTGAGCTTGGTTGCTTAGGTTCGTTAGAAACCTTGAGAGCAGGTGAGGAAGATGGGTCAGGTGCTGAAGGCAAATTATCACGTAACCAAATGTTGACTGATCCAGAACAAGCGGTTGATTTTGTTATCAAAACAAAAGTAGATGCTCTAGCTATTGCTATTGGTACTAGTCATGGCGCTTATAAATTTTTGCAACCTCCGACGGGAGAAGTACTCGTAATTGATAGAATTAAAGCTATTCATGAACGAATTCCAGATACCCATTTAGTCATGCATGGTTCTTCATCAGTATCCCAAGAATGGTTGAATATAATTAATAAATATGGAGGTAAGATTCCTCAAACTTATGGTGTACCTGTCGAAGAAATTCAAGAGAGTATTTCCTATGGTGTTCGAAAAGTCAATATTGATACCGATTTGAGATTGGCTTCTACAGGTTCCATTCGTCGTTATCTTGCTCACAATCCTGCTCAATTCGATCCACGAAAATACTTGGCTGAAGCACTCAAAGCAATGAAAGCGATATGTAAAATGCGTTATGAGGCCTTTGGTGCTATGGGACAAGCTGAAAAAATTAAAGTGATTTCTATTGAAAAGATGGCTCAACGTTATAAAAATGGAGAGTTGGAGCCTCGAATTCATACAAAACCACCTATTTTTTAGTTTATTCCTAGAGGGAGTTTATTTATTCAAAAACTTTTGACTCAAAAGTCAAGGTCTCCTGAGTTGGGAGGAAGTATATTGAATAATAGTATAAATTTTAAATATGAATTTAAGTCACCCTCTAAATGAGGGAGACTTATTTGCGATTTTTAAAAAAATCATTTGAAAAAATTATTATATATACCTTGATATATGTTAATACTTGAGGAAGGAGGAAGAGACTATTTTAATGAAATATCTATTTGTAGAAATACTTATTTTAAATGTCATTTAAAATAATACTAACCTTTACTTTTTCAGTATTATTGTATATTTAATATATTAAAAAATTATTTATTCCTGCCAAAACTATACCACTTATTTACAATTCTATACTTTTTAGTATAAATTTATCCAAAAACATAAAAAATACTTATAAATGTAGAATGTTTAAGGAGCTAATTTTTATACTATTTTTCTAAATAATCCTTTAATAAAAATTATTTTTAATATAGCAATCATATTATAGCAATCATATCTAGGTAGACGAAATTTATCAAGTCTGCCTTTCCATGATCAAGTATCTTAATTAAATACTTATTTTTAAAGGGATATTATAAAAATTTTCCTGTTATGTAGATTGAAGAATATGGTGTAATACTGTAATCTAGTCCCAACTAAACGTTAAATCTATTAATCAAAGTGTTGTACGAATCGTTTCCGTCATTAATATTAATATGTAACCTCTAAATTAGTATTTTTTGTGACCCTGATCAGAAATGGGGAGGGGGACAATATTTAACCGTATATATAACATAACAATCCAACGAATACTTTATAATCGGCTCCTCAAAACAGCTGTCAATTGATTAGTAGAAATTTTTCTAAGAGATGGATAAAAATATTATAGCTATTGAAACTGAATATTTAAAATATTCAAGTATAAAAAATTAGTGAAAATTTTATAAGTTTTATGCATAGCTGATCGCGCTCGCTTAAGAAAAGATTTATATAATATCGTTCTTGGTGGCGTATAAAAAATAACTTTATTTTCATTAGAGGCAATAGAGAAGAATGCTCTAAAATAAATAAATTAATAATAATACCTTTAGGTACTTTTCAGATAAATTACAGAAAAAAACAGTTATAATGCATTGAAAAATAATTTTAATACGGAAAAATCAGCGCCTATTCTTACTAAAATTGCATATAGTAATTAGAGGAATAAAAATTACATAAAAGAAAGAGACTAGTAATCAATTTAAGATTGGCAATGATGCAAGCTATTACAATAATGACATTTTTATTCAAATAGAATAAGGCAATAATGCTATCATTTAGCAATGAGCCAATAAAAATTATCTAAATTTTAAACAAAGTCATTGATCAGTTGGATGTTCGTTTGTCTTGATCTAGTATTGGCGCAAACAATTATTCTGTATTGATGATGAAAATATATTTAAGATGGTTAGATATTTTCAATGAGCAACTTACCTTAGCGTGGGAAATCATTCTATTAGTATAGCTAATTTTAGCTGTGAGCATTAGTTTGATCTTAGAAAGTCGATCTACGCGTACTGATTCAGGAATTTGAAACGTAGATCCTCACTAATATTTTAGGTATTTCAGTAATTTAAGTATTAGATAATCAATCTACCATCTATTAGCGATCTTAAAAAGATATGACGATTATTAATCGTTCATATGCAGAGATAACTAATGTACACTAAGTTTCTGATATAATTCTACGTTACTTTTTAAATACTGTTGAACGTAAAGATATACTATATTAAAATTAAAACTAGCTTTCTAAATTATCTTTGATAATATCGTAAATTTTAAAAATTCAGAACTAAGACTATTCTTTGGAACTCGATTCCTAATTCCAGTCCCAATCATTTATTGCATTGATGTTAGAAAAATTAAAAACAGCGTATTCGCTAAGTAGCGTTTATACCATTGTATTTTAGTAGATTAATTTGAGATTAAAATAACTAAAGTGAAAAAAAGAATTTTACTGGAAGATATGTTTTTGGTAAATTTATTTAAATAA
>NZ_NSHJ01000114.1 GCF_002871095.1 Coxiella-like endosymbiont
TTATATAATATTTTAAAATTTATATAGACTTTTAGCTATTAAAAATAATATTTATCAAGCATAAAAGTCAAATGCTATTATTATTTTTATTTACTAAATTTCAGTAATGAAGGGCAATAAACTGCTTTATGAAATTAGAAATTCATCTGTCTAATTAAAATTTCTATATCATTTACAATAAATCTTGAAATATATTTAAACTACTGATTTTATAAATTCTTTAATTTGATTAGAAGATTCAAAATTTTATATATTATTTGTTTTTATGTGTATGAATAAATTTGACCTTTATCTTCTAAAAGATGTCCACACCTAATCATAGACTTTATTTCGCTCTAGATCTTAAAGAGAGATCCTACAGTAGAATAGTTCAAAAATCATCCTACTTGCTTTTGATGCATTTAAACAACTATTCAAAATTATATCTTTAAAAAAATTTAACTACTCTATTATAGATCTATAATAGAGATCATAAAAAAACTGTTTTCTCTTGTCTTGTAATACACCAATTATTTATGTCTCAAATGCAGTATTTAACTATCAAAAAATTCTTCTCCTTATTAAAAACTTTATTTTTAGCTGTATTGAGGATAATTCTGAAAAATAGAATTTAGAACTATTTTGCGTTGATAGTTTTTTAATTTTTTTAAAATCTATATTTTTATAAATTTATACGGTGTCTAAATTTCAGAAACACTAGTATCAATTTAATCAAGATTTTATTGGTCAAAAATTTTAAAATTTCAGGAATTCTTCAAAAAACTACCTCCACACTATTAACTATTTTTATTTTAAAAAGGTAATATACTAATATTAATAAAATCATAAATCTCCTAGAATTTTTAATTCTACAATTCAAGAAAATTATAAAAAAATTAGATTCTTACATAATACACAACAACTAAAATTAAGATATAAAAAACAATATTAGGGTACTTTCAATAGCACGGAAGTAATTATATTTACCCGAGAATATAACTGAATACAATAATAATAAGATCTAAAAGAAAGCCAAGAACAACGGCGATAACAAACCAAGAATAAAAAAAGAAAGTCTTACCCAAAAAACTCTCTTTCCTAAAAGAAATTCTGGCATATTCTGAATTGTTAGCATTAATTGTACCCATCTCTAATAAACTTCCAGACTATAAAAACATAATAATCGTTAACAATAATTCTTCAGTACAAGTAAGCACAATCTACTTTAATTAAGGGGGCTAAGTGCCAACTACATTAAACTTCATATAAAGTAATTAAAAGGACAAGAGTAGCAGCGATGAATGATCTCTCATAAAGGGTTGTACACACTCAGTATCAGAGATTATTAACCAAAATGAAGGTACAAACTAACTGCTTGAGCAATTTAATTGCATAAAAGCATCATATTATTTGCTTTAGTTACAATCAATAACTATACAGTTTAAGAACCCCATTTAAGGGTATATATTATTCTGTATAGATATTCATCCGCTGATACTTCGTTATGCTAAAAAACAATATAAAAATTTATTTTTAAAATAGTTTAAACACTAACATTAAATAAATAATAAAGTAGTATACTTTTAGTAGTATCCGCTATCCTGTTAAAATAACAAGATTATTTAAAATGAGTCTTTTAAGAAAAGAAAAGTATCTTGGATTGTTTAATGTACCCTTGCTTGTAATCATTGTAATGCTAAGTACTTTATCGAGAGATTTTAGTTAAAATTGAGTATAATATTACCTCTTAGATTACAATTAAAATATTTATACGTCCGTCATTTTACTTATTATAAGATTTTTTAATGTTCTGCTAAATACTCTTTAGAGTTGAGTTGACGTAAGTATTTTTCGAGTTCATATAATACTCCGACTAAATACTCTAAACAAAATTCAAAAGCATGAACATTAATAATTCGATAAGCTCCTCCTTTAGATTGAAGGAGAATTTTTATTATTTTATTAATTAAAGCATAAATTTCTTCTTTAGGAAGTAAAGTAATTGTAGGTGTTTGTTGCGATGAGAGTGCACTTAAAAAATTAAATAAATCCAATATGAGGCGATATAGCTCAGAAAGCTCATTATTCTGAAAAAAAGTTAGGATTTTTTGTGCCGACTCTGCTAGAATAGTTTGGAGAAGCATATAAATGCTTCTTAATAATTTTCTTTCGAGCAAAAAAATAGCTTGGTAAATAAAGCGTTTCTTTTTTACTCGATGATCTTCATTTATTGCCTCTTGCAATAACGTGCTCTGTTTTAAAATCTCACTCATGACAGTATTTTCAATTTTTTCTTTCTCTGTTACAGAATCGAAGGTCAATTCTTTAGTAACAAAGAATTCAAAAAGTGCCTGAAATTGGTGTAAGGTATTGGTAATACTTACACGAAGAAGCTTTTTGGCGTGTCGAGGAAAAACAAAACGGCTAACAAGGATAGCAATCAAAATTCCAAGGAAAATTTCTAAGGTCCGGTCAACAGCTGTTTTTAACGTAGGCGCTTGAATATCCAATATCATGATCATCGTCGTAGCACCCAATAAACCAAATTGAGCTATATCTGTTGAGCTTGAAGCTAAATACGCAAAAACTCCTATCAATAGAATTAATATAAAATGAATAATATTAGAATGATTTCCTATAAAAAATAAAGCTATACCAGCTAAAAACGCCCCTATAATTGTTCCTAATAGTCGAAAATAAGATTTTCTTATTGCTCCACCAATACGAATATTGGTAGCCATAATTACAACGATGGTAATTAAAATCCATTGTGGCATTGCTAAATGGAATATTTCTCCAATACGTATACCGATCAAAGAAGCTAATGCGGTCTTAAAACTCCCAACGATACGATCTCCAGATAAATGTTTAATTGAATCAGCTAACTGCTTGAACAAAATATTCATAATAATAACTTAATTACTAAATTCATTATTGATTGCTACTGGTTACGGTTTGTTTTAAAAAAGGCTAATTTAAATAATAGAAAAGTAATTAAAATCAAAAAGCCTCTATTTATTCAAATAAATTTTTTTCACTCTTGAAAAGATAAATAAAAATTCTAAAAACACTAGGTTCAAAAGTATAAATTAGTATACTATTTTGCTGAGAGATACATATCGTAGATACCATAATTGCAAAAATACACAAGTACTAAAAAATTAAACAAAATAAAAAGATTTTTATAACGGATAATAAAAAAATTACCCCTATTTTATCATATAAAATAGTCAAATAAAACAGTCAAAAGAAATAAAAATAATGACAAAGTAATTTGATAACTCAAAACTAAAGTAGTATCTTCTTCTGACTTTAATTTTTTTGAGAAAGCTTGTAATGCCAGAACATTACAGGTGTAAGAAAAGAAATAAAAAAACCTCCATAAATTTCCGCAAGCAAGGATAAAAGTTAATAAAATTAGCCTGATAATCGCTAATGGTAAGACAAGGAAAAGGAAAAACGGTATTATTACTACACTCCTTAGCCTCTCTTTCATGAGAGGACAAACCAATTCCCATACATAAAGTTAAAGAAAAAAACGCTATCTGATCACGCAAATTGATTCATAACTAATACCACATATAAAGCTATTTATTTCTTATTCTCATCCTTCATGTATAACACTACAAGTACGATTTAATTAGATGGAAGTCTTTAAATATTCAAGTTCCACTTTATCTTTGCCACACAATTGACTAAGTTGACTCAAAAGTTTTTCACTAGGTTTAACCTTCCAGGTTTCACCCAATATTAATTCAGCTGATGCAGTTTCACCTTGATAAATAATGGTGATAGGACATTTCCCTTTCAGATTACTTTTAACCAAAAGAGGCAGTTTTATCAACAATTGATCAACTTCCTCTTTTGCTGTAATTCGAATTAATAGTCGTTTAGCCTGTTCTCGCATTTTATCCAAAGTACAAATAAGATTAGCTACGATTTTTAATCCACCCATAAAATCGTCTTTACCTACACTGCCACGAACAATCAAAATGGTATCTTTATTTAAATCCTCTGCTACCTGCTGATATAGCTCACTAAATACAGTGACTTCTATGACTCCGCTACAATCTTCAAGCGTAAGAATAGCCATTCGCTTGCCGCTGCGTGTTATTAGATTTCGTATTGCCAATACCATACCAGCAATCATTACTATCGTGTTTTTTTTGAAAGCAACTAACTGGTTAATGGGAACAGCCCCTATGGTTTTTATTTCCTTCTCACAAGTTTGTAAGGGATGACCAGTTACGTAGAGACCTAAAGTTTTCTTTTCCCCTCTCAACCGCTCATTATCATTCCATTCTAGGGTATCTTCATAATATTCCTCTTGTTTTGCATCTAACTCATTATCAAATAAATCATTTTGACCCAATTGAGTATTACGATTTTTTTGCTCAGCTGATTGAAGCGCTTTATCTAAGGATTTCATCAAAGATGAGCGCGGAACCCCAAAAACATCCATTGCACCCGACCTAATTAAAGGTTCTAATACACGCCGATTAACTTTTCGAAAATCTACTCGATGACACAAATCAAAAAGCCCTTTAAATTCGCCTGCTTCTTCGCGGCAAAGCACAATGTTCAAAACAGCAGATTCACCAACCCCCTTAATAGCCCCTAAACCGTATTCAATTTGGCCCTTGACGTTGACTGTAAAAAAATATTGTCCACGATTAATAGATGGCGGTAATAATTCTAACCCCATTTTACGACATTCATTAATAAAACCGACAACTTTATCGGTATTATTCATATCTGACGATAAAACTGCAGCCATAAATTCAGCCGGATAGAGAGCTTTTAACCAAGCTGTTTGATATGCAATCAGAGCATAAGCCGCTGAATGAGATTTATTAAATCCGTAACCTGAAAATTTCTCCATTAAATCAAAAATTTGATTCGCTAAATCAGCTTTTAATCCACGGGAGGTAGAACCCTTTATGAAAATTTTCCGTTGTTTAGCCATTTCTTCGGGTTTTTTCTTACCCATCGCATGACGTAAAATATCAGCAGCTCCCAAGGAGTAACCTGCCAACACTTGAGCAATTTGCATAACTTGCTCCTGATAAAGAATAACTCCGTAAGTCGATCGTAAAATAGACTCTATATCAGGATGAATATAATGAACAGTTTGCTTACCATGTTTACAAGCAATAAAAGTATCTACCATGCCCGATTTCAAAGGCCCCGGCCGAAATAAAGCTAATAATGCCATAATATCAGAAAAATTATCAGGTTGTAAACGACGAATTAACTCTTTCATACCTCGTGATTCCAGTTGAAATACAGCAGTAGTAGCACAACTATTTAAAAGTTTATAAGTCTTTTTATCGTCTAAGGGAATAGTACTAATATCCAATAAAGGTTTATTTTGGGTTTTGCGTTTAGCATTCACACTTTGCACTGCCCATTTGATGATAGTCAATGTGCGCAATCCAAGAAAATCAAATTTGACAAGACCGGCTGCTTCTATATCGTCTTTATCAAATTGAGTAACTACGTGACCATTATTAGGTTCTGAATAAAGAGGTACAAAATCTGTTAATTTAGTAGGTGCAATCACCACGCCTCCTGCATGTTTCCCGGCATTACGTGCAAGTCCTTCTAATTTCATCGCAAGATCAATAAGATTTTTAATTTCATCATCTTCTGCGTAATATTTTGCTAATATTTTCTCTTGATTCATAGCTTTATTTAATGTCATTCCCAGTTCAAAAGGAACGAGTTTTGCGATTTTATCGACATATCCATAGGGTAATCCAAGTACGCGCCCTACATCACGTAAAACTGCGCGTGCAGCCATAGTGCCATAAGTAATAATTTGTGCTACAGCATCATGACCATAACATTCTGCTACATAATCAATAACGCGATCTCGCCCTTCCATACAAAAATCAATATCGAAATCTGGCATAGAAATGCGTTCTAGATTTAAAAACCGCTCGAATAATAATTCATGTTTTAAAGGATCCAATTCCGTGATACCTAACGAATAAGCTACTAAAGATCCTGCTCCTGAACCACGACCAGGACCCACTGGAATATCATTTTTTTTAGCCCAAGCAACAAAATTAGCAACAATTAAAAAATAGCCTGCAAATCCCATTTTTGTAATAACATAAATTTCTCTTTCTAATCGTTCTTGATAAATGTTGTTGATCTTTGATTTACCTAGGCGTCCTTCTAAACCACGGTTTGCTTGTTCATGGAAAAAATCTTCTTCAGTTCGATTATCTGGAACAGGAAATTTAGGCAAAAAAACTTTACCTAAGGAAACTTGAACATTGCAGCGTTTAGCAATTTCCAAAGTATTTTCTAAAGCTTCAGGGATGTCAGAAAATAGTATTTTCATTTCTTCTGTACTTTTCAAATATTGTTGATTACTATAATCGTGAGGACGATTGGAATCATCTAATAGATATCCTTGATGGATACAAACCCGAGCTTCGTGTGCTTCAAAATCTTCTTGATGTAAAAAGCGAACATCATTAGTGGCTACTACGGGAATATTGTAAGCCAAAGCTAATTTTACAGCGGAATAGATATATTCCTCTTCTTGATCACGTTGGGTTCGCTGTAATTCCAAATAAAATCGATCTGGAAAATACTTTAACCATCGTGCTAAACGTTTTTCTGCTAAAAAATTTCGATTCTGCAACAATGCTTGCCCTACATCTCCTTGCCGTCCTCCTGACAAAATAATTAAACCTTCTGTTACTTCCATTAACCATTCCCATCGAATGAGGGCTTGCTCACATTGACGTCCTTCAAGATAAGCTCGAGATAACAATTGAATAAGATGACGAAAACCAATTTGGTTTTTACAAAGGACCGAAAAACGAAATAATTCTTTATCTTCGCCTAATATTAATTCGGCTCCAATAATCGGCTTTACCCCTTTGTTTAGTGCCTCACGATAAAATTTAATGAGCGCAAAAAGATTAACTTCATCGGTTAAAGCAACCGCTGGCATTTTTAAATCCACAATACGTTGTAAAAGTTGATCTACACGTATCACACTATCAACGATCGAATATTCGCTATGAACTTTTAGATGGATAAACGAACTCATCAATTAATACTCTATTTCTGAATTCACTCTAGATTAAAGTTTTTAAAAACCATTCATATCGAACTAAAATTAGATTTTAAGAATTTCTCTCATTGTTTGTTAATGAATTGGATGACAACGAATTAATTTTTGTTGATTTTGATGGCGATCTAGGGCCAATTCAATTAATCGATCTAATAATTCTGAATAGGATAAACCTGTCGCTTCCCACATTTTTGGATACATACTAATATTAGTAAATCCTGGAATTGTATTGATTTCATTTATCATGATCTGATTTTGGGGAGTCACAAAAAAATCTACTCGCGCCATTCCGGAACAACGAACAGTCTTAAAAGCATCAATAGCTGTCTGTTGGATTTTTTGAATAATTTCTTCTGGAAGACTAACACTAGTCGTAGTAGTCGCACCATTTGGATCAAGATATTTTGCCTCGTAAGAATAAAAATCATGGTTAGATATGATTTCAGCCGGTAAAGAAGCTTGTGGATTTTCATTTCCCAATACAGCACATTCGATTTCCCGTCCACAAATTCTAGGTTCAACAATAAGGCGATCATCATAACAAAAAATATTATCAGCTCTTTTTTTAAATTCTATTGCACTTTTAACAGGAAAAATAGCTACAGAAGAACCTAAGCTTACAGCTTTCATAAAAAGCTCCCTGGTTTTCCATTGATCAATCAGACGTTCATAAACTTGTTCTAGTCGATCAAAAGGCCACAAAGTGTACCAGTCAACTACGGGTACTTTCGCCGCTCGTAGTAAACTTTTAGTAATATCTTTTTCAATACAAATAGAAGAACTTTGAACATCAGCACCTACGTAAGGTAGATTCAAAAGTTCTAGTAGTCCCTGGAGAGCCCCGTCTTCACCTTGAGTTCCATGAATCATAGGGAAGACACAGTCCAGTTCATCAAGATGCTTTTCAGCATTAAGTACTCGCCAAGGTTTAATTTGTTCTCCCAACACAATAGTAATAGGGATAGCCTTTTCAGCAGAAACTAAATCCTGAGGTCTTCGAGTTAAAAAATTTTCTTTATCGTCAATAAAATACCATTTACCAGTTTGATCAATATATATCACTGAAACCTTATATTTATCAGAGCTCAATCCTACTACAATGTTTCGAGCCGACTGAATAGAAATTTCGTGCTCCGTGGAATTGCCCCCACACAGTACTGAAATAAATAATTTTTTTTTCATACAGCTTTTATTAAAACCCAAGAATTAACTATTTTAAAGATAATAGGGAATTGATCAACAATTTGCAAAACTAGATTTAATGTGGTTGATCACTGTTAAATTAAAATAACTTTATTATCATTAATAATTAATATAAATGATATAGATTTTATTAAAATTACTTCATAAACTGGTATAACAGTGAGAAATTACATACACAAACACAGTCACTATCTGAATCAAATTAAAAGCCTTAGAAAAAACATCACATAAGTTCGTGTATGCAATTGATCGTATTGCTAAAAAAATTGTTAATAACATTATTTAAAATTATTTAAAATTCCTACCCTAACTATAATGTAATCCTATGTGCTTTGAAGAAAATATCAAAGGCACTCTAACATAAATTATTTAAATAATTGATTCTGTAGATGTAGAACTAATAATTTTTTATTTTATATCGTTCGTTATTATTATAATATTTCTTTTATGCCACAAATAAAAAGAAAAATTACAAAAACGTTATTTATAACCCTCCTTTTTTATTTATAAACCATTAATTTATAACCCATTAATTTATTTAAATTAATAAGTCTGTTCTTCAAAAAAGATTTGAAGTACTTTAAATCAAAAAATATCAATCACATCTAAACCA
>NZ_NSHJ01000115.1 GCF_002871095.1 Coxiella-like endosymbiont
ATCCATATATTAGAGTTAAAGTATGCAGAGTAGATGAATAATACAAAGTCAAAACAATCAGTATCTTATGATTCAGGAAAAAAAACACCTATTCTTGAAAAATGTACGTATATTATACGTATTAAAATTTTTCCCACACTTATCTACAGATTACCTTTTAAAATAAAAATCAAAACTATATTTCAATTGGCTTATATTCACAATATTTATATTGTGATGCTGAAAACTTAGCATTTCTTTCGTCAGTTAATTTAAGAAGTAGATGATTTTCCAAGTTTGCAATTGAAAGAGTAGAGGTAAATTTTCTTTATGAAATGGTTCTTAATCTTATTATTTATTACTTTGAATCCTTTTGTTACCAGCGAAGCAAAAATTTATCAAATTGAAATGATTATTTTTTCACAACCAACTTTCCAAAATAACGCCCTCAAAGAATGCTTAACTTCTACCTCTCTTGATCCTAACTTTTTTTATGCCAAAAAAATTAAACCGCTTCCTACTTCACAATTTCTTTTAAAAAACGAGCAAACTGAATTAGATAAAAATCTAGAATATCAGACCTTGTTGCATTTAGCATGGCAACAATCGATAACTCATTTATCTACTCGTCCTATACGTATCGAGGGCGATAAGGTTCGAGGTTTATTTCGCGCTAATGTTCAACATTATTTTAATATTTCTATATCTTTACTTTTTAATCAATCAAGTGGATCAGGTTCTTGGTATGAAAGCCAAGAACGACGTATGCGAAGCAATCAATTGAATTATCTGGACTTTCTCTATTATGGGGTACTAATTAAAATTATTCCTCTTACTTGAAAGGTTAATCATAATGATTATTATGAACTAAAATTATTCATGTTCAGGAGCTACTCGATAAATCCCAGGGGCGTTACGAAGATATCCTTTATAATCCATCCCGTATCCGAATACATAATGATTTCCCACTTTTAAGCCGCTAAAATTAGCAGATTCAGGACCACTAGGTAACCGAGCATTATATTTATCTACTAAAACAGCAGAATAAACTGATTTTGCTCCTTGTTCTTTACAAAAATTAATAATAGCGGCTAAAGTGACTCCTCCATCTAAAATATCATCGACGACCACTACTGTACGGTTTTTTATTTTACAAGTAGGTTTAACTTTCCATTCCAAATTTTTGATTTTCGTATTGGTGCAATAACGCGTAGCATGAATATAATCTACTTCTAAGGTAAAATCTAACCGTGGCAATAAATTTCCAAGTGGAACAATCCCCCCAACTACTACACATAAAAAAATAGGATTAGAAAAAGACAGGGCTAAGCTAATTTCTGTAGCCATGGTATCCAAAGCAGCCTCCACTTCTGTCTTAGAATAAAGACAGGTAGCTTTTGCAAATACTTCACGAATATGCTCAGGTAGAATCATCGGGGCATCCCTCTTTATCACTGCTCCTTCGACCGTTGTGTTCATTATTCATTCCTCCTTTCGCTATTTTTAAAAATACCCCTTCCGGAAAATAAACCGTTTGAGTAGGAAAAGCACACTCTGCTTCATATTGAGAAATAAGATTTATAATTTCTAAAATTACTTTCTGTTGGATCATCTGAAATTTCACCCATTCCGTTGTTTTAGTGAAAGCATAGACCAACATATTCAGCGAGGAAGAACCAAACTCAAAAAGATTCACAAATAAAGTCTGGGTAGTATCAATAGCGGGATTCTTTCGTAATCTATTTTCAATATCTTTTACTAAAGCGGGGATTTTTGCCACGTCGGAATAACGCACGCCTAGGGTAATTTTAAGGCGTCGGTTTGTCATTTGGGAGGGATTTTCAATAACAATATTAGATAAAATTCCATTAGGCACATAAAGAGCACGTTTATCAAATGTTCTAATGCGTGTTAAACGCCAACCGATATATTCTACCGTCCCTTCAATTTGACGATCTGGAGAGCGAATCCAATTACCTACAGAAAAAGGACGGTCTAAATAAATCATCATACCACCAAAAAAATTCCCCAAAGTGTCCTTGGCAGCAAAACTCACTACGGCTACTCCCATCCCACTAAATGCTAATACAGCAGACATTTTGAGCCCGATAGTTTGGAGAAATATTAATAAAATTAATACAATAATGACAACTCGCATTAATTGCGCCAAAGCATGTATGCTAGTTTCATCACTCACTTTACCAACGCCCTCTCGTGCTCGAGCAGTTAGGCGATCTTCCAATTGGCGAAGAAAACGCATCATAAACCAAAAAAAAACAATTAGAATAAACATTAGTCGTGCTGAGGATAATACGTTTAAAAAATTGCTATTGAAGGCGGAAAATACTTGAATGATATTAGAAGCAATGAAACTTAAAGTAATCATCCAAATGTAAATTTGGAGGGGTTGATGGAGTGCCTGTAAAAAGGAATATCCCCAAATACGGGGTTTTTGTTTAAATTGGGATAAAAAACGGCGAAAAATCATCCATTCCAATAAGCTTGCTCCACTTCCTAAAGCAACTAGTAAAGCAATTTTAATAATTAAATTATGCATATAAAATTCGATAGTTTACCTCCTTATTCATGAGGTAAGATAGTACAATAAAATACAGTATTTTTCGAATGATTGTAAAACTCTCCTTTTAATGATCATTTTTCAACAAATAAACAATGTTGGAGAAAGTAAGAGGTTAAGGAAGAAAATTAAATTTTAAATGTATAACATGCTCTGACAGAATCCTATCCAATTGGTAGTAGTAAGCCTCAAAAAAATATAGATCTACTTTTGTAACATTTCAGGATCATAGGAATTAACGGGTAAAGGGTGTTTTAAACGCAGAAATGGTAAAAGTCGCTCGATAACCAAGAGCACGGCCCCGTGATTGCCCCGATTGAAAAAACAAAAAATTCTGACCCCCTATATCTGTTAGAATCTGATGGATATGAAGCGTTTTAATAATACCCTTGGTTAATTTTCATTTTTTTACACTCAAACACGACTGAGTGTTTCACTGAGCAATTATTTTTACTTGTTTGTGATTCATATCTAAAATAACGAAGATCAAATAGTATCCTATAATTCTTTTAATCTTTATTATTCTAAATAAACTAATCCTGAATTGTCTTTATAAGGTAAAGACTCTTTTTACTTGCTTAGGGATGTGATTTTAACTGTGTAGATTTATATAATATAGGCCCCCTGTCGGAGAGATGGCAGCGTAGCGTTCTGGCGTTTTATTTTATAGCATGTCACACGACTGCCTATCCGGCGAACTATAAATATAAATCTATAAAATTTTTACGAAAAAAGTTTTAAACATACTCGACTTTTGACTCCACGATCATAAAAAATAAAGTATTTCTTGTTTTAATTTTAGAAGTAAAAAAAAATGACATTAGATAGAGTTTTATTATTACAATGAAATAAAATAACTCTATCGAATCAGAACAAAATATTTGAGTAATTTCTTTCTTATCCATAAAAATCTATATTTTAAGATAGAAAACGCTATTTTAAAAAGCTCTATTTTATCAAAATCAACAATACCACATTAATATCTAATTGTTTATTCCTTATCTTTTAAGGGCTTCTTAAAAGAACCTGGGAAATGATGTACATTCCCCTTCATGGTAGGACTTTTAATTTTAGCAGAACCTTGTTTTTCCATTTCGTCAATTCGCAAAATCATGTGCATAGGTATATAAGTTCGTTTTACTCCTTGAAATTCTGTTTTTAGCTTTTCTTCTGATGGATCTACAAGCACTGAGGAATGATCATTAAAAATTAACTCCTCCATTTCAATAAAACCCATTAAACTTTCTTCAGAAATATATCTAGCATAAATTTCATAAACTTTTTCCTCTTGACTAAAGATAACTTTATAAATTAATTGTTTTTCTTCCATTGTAACTTCAAAATCCTTTCATATTATTTAATAAATATTGAATGTCTTCAGGGATAGACTCTCGTTTCAAAAGATTATTATCTTGAGGAAATCTTTGAAAATGAGGAGTGATATTGTAATGATGGTTGTCGAATTTAAACAAGCTTTTATAAAGGAGTAAGGTTTCTAGTAATACCAATTTGTATAACATTTAGTATCTACGCACAGAGATCATCATCTCCTGCTAATTTCTCGCATAATGTATGTAATACTGGAAAATAATAAAATCCTTCCTGAATAAGACTCGTTTGACGTTCTTCCCTATCTTGGAGACCATTAATCCATATACCAAAGTGATCATTCTGAACAAATGCTTTAGGAGAGTTTAAGTATCTATGTCGCGAAAATTGACTAAAAATTAACAGTATTTTTTTTAATTTCACGTCTTGACCCTTGATAACCTTGGTAAAATTAAGGGTCAACCACTCGCTAATCTTCTGATCTACTTCAAGACTTGCTCTACAACAAACATTCGTATGATTCTCTAAAAGAAGAATTGTTTTTACTGCCCCTGTAAACCAAAATTTTAAAAATTTATTAATTTGATCCATAGGGGGGATCTTTATAGCATAATTTCCATTGATGGTCATTCTTTTACTTATTTTTCTGCTACTTATATTCAATTTATTCGAGAAAGAGTTTTGAACAATGACTATGATATCGTGATTATAAATTTGAATGTAGCCCTATACCCTCTTTTTTTATGAGCACCTCATCAGGATAGCTATCAAATATATATATGAAATACTTTTTATACTGATCCCAATATTTTATATTGGATTCTTCCCTACTCCAAACCCGAAAACTACAACTATAGATATCTAGGTCCCTAGGTCCAAATTTGAATCGCGTTCAAAATAACGTAACTTGAGTGCCGAAGATAATGTTTCTTGGATGACGAAAGTTTACAAAAACAGTATCTGCTAAAATATTTTGAACTAATCCTAGTCCGTACTATGCAGTACCTCTATATTAATATTTCTAAATGATTTCCTCACCTCCGAAAAGGTTAATTTTTAAATAGCTATATGAACCATTACATGTATCATTAAAAACTAGTGTAACTCCGTAATAGCTCTGTGGGGTATTCAATGTACAAATGTTTATTGACTTTTGTATAACGGAATTATTCGTTATTAACATTAGCATCAGAATTATAAGATTAATCATTACCTTATAAAATCAGAATTAGTATTTTTGCTTTATCTTAATCAGTTTACTGATTAATGTTATTGGCATGCTAATCTTGATCTTTATATTGGCAACTAATAACTAAAACTAACGCATCAGGTCTAACTTATAAAGTTTGTATTACAAAACATTAAGGATTACACTGTTTAACGTCGTTAATAAAGCAATATGAAATTTATTTCATAGTTTTATGTTAACTAATTTTAAAGTGACTTTTTAAAATATAAACTAGTTAATAAAATTATATACATAAATAATATACATAAATTTTTAAAAAAAAATCAGAGGGTGTAGTTTTTTCAGTTCTTATCTTGAAAATCTTTCTTATAAACCACTATTTATTAAATAATCTATAATGCTTTTGATTAAATTTTTTTTATTGCTATCAAACCATTTAGCATCAGGCCACCGTCGAAGCCAAGTTAACTGTCGTTTAGCTAACTGACGAGTAGCTACAATCGCCTTGTACCGCATAGTTTCATAGCTAGATTCACCTTTAAAATATTGCCAGGCTTGGCGATAACCTACAGTACGCAGCGCTGGCAAAGTAGGATTTAAATTTCGTCGATACAATTGTTTAACTTCTTCTAAAAATCCTTTCTGCAACATTTGATCAAAACGTTTTTCAATGCGTTGGTGTAAATCTTCCCGATTAGTGGGGCTTACAATGATATTGATAAACTGATAAGGCAAAACCTCTAAGCGTTTTAAATTTTGATAATTCGACAAGGGTTGTCCTGTTGTTTCATACACTTCTAATGCTCGTTCAATACGATAAGCATCCTTCTGATTAATTTTTAAGGCAGATTTTGGATCAATCTTTTTTAATTTCTCATATAAAGCTATCCAACCTTTTGCTTCTGCTTCTTTTTTAATTTTTTTTCTAAGCATGGGTTGGGCGATTGGCAAATCAGAAAAGCCATGTTGCAATATATGAAAATACAACATTGTCCCCCCCACTAGCAAAGGAATTCGATTTTTTGCATGAATAAGTTCAATTTTTTTTAAGGCATCTTTATAAAATTGACCACAAGAATAGGGAACTTTGATTTCACAGATATTAATCAAATGATGCGGGATAATTTTTAATTCCTGAAGTGTTGGTTTTGCGGTACCAATATCAAGACCACGATAAATCATGGCTGAATCTACACTAATAATTTCAAAGTGTAAAAGTTGGCTTAAGGTAATAGCGAGTTGAGTTTTTCCACTAGCTGTGGGACCTATTAAACAAACAACATACTTTTTCACCTATTGTCCACGTAAAAATAATCGATTTAATTCTTTAATCTCAAATTGCTTCCAAGTAGGTCGACCATGATTACATAAGCCAGCATGCATAGTTTTTTCCATATCACGCAATAAAGCTTCCATTTCTTCTAGAGTTAAAAGATGAGGAGCACGGATTGCTGCATGACAAGCTAAGGAAGCCAATGTGGCGTTAATTTTTTCTTCTATACGTAAGGTAGCCGTATGAACAATAAGATCCACAAGGACATCGCGAATTAATTTTTCAATATCAGCCACTTTGATTAAAGAATGATGACGACGCACAATAATTTTATCGGAATCTAATAATCCAATTTCAAACCCAAGTTCTAAAAATAAATACTGATTGGCTTGATATATCTCTATTTCTTGAGGGTTCAAAGTAACATGGAGAGGAACAAGTAATGATTGAGTTACTATGTCCCCTTTTTCTTTTTCCTGTTTCATTTTTTCATACAAAATACGTTCATGCGCTGCGTGCATGTCTACGATAACTAATCCTTTTTTATTTTGAGCAAGAATATAAATTTCATGTAATTGTGCTAACGCATGACCTAAAGGATATTCAAAAGAAGGTTCTAAGTATAATGTATGATTCAATGCTATTTTCTTTTTATTATAAGAAATAATATCTTCTTTAAGTGAATGGGATAAATTTGGAATATGAACTATTGGTAGAGTATTCTGAACATTTACTTTTTTCACAGGAAATGGAATTTTTATTTCACAAAGCCCGGGGCTTATTTGAACTAATGTTTCAGATACCGCATGAATAATAAAATTTCGTATCCACTGACTATCTCGAAACCGAACTTCTTGCTTCGTGGGGTGAACGTTCACATCTACTAAGGAAGGATTTACTGTAAGATAAAGAATATAGGCAGGGTGTTGCCCATGAAATAAAACGTCGTGATAAGCTTGACGAACCGCATGAGCAATTAATTTATCTCGAACAAAACGGCCGTCGATATAAATAAATTGGAAATCCGGTTGGCTCCGCGTATAGTGAGGTTCTGCAATATAGCCTCGTAAGGATAATTCTGACTGAATAAATTCAATGGAAATAGCAGATTGTAGAAATGCATCACCCAAAATACTTTTGATGCGATTCATTCGATCGGAACTTGTAAAGGCTGCTTGAAAATTCATTATTTCTTTGTCATTATGTTCAAGAGTAAACCCGATCGAAAAGTGACCAAGAGCAATCCGCTCAATTACCCGTTTGATATGCTGAAATTCCCTGGTGGGTGTTTTTAAAAATTTTCGTCTTGCTGGTATGTTATAGAAAAGATCTTGAATTTCTACTGTGCTCCCTGGAGGATGAGCTACAGGTATGGGTGAAGTAACACTTTCATATAGCTTACTAATATAATAGGCAAAATTTTCTTTGCGTTGCCTTGAGGTCAATTGTAATCGAGATACAGCTGCAATACTAGCTAATGCTTCACCTCGGAAGCCTAAAGTAATGATGTGCTGTAAATCTTCGGCATTTTTAATTTTACTTGTCGTGTACCGCTCAAGCGCTAAAGGTAAATCTTCGTAATGAATTCCCTTTCCATCATCCTGGACGCGAATTTGTTTTAAACCACCTTGGAGAATATCAATTTGAATTTGGGTTGCTTCAGCATCAATACTATTTTCAATTAATTCTTTAACCACAGAAGCAGGACGTTCAATTACTTCTCCAGCAGCAATTTGATTGGCAGTTTGATTACTTAGTCGATGAATGCGCATAGCTAAATTAATTCAATGTGCTTCTTTGAGAGAAGAGCTTAGCGGATTTTTAGAAAATTTGCTAGAAGAAATCACTGTTGTTATACCTAACAATAAGCTTAAATTTATTTAATTTTACTTAACTTTACTTATCTAGTTTATCTTTGAGCACTTTAATAAGCTCATTCTTTATGATAGGATGTGCTATTACATCATTCATTCTAAACATCCATCATTCATTCTAAACATCGAATCACGATTTATTCTTAATAAACTAAAAAATGAGTGCTTGCTTCAATAGAATATATTTCCTTGAAGATTCTTTCCAATGAATACACTGAACGAGTTTGAATCCATAATAC
>NZ_NSHJ01000116.1 GCF_002871095.1 Coxiella-like endosymbiont
TAGATAGCGAAAACTATTTTAATCTACTAGCTATCTCTTCCAGAGTAAAAACAGATTATCATTATTTATCGTAAATAAGTTACTTCATGGAAAGATGAGAAATTTTTATAAAGAAAGCAACTTTCTTCTTGCTATCCCGTTTAAATTAAGTTATATTAAAATCTTTAATTTTATAAAAAATATGAAAAAAAAAATTCATCCAAACTATAAAGAAATTAAAGTCACTTGCAGTTGTGGAAATATTTTTTTTATAGGATCAACTTTAGAGAGAGATCTTCATCTGGAAATCTGTTCCGAATGCCATCCCTTTTATACCGGACAACAAAAAATTATTGATACAGCGGGTCGAGTCGAATGGTTTCGAAAGAAATATGCTAAACACGAACCAGTCAATACTGACAAAAAAAATAATTCTTTTAAGCCTTATTAATTGAGAAATTGCAAAAGGTCTATAACGCAAGCAATATCTTTGTTATCATCTAAAGAGTTTTTTATAAAAAAAATCATTTAAATAGCATACTAATACTATGCATCTAAAAGAGCCAATTATTTAACTACATAAAATAAATAACGAAATAGTGTACTTTTTTTAGGGTTGTTTCTTTGAGTGCATTATTAAAATATAAATCATCACATGGAGCAAACACTAAAAAATTACTATAGCCTTTTTGGTCAATTATAATCCAATTGATAATTTTCCGATAGTTTTTAATACTTCTTTTAATAAACCACCTCTAACTTTAAAAATCCTGCTTTTTATCACTAAATTAGCTGAGCTTAAAATAAGTACACCTAGCTTCTCTTAAATTGGTATATGGAGGACAACTTACATTTAAATACACTTCTTCATCATAATCTTGCTATAAGCTATACTTTAAAAAAGCTATAATCGCTTAGAAATCAAATCCATTCATTTATAAAGGCTAAAAAAAGGAGGCTGTTCAAACAAATATTCTAAAAGCTTCTTTTTTTTTAGAAAACCTATCTTAAAATAAAAGCCGTGGGGTAGTTGCTATTTCGTATAAACTAAATAATATACCCACAGCACACAATCTGATGTATTAACATTCGCTAATCTTGAGCAGCACAATTTATTATTAGTAGGATAAAAATAGATTGATTTCAAGCATAATATTTTAGTCATTTTTGAAAATCAATAAAGCTATGGATAAGAAAGAGTATTCGCTTATTCAACTGATTAAAAAATAACCAATTTCCTTTTTTATATGCTTTTTTAATTCTTTATCTAAGTTTTTGCTATATAATCTTTCTCAATAAGACAAGTAATCATATGCCTTTAAAGCTTCATTCAGTAAGGGATATATTAAGAAGACTGTATAAAATCCTAAAGAAAAAAATGTAACTAAAATTAAGTCGTCAAATAAACTCTACTTGATAGAAACCGGGCCTCTATTTAATTCAGTATTTCTAGAGCTAAAATTTTAGATTCATATTTTTGGTCGGTAGGTTTTAGAAAGGTACCATTGCCCCTACTTTTAAATGAACAGACTGCAATCTATAAAATTTATTTTATATGAACTTTCTGGGTTTCAGGAAATTAATGTATTTTTACGTTCTAAAGACTTTTTTCTATGAAAAATTTAAAATTGTTGATAGCAAATATTTTTACTTGAGTAGCATTAACCATAATAACTTAAATTTTTATAAATTATTTTTATAATACATTCTAGGATACAATTCTTAAAACTAATTCAATTAATACCGATTAGACTTTCCCCATTAACGTCAATTATTAAACATTTCTTTCTCGTACAAAAAAGCAAACAAAATATCATTCCTCAGTACTCTGATTGCATTACTTCAAAGTAAGTTACGGAGTTTGTGAGGATACGATTTTTCGAATATACAAATAAGATTTTTTACGTATGTAATCATGATGCTTATTTAATAAATACACTAAGCACAAAAATAAGAATTAGTAATATGAAAATATAAAAATAATTTTTATAAATTTGTTTTACTACTATCATTACGTAATTCAGCTTATTTATCTAAATATAAGCTTTGATAATTATAAGCTACTAGAATTTTACTAGCAATGTAGTCGGCAGTAAAAACGAAATTTTAAATCGTTTAATTTTAACTTTTCTAATATTACCTATCACATCGTTCAACGCCTGATAAATATTTAACAGATCTTGATTAATAAATTTATACCAATTGGATTTTTAGACGTTATCAACTAATTCTTTAGTTGCAATTCATTCTATAACTATTTAAGTATGGTAGAGTTTCATTTCTTAGCTATTTAAGATAAGGTATTTCAGGGACTCACTGAAAAGCAAAGTATAGTTTTATATCTACGTAGTACTATGATTTAAATGATTTCTTTTGAGGTTATCCCTTTTACTACCGAATTATCCACTAGTAAAACAGTTTATTAATAAACTTAGCTTTAATTGCATTGAATTTTAAACGTATTAAACTGCGACAACACCTAAGCGTTTATTATTAGGTATAATAAAGTTTACCCCCCTCAATATAGCAAGTTTTTTAAAACTCTTTTGGAAGAAAAAAATTAAAACCTACCCTAAAGCATGGGCAACATTATAACTTATTTCAAGAATTAGAATTATCTATCAGATCAATCATTATGATTTGGTCTCTCTAATAATCTCTTTTAATCCAAGCATATCTTATAAAAACCTGCTCTTGTATCAGAGGTAGATTATCTAGAATAGAAGCGGAGCAAACCTAAATATACCCAAAATACAAAGTGAATGACTAACTAGTGTATCAAATTCCTCTCGGAGAACTTCTCCTTCTCACTCTAAAATAAATAATCTTATCAGGGACACTCACAACAGCATAAAGCTCATCCAACAGTTCAAAGCCAATAGATTTCTCTTAAAACAATACTTTTTGAATCTAACATGAATTCCAAAACATTTCTGTTATTTTGTTTTCCATAAACTAATCACTAAATAAGTATGAATATCATCAAAACTTATTACACTATAATTATTTTTAGATCATGGCAGTAAAAACTCCTTTGAATTACTTAATATACTTCTTCGTCATTACTTTAAACAATTACTTTAAAAAAGGGACATACGTACAAGAACACTATAATTCATGAGCCATCATGTTGAATAACATTTAAAGTAATATTTAAATAACCTAAATCCATAGGTATTCAATCATTCATAAATTATTTAAAATTCATTAAGTTCCGATTAATTAAAGCTAATCCATGAAAAAAATTGACATCAAAATTATAATTTAGCGGAGAGCATTTCTTTATACCTCTTATCGTATAATAACTAACATCATGTCTAATTCCCATATTTCACAAGAGGTGAAAAAATATATGAGATACATCACTTAACTCATGACCTCATCACTGGATTTTTATAAAAAGCCGATTATTATTACTTCTTATAATAATTGTTATTACTTTTTATAATATTAAATTCATCTTAACCATACATAGTGTTGTAAAATCATTAAAACATTATAGATTAATTGATTTATCTAATTATTAGAAATAATTCTAATTAGAAGAATACTCACACATTACATATCACTTCTATTAATTTTGATTTAATATTAGTTATACCAACTATTAAAAATATTTTTAAGCTGCCAAGGTAAAAACTGATTTAGCCAGATTACTATTGGTTTAAATTTAGACGCTAATTGTGATTGGCTAACTACCGTTCCCCCCTTGATATTACCTACGCTAACGAAGATAAGAAAAATAGAAACTATAAGAAAACCACGTGCTGCTCCAAAAAAAATACCCAACAAGCGATTAGTAATAGTAAGTCCTGTTTTTTTTAAGAGTGCATGTATAATCAAATTAATAAAAATTCCAAAAATAAACACAGCTAAAAATAAAATCCCAAAAGCAACTGCATACCGAATAAAATTCGAATTAATCCACGGACTCAAATGAATTTGAAGAGGTTCTAAAAATTTAAAAACAATAACGATAGACCCTATCCATATTAGTAATGAAATAGCTTCTCGTACGAAACCACGAAAAAAACTAATAATAATCGAGAAAAAAATAATTCCAATAATTATAAAATCAACCCAATTAAAATGTAAAAAAATATTTAAATTCATTTCAGCGCCTATTTAATGAAAACTCTCTCTAAATTATTTTATATCGTTTAATAAAACATTTTAAATGCAATTTTTGTTTTAACTCCTACTGGATTTTAATAATTTTAGCGTAATCAATGAAAAGACCTACAAAAATACGGCTGACTTTTTTCCTTCGTTACTCTGACGAGTATAAGCATCAAACCCGTTTACTTGCACTTGTTTAAGTAATCGTTTTACATTGTCTTGATTGATAAAAATGGCTACTTGAATTACCCAAGCGTTAAGAATACTCTTAGAGAATAATAAAGTATCTGACAAATGATATTTTTTTACAAATACTTTTTCCTTAATTACCTGATGTTTTTTAGAAACATTAAATTCATGGTTTTGAGTAAATGAAATTTTAATTTGTGAAATGGTAACAGGTTTGAGTTTCGCTGGACATTCTGAGCAAACTCTAGAGAAGAAGAGTAGCGTGGGTGATTCTAAAATCAAGAGAATAGTCGTCTTTTCTTTTGATTTTGTTGGAATTGACTCTAAAAGAGTAGGCATTACCTTTAAAGTTGCCTTTTCTTCTAAGATTGTAGGCTCTGAGAATTGCAAGTGTACTTCAAGTTTATCTGCTCTGCTTTCGGGAACTATCCTCAGCATTGATAAACCCCTGGTTGGGTGTGGATTATGAAATAACAATGCTATAAAAACTACTCCTCCCACAAAAAAATAACTACCACTCCAATTAATCGTTGTTTAATTTTAATTTCGATGATTTTGGCCTCGGGACATATATTGTTTAACTATAGCAACTGCATAAAAAGAACCAAAAACTACAATCCTATCCTGCTTTTGACACTGTGCAATTGCGTTTTTAAACGCTTCCTTAATCGAAGTAAAATTATAACAATTTTTAACACCTTCTGCCTTCAAAGTTTTTAGCAACTTTTCACCTAAAGCACCACGTATTCCTCCTATATCACCTACATACCAATAATCAATACAAGGCAGCAAAGGAGAGAAAGTACCTAAAATATTTTTATCTTTTAACATTCCCACTACTGCAAACGTTCGCCCTGAATGAGAAGAACAATAAATCTGTTCTGCTAAATAATGGGCCGATTGCGGATTATGTGCCACATCAAAAATAACAGAAAGGGGCTGTTCCAGTCGTTCAATACGACCAGGTAGAGTAGCTTTTTGAATACCGGCTATAATAGCTAATTTCTTGACAGGTAAACGATTTTGTAAGTAAGTTACTACCATCAAACTAGTAGCTACATTTTGTATTTTTAATCGGGGTAAAGGTAAAGCATCATAATGAATTTTAGGTCCTTGCCACTTCCAGGTTTTTTCATATTTGATTATGGAGAAATCTTTCATAAATTGGAAAATAGGGGCTTGCAAGAGTTGAGCCTCTTTAAGAAGACTCTTCGGTGGATAAGGGTCACCGCAAATCACAGGGCAGTGTGTCCGAAAAATTCCTGCTTTTTCGCGTCCAATAGACTCTCGATCACTTCCTAACCAATCTGTGTGATCTATATCAATTGTAGTAATAACTGCAACGTCTGGATCAATGATATTCACAGCATCTAACCTCCCTCCCAATCCTACTTCTAATAAGAAAATATCCAATGTTAATTTTTTACAAATATAAAAGCAGGCTAAAGTGGTGAATTCAAAAAAGCTAAGAGGTTTCTGATTACGATTTTCTTCAATAAACGTAAAAGCTTCAATAAAATCACTATCAAGCATCGGTTCACCATTAAAACGCAAACGTTCGTTAAAACATAATAAATGGGGCGAGGTATAAGCGGCTACTTGATAGCCAGAAGCAAGATAAATACTTTCAAGGGATTTAATTACAGAACCTTTCCCATTTGTTCCTGCTACAGTGATGACGGGACATGAAAAAGTAGTTAACTCTAATTTTTTTGCTACCTGGATAATGCAAGATAAACTTAAATTAATTTCACGATCATGAAGTGTGTTAATATAATCCAACCAATCATTCATCTCTCGTGAAATCGTCACTTTAATTCTCCTATTTCCGAAGCCTTCATTATTAATACTTGTGTCAAGTGAGCTCTAACAATTAATCAACAGAACTTTAAATTAAATTATTTTTACGGGTTCCAGATCCGGAAGAGCTCGGTAGGTTAATTTAGCAATTAGAGATGCCACAGTCGATCTTAATTCACGACGATCCACTACCATATCAATAGCCCCATGCTCTAACAAAAATTCGCTACGTTGAAATCCTTCTGGAAGGGTTTCTCGAATAGTTTGCTCAATGACGCGTGGGCCTGAAAATCCAATCAATGCATTAGGTTCAGCAATGATAATGTCACCCAACATGGCCAAACTAGCAGAAACCCCTCCCATAGTGGGATCCGCTAATATTGAAATAAATGGAATTTGCTGTTTAGCTAACTGTGCCAATATAGCGCCTGTCTTGGCCATTTGAAACAAAGAAAATAGCCCTTCCTGCATTCGAGCTCCTCCGCTTGTTGAAAAACAAATAAATGGCCTTTCTTCATCCATAGCTGTCTTTGCACTCTTTACAAATCGCTCACCTACAGCAGTGCCCATCGAGCCCCCGATAAAAGTAAAATCAAACCCTGCAGCAACAATGGGAATGCTATAAAGATTGCCTTTATAAACGACTATAGCTTCTTTCTCTCCGGCTGCTCTTTGAGCAGCATGAAGCCGATCTTTGTATTTCTTTGAATCACGGAATTTAAGGCGATCAGTTGGTATGATGTTTTCACCTATTTCTTGTTGTTCCCCCTCATCTAAAAATTGCATTAAACGTTTTCGAGCATTAATACGGATATGATAATTGCACTTAGGACAAACCTCTAAATTTCGCTCTAACTCAGCACGATAAAGAACTGCCATACAAGAAGGGCATTTATCCCAAATTCCTTCTGGCACTCCTTTTTTTGTACGTGTAGAAATTCGAGGCAATAATTTTGTAAACCAATTCATTTTACCTGAACCTTACTTAATTGTAGCCATAAAGGTTCAAACGGAGTCCGAGGTAATTTAAATTCTTGAGGATACTTTACTTCTACCAAATATAATCCATTTGGCGACATTGTTAGTCCTCCTTGACGACGATCTTTAGCGTTTAAGACAACTTCCGCCCATTCTAGGTCTTTCTCTCCACTACCAATAGCAACCAACACTCCTACAATATTACGTACCATATGTAGCAAAAAAGCATTACCTTGTACCTCAATCACTACCATACACTGAATTCGAAAAATTTCTATCTGAAAGATAGTGCGCACCGAAGTTTGTGATTGGCAACCAGCTCCTTGGAAAGATCGAAAATCGTGTTCACCAATGAAATATTGCACAACTTTTCTCATTCGATTTTCATCCAAAGGCCGGTAATACCAACTTACCGCTTTACGTAAAATACCTGGCCTAATTTCATGATTATAAATCACATAATGATATTTTCTCGCTTGAGCAGAAAATCGAGCATGAAAATTTTTATCTACTTCCTTAGCCCATAAAATGCTAATGTCAGAAGGAAGTTTACTATTAGCACCGAAAACCCAAGCATGTTCACTGCGATAAGCAGTGGTATCAAAGTGCGCCACTTGCCCGCTCGCATGTACTCCAACAACAGTTCGACCAGCACAAAACAGCGAAACAGGATGATTAGCTACCGCCGATAATGCTTTTTCTACTTCCCCTTGGACGGTTCTAAACTCTTCTTGAATTTGCCAACCGTGATAAGCAGATCCATCATAACAGATTCCCAAAGCAATACGAGCCATACTCTAAGCCGCCCCGATAGGAAACTTTTTTAACAGTTCTTCTGCTCCCTTTTTCTGCTCTTTATTTTTGCTTTGAAGAACTTCGTTTAACACCTTTCTTACCGCCTCCTAATCCTCTATAACGATATACCTTTGAGCTAAATTAATTGTTCTGGGAATATTTTCCGAACTAACTACCCATATGTAATCATACGCTACCTCAATGTATCTTCTACTTTCCCACCTCAAGAGATTATTCTTGCTCATTTCACGATTATTCCCTTTGTTTTTTAAACTAGGCTAATAAAATAAATCTAGGTTAATAATAACAATATGTTAACTACTCTCTACATATCAACATTTAAAACCCACTAGGTCCAAGTGCTTTTTAAATGAAGCAACTTAGAAGCTGGAATACTTAATTTTAGTTCTTAAAGTTTAAAATGTGGATCATTCTGATTGGGTTTCTTTTGTTCACTGAAATAACTCCTGATTAAAAATTTTCTGGCTTTTTCCAAATTTTGTATTCGTTGTTGAAGACATTGTATGTTGCTACTTAAAATAATAAGTTATTTATTAGTTTGTTGCTGAAATTGTAAATTATTTTGATCAAGTTGATCAACTTGTATCAACTTTCCTGGCGGCTGCTTACAGAAGCCTGACTCAACGACGTAATAATTGAATCTGAAATATCGTCATTAATTTGAAAGAGACATCATAGCTTGTCTGTCAAAGGAACCAATATTTTTAACCGTATGTTGGTTCAGACTAGCATCCTGAATAAATACTGTGCTTGCTTTACTGAATTAGCAAATTTTTCCCCGAAATCTTTTTAGGAAGTTTCAGTTGAAAGAAGACAATAAATTGAAAGGGTTTGGATGTCGGTCTCTTTAAAAAAAATATATGAGTGTAATTTCTTCTCCTCCCCGATCTCAGAATCAATTACATTGGTAATCAGTGCAGTTAAAGCAAAGTTAAATTAAAAATATCACAAAGACTAAGATACCCTTTCACTTTTTCCCGTGATTTTTATTTAACTAACTCCAAACTATACCAAATTCCTCAATGATCAGATAGTTTGTTCATCTTAGAAGCTAACTAGTCTCGTTCTCTTTCCTAAAGATTGTTATAATTGAACTATATTATATTTCCTTCACTACTGTTTAACACAACCTCCCGCAGTTATACCTACTTAAGTGTCATTAGGTCCGGCTATGCAGTTCTACTAATCAATCCTTTATTAAAATAAGTTCTTTTTATATTTAACTTTTTGAAATATTCAAATTAGTACTTAGGTTAGAGAAATAGTACTTATATTTAAAATGCATACTCATACCCACTATAGCACCATAACAGGAAAGCAACTGGATCACTCTAAAATAAATTTTAAAATCAAATCGCGATGGGTTACAAACAAGCACAGCTTAAATGTAATCTTTTAATATTAAAATTAAAGAAGGCAAAATATTACTATCAAAGAAATAAAATTAGAGACTCTTTATCCTTAGAAATGCCCCTATAATTCGTATAGTTATATTTTTATGCACAATCGAATATTTACTGATGAAACCCTACTAATTCATAGGATAGAACATAGAGCTGGAGAGAACATAGAGCTTTTTAAGAAGTTGACTTGTATCAACACAATATGAGAGTCTCTTTGTTTAAGCCGCTTAAGTTACCTGAGAAAATATTAGTTTATCCTTCCCACACGATTTTTACAGGAAGAAAAATACTATCAATACTTAATTTTAGAATTAAGTAATTTTCAAGAATATGCTAATATTATTAATTCAGTAATTTAATAAAATTAGCAATAATAAATCTCACTACTGTATTGTGGTTAATTGACGTTGTAAAAAATTCATAAAATCCCTTGTTCCCGTTGCCATAAGTATTATCACTTGATCATCTTAAGCCTAAGATTTAGCTTAACTGTAAAATCTACGCCACTAGGGTTCGTAAATATTGATACCACAACTAACCTAACTTTAAATAATCTAAAAATACTCGTTTAGATTCTCAACTTCCAAGATCTCAAATTTCTTAATTATACTCGATTTAGTAATAAAAGTATCCCCATCTTTAAAAAGATACATCAATAAAAAGATTACTAAATTCCTTTAATTACTCTCAGTTTTTTTCGTCATTCTATCTTTTCAGGAAACGTTGTCTTATCTTTTTATAAATAAAATACAAATTATTGTTTCCATAATATGGATTATCTTGATCAACATTAGCGGAATGACATGAAAAATTAGGCTTCAATTCCTTGATAACTCTAATTCACTAGGAATTTCATACCAGTAAAATGCAACAATTCAGCAATTGTATTTTTACAAGTAAACACACTAAAGTTCTATAAAACAATTTAACCTTCATAATCAAAATTATGAACTTAATTCACACTCCTCTGCACTATATGTCAATTAAAAAATTGTAGACCCTTATAAAATAGTAAAACGTACAACTACATCAATAGCAGAAGTCGCTCTAAAAATAGAAGTTCATAATAAAAACTCATCTATTTTAGTCTTGCCCAGGATTTTCCTGTCTATAATTTTTTCTAATATCAATTATTTTATATTGATTACTTAGTTCTCATTCTCTCCGTATCGCTGGTTATTTTTAGATCGCATAGTAATTAAATAAACTTTATCACTTACCTACTTAAGTTTTGAATGTTCTATTTATTAATACTTACACAACAAATAATCCCAAAATTTACTCTAATTAGCTTATACACCTCTTCAAACCATGACTGCAGTAAAATACATACATATTGGTCATTACTAGAATTCATTACTTAGCTTTAATTTTTATTTTTTAATGCTGGCTTACTGAAAGACGAATTAAATTAGCGGTAATTAATTTCATCAAATCAATTGCCAAAAAAGATTTGTTATTTAAAGCAAAATCTTTGATTTCACCTAAACGATTAATCACAATAACGGTACTTTCATCAGATTCAAATGCTTTTTCCGAATTCAGTACAATCATATCTAAATTTTTGTCTTTTAATTTTATTTTCGCATTTTCTAAGTGATTTTCAGTTTCCAACGCAAACCCCACTATGAAAGGTTTGTTTAATAAGCCACCTACTTCTAATAGAATGTCGGGATTTCTAACTAAATTAAGAGTTAAATTAATTTGAGATTTTTTTATCTTTCTAGTTAATTTTGTTTCTGAACGATAATCGCTTACAGCTGCCGCACTGATAAATAGATCATAATTTGAAATTCCCTTCATCACCGCTTCAAACATTTCTTGTGCAGTGACGACATCAATACGATTAATCATTTTAGAAAGGGATAAGTTAGTTGGTCCACTGATTAAAGAAACTTCAGCACCCATCTCAGTAGCTATCTCTGCTAAAGCATAACCCATTTTTCCAGAACTTCGATTAGTGAGGTAACGCACAGGATCGATGGCTTCGTGCGTGGGACCTGCTGTTATAAGCACACGCTTACCCATCAAAATTTTTTCAATAGGAGGCTCTTCCAAACAACTGATTAATTCTTCAGGCTCTAGTAATCGCCCTGGACCATAATCTCCGCACGCTTGAAAACCAATTCCTGGCCCAAATATTTTAATTCCATATGTTTGCAACCGTTTAATATTTGCTTGAGTGATTTTATTGAGCCACATTTGTTGATTCATGGAAGGAGCCACCGCGATAGGCACTTTTGCTGCTAGACAAAGGGTTGTTAGTAAATCATCCGCATGGCCATAGGCTAAACGTGCAATAAAATCTGCGCTGGCAGGCGCTACAAGTATTTGCTCACACCAACGAGCGAGTATAATATGCTCCATCCCGGAGGAGGTACACTCTGAAGAAAATAACTCACTAACCACCGGATATCCTGAGACTGCCTGTAAAGCCAATGGTCCAATAAAAGCTTTTGCTGCTGACGTCATGACGACTCGAACTAACGCCCCACGCTCCCGTAATTGACGGACTAATTCAATACTTTTATAAGAAGCAACAGTACCTGTGATACCAAGAAGGATTTTTTGATGTCTTAACATAGATGGGAAACAAGATAACCTTATCCACTGAGTTTTATCAAGCAGAATCCCAGCACCCAGTTTTACTCTCTCATTAGCTTACTTCATTTTAACTGTTCACACCTAAATTTTAGTTCTTCATAGTACACATTTTTTTAAAGGTCTTCTTTTAAACAATGAATTAAGAAGTGGTTAAGATAAGGTGGGTTCGGGAGAAAGTGCAGAAAATGAAAACTATCAAATCTTTTTTATGCTTAAATTCTGAGCCTAATGCTAATTTAGCTCTTATTTCGAATTTTAATTCTAGTTTTAATTTAATTTAACATAATAAGGAAGCAAATTTCTTCCATTTCAAAATACAGATCTCCGTCTTGGTAAAGTTAAATTAAACACCCTTTAACAGTAAGGACTTCCTCTAAAATTTCAAGTTCCAATAAATTTTTAATTGCTTCTTTTTTATTGTCTCATTAGTAGGCTACCTTACCCTATTAAAAATTTTCCTTATTTTTCGTTTAGTTTCTTGATCACAGGATAAAGATTACCAACCCCATTTTAAAAAAAATTAGATAAAAAGGAACACTTGATCAAGCAAATATTTTATTGTATTTTTAAGTTTGCTGAATAGTTTCCCTAAAAAATAGATCTTATCATCTTTTCTTGGATAGAAAATTGTTCTTTCTCACTTAGGAAAAGCTATTAGTTGCCAAAAATTTAAATAATTCTCATTTAGTTGAAAACTAATTTTTTCTATAACAAAGTTAACCATCCACCCTCCCCCCTTTAGTATCTGAAAGGGTCTATAATCACGATCTCTATTTTTTTCTATATCGAGGTCGGCAATAATTTTTTGATATCAAGTTATGTTGAAAATTGGAACTGGTACTACTAGAGCCAAAGAATGAATAAATTTTTTAGAGGCTATTACAAGAAATCTTTTTTATTACTTTCTAATAGTACATAAACTTCGCTCTTAAAGCGAGATAGAGAACTATAAAATAACTATATTAAAAAAATCTTCGAACTTCATAAATAAAAAAAATTCTATCCCCATCCTTTCACAGGGATATTCAAGGAATAAGGGATTGTTCTGGATAGATAAAAACAAACTTTAGTAGCTATTTTACCGACCAGTGTTGTTGTTCATATTTTTTTAAGAATTTTTTATGAAGATAAATAACTTGCAGCATAACTTCTAGTAATTCATCATCCGTAACAAATTGTAAATCCAGTTCTAAACTAAATTTAAGAGGTGGGGTTAAAATAACATTTCCATCACTGCCTTACCAAGCTCGAATATTGTAAGCTGTTTTCCATGGAAGATATTTACAAGTCAATCATATGATACCGTAAGTGTTACCCAATAATCATACCTTCATAAACCAAATTGCTGTAGTCCAATAAACAAATCTCCTTGTGCTTGTAAATTCCAAAGAGCATATACCGTGTAAGCAATACCTTGTCTATTAGAAATTATTACCCCACAATTACGTGTTTGCAAAAACTCCTTGATCATTAAATCATAATTATCGAACATGTGATACATAACGTCTAAACCCGATGTTAAATTCAAAAATTGAGAATGAAATCTCATTAAACCCCGTAAACCCCGCGTTTGGAATTATATAATCCAAACGCACTCTTCATATCCTATCCAGAATTATATTGTTTAAATCCCCCCTTTACGTTTTACTAAATTTTGGATGATATTTTCTTGATGTACTTCTTCTATATCCAATACTAAATTTCTATATCCAATACTAAATTTTTAAATGGCTCACACTATACTTCATAATAAATTTTTTAATTATTTTAGGACATGAAGCCACAAACTCATAACTTTTATAACAGATATCTTCAATCAATATTGATAACTGAAGCTCACCTCTTCCAGAAACAATCAACTTCTCTGCATTAGAGTCTGACATATCTAGCAAAGATACATTACTAATTAACTCCCTGTCCAACTGTTCTTCAATTTGACCATTTGTGAAAAATTTCCTTCATAACCCACAAAAGGTGAATTTTTAACTTTAAAAGTCATACTAACTGTTGATCTATTCACAGTAAGAGCTAGCAAAGCTTCCGAGTATTTTAGATATGTAAAGAATATCTAAAATGCGCAAATTTTCAATACCTATAGCTACCACGATATCACACCAACGGTGTAACCGTTACCAATCTCAACTCTTTATAGCCCTAAGAATTAAAACAGCTGAAAAATTCGACTAGAAAACGCTTATTATCTTCACAGTAAATCATAATTACTGTTGTATTTCGACGTATACAGTACCACGTTTTGAATCCGTCCAATCTCAATCTCTCCCCCACATAACTCGAATACTTTAATAAGTAAAGTTACGTTTAAAAAAAAACAATTTAAATCAACTTTAGGCGGTTCTACCTTCGACAGAATTATTTCAAAAATTAGCTCCTTATATCTAAAGAAGTTACTAAAAGATTCAATGTAGCATAGCCTTTTAAAGTTGATCTATAAACAACTGGAAAATCGCATTGATCATTGAGTGCATCCAGGTTTACAAATAAATCAAAAACTTATTTAACCATCCAATCAGTGTGTATTCTAGGGCAATCTATTTTTATTCATCACTACAATTGGTTTTACTACCCCCCACGCAAAAACTTTTCAAGTTACAAAACGTGTTTGGAGCATAGAGCCTTCAACTACATCTACCATCAATAAAACAAAATCTATCACCGATACAATACGTTCTACTTCAGCACCAAATGACATAACCCAACGTATCAACTATATTTATACAATAATCTTTCCACTGAATAGTGGTGTATTTTTACAAAAATAATGATACCACCTTGTCGCTCCTAGATTATTAAAATTCATCATCTGCTTAATGGACTTTATTCGATCACTTAGACTCCCCAATTGCTAAAGCGACTAATCAACTAAGGTAGTTTTGCCATGCTTAACATGAGTAATCATAATATTATGAATATTTTTTTATCATAAAATACCTTAATCTTTACAAAAAAAGAATCGAATTCAAGAAAAGTATCCTCTTTTAATAAAAATAATAAATCCTGGATTTTTCTAGCATCAAATAAAGTTTACTACTAATGAAATGTGCCATCAGAAAAAAAGTTTTCATTAATTAATACCTCTGCTATTTGAATAGCATTAAGTGCAGCACCTTTTCGGATATTATCAACCACTATCCAAAAATTTACTCCATTAGGATGAGAAATATCTTTTCGAATACGTCCAACAAAAACTGCATCAGAATTAGCAGCATGACTAATTGGAGTCGGATAGGAATTATTTTCATCTACTACAATAATCCCCGGTGCTTGGGCCAAACATTCTCTAACTTCTTCAAGTGTGATAGGATGGCGTGTTTCGATATGCACAGCTTCAGAATGACCAAAAAAGACAGGAATACGAACAGCTGTAGGGTTAACCCACAAATTAATATCACCCATTATTTTTTGGGTTTCCCAAACCATTTTCATTTCTTCTTTTGTATATCCATTTTCATAAAAAACATCAATGTGTGGAAGGGCATTGAATGCAATTTGCATAGGAAAAATAATAGATTTTTTGATAGGCTCACCATTTAACAAATTGACCGTTTGTTCTGCTAACTCTCGAATAGCTTGTCGACCCGCTCCTGAAACAGATTGATAAGTGGCAACATTGACTCGAGTAATTCCTACTGCATCATAAATAGGCTTTAAAGCTACCACTAATTGAACAGTAGAACAATTCGGGTTAGCAATGATATTCCGATTATGATACTTTTCCAAAGCAGAAGGATTTACTTCTGGCACTACTAAGGGGATATCATCCTCATATCGAAAATGGGAAGTATTATCGATCACAATACATCCTGTTTCTGCGGCCCGCGGTGCATATTCAGCCGACCTTTCAGCCCCTGCTGAAAAAAAGGCAAATTGGACCCTGGAAAAATCGAATTTTGCTAAATTACAAACTGTTTTTTGCTGCTTACCCAAAAATACCCTTTTCCCTTCTGATTGCTGACTCGCAATTGGATATATTTCTCCAACAGGAAAGTTTCGTTCGTAAAGGAGTTGGAGGATTGTTTCTCCAACTATTCCTGTTGCTCCTACTACAGCAATATCATAAAACACAGTCATTTTTTACTTCCTCAACGCTTCATAAATTTTGAGCCTTATGTCGTAGATAGTGATCCATTAAAACCAATGCCAACATACCTTCAGCAATAGGGATAGCACGAAGTCCCACACAAGGGTCATGACGACCCTTAGTAATCAGTTCCGCTTCTTTTCCTTTTACATCAAAAGTTTTTCCGGGAATCCGGATACTCGACGCCGGCTTAAAAGCAAGGCTTACCATGATATCCTGACCCGATGAAATACCTGCTAATGTTCCTCCAGCGTGATTAGATAAAAATCCTTTTGTATACATCTCATCGCGATGAATTGATCCTTTTTGTTTAATTACCGAAAACCCGTCTCCAATTTCTACTCCCTTTACTGCGTTAATCCCCATCATGGCAGAAGCGATCTCAGCATCTAACTTATCAAATACAGGCTCTCCTAATCCTATAGGAACTCCTTTAGCCACCACGTTAACCCGAGCTCCAATTGAATCCCCTTGACGTCGCAATTCCATGATGAATCTTTCAAGTTCGGGAATTTTATCTTCATCAGGAAAGAAAAAAGGATTATTTTCTATCAAAGAAAGATCAATTTTTTTTGCTTGAATAGGCCCTACAGCAGCAGTATATCCTTGAATGTGGATTTGTAATTTTTCTTGCAAATACTTTTTAGCAATAGCACCAGCAGCAACTCGCATTACTGTTTCTCGAGCTGAAGCACGTCCCCCACCGCGATAATCTCTAAATCCATATTTCTTAAAATAGGTATAATCTCCATGCCCCGGACGAAATAAGGATTTTATTTCTGAATAATCCTGAGGACGCTGATCCGTATTTTTAATGAGTAATGCAATCGGTGTGCCTATGGTTTTTCCTTCTAAAATACCTGATAGTATTTTGACTTGGTCAGTTTCTCGTCGTTGTGATGTGAAGGGTGACTGACCAGTTTTACGTCGATTAATTTCCAGCTGGATATCTTGTTCGCTTAAGGCAAGGCCAGGAGGGCACCCATCCACAATAGCTACTAACGCTAAACCATGGCTTTCACCAGCAGTAGTGACAGTAAATAGTTTTCCAAAGGTATTTCCAGACATCGCATTTTAATAGCATTAATACTATAAACTGTCCATATCAAAAGAAAAGCTAAATTCATTCCTTATATTCCTGGTTTTAGAATTTACAGAAAACTGTGAGGTATATTATATAAGCTTAACTATTTTCCAGATAAAATAAAGCATTATAATTATGGCAAAAAAATCACTAAACTTAAAAGAAATTAATTGATTTTGTAAAAACCTCAAAGAAATCCAGCTTCTCAAACATGATTAACATTCAGTACAGAGCCCAAAAAACTTCCATCTTAGTCTCACAAAAAATTACTCTTGCCTCAAGTGAGCATACTTATCTTGATACAAATGATTTACTGATACAAAAGATTTGATATACTTTAAAAAAGTCGGTTTACCACATAAATTAATTTAAAGTTTAAGGAGAGGATATCTATCAATTAAAGCTACTATTGATTTAAGTCAAAAAACAATCGACGAAACTGTTAAAACCATCATATATTTTAAACTGCTTAAAAAGTAAAAGATGAATATGGATCATGTACATCATTCATAATACAAATCACTTATCACAATGACAGACAAACCCATCTTAAAAATTTCTTTAAGTAATTAGTTATGTTTTCTAAATAATTGATTACACAATAATACAAAGATTATCGCTTTTCATTCCCCTCCACCCCATTAAGGGGGTACACGCATATTAATTTTTAATTAAAACATATAAAGAAATTATGAAAAATAATGTCATGATCATGAGTATTTAAGAATCTTTTGCTGCAATTCGAAATTAACTCACTAATGCTATCGTTAATGAATTAAGCTCTGATTAAGTAGTAGTATAATCTCCTAAGATTTTCATTATAAAGATCTTAGGAGACACTTTTTAAAGAAAATGTAAAAAATTAATGATGACTACCTAACTGTACTAGATCATGAATTTCTTTACCAACCTTTTTATAATTATAAAAAGGGTAGACTATCCAAATACCTTGTTACAATCATCACAAGCCTTTATAATGAAAGAAAACTAACATAATCAATTGAACAACACCTGACATGTGATGTTTCAGTCAACATCACATTATTATACTAGAAATACTAGAAGGAATTTTATTATGCATTCAATCTAAAATTATAAGAAATCATGGATATTCAGAGTTTTTATAGATACACTTTTAGATATTGACCTATTACGACATTTACAGCGAGATATCATTCAATAAGCAAGATCTCTCTTTCTAGAGAGTATAATAAACTCAATACCAAAGAATTTATTTATCTTAATATACCCCCCCCGTTAATTTGTTTATAATATACCGTTAATTTGTTTATACAGCTTTCTTAAGTGTTATATAGAGATTATTCTTCGTTGAAGAAGGTGACAATCATATTGCGATTCAAATGATTTAAGCTAACATTCAAGAATTACTTGCCAAGCAGAAAATAGTATAATTTTAAAAAAAATAAATTAAAGAACTTCTTACGCAGCTCAATACACTCTCATCAATTCTATTAATTGAATATAAAAACATCAGTAAAATAAATGAAGTTGTTATACCAATCAAAAGTTTAAAAGATTTTTTAGAAGAAGAGTTAAGGTAAAATATATAACGATTAACCATTCACCTGCTTATACACTAGATAAGAAATTTCTAAAATTTTTAATCTATCAGCTAAAAAACTAGTAAAAACTTGTAATCATTAAAATTAACAATAAATTCAATATGGTGGTCAATCCCTTTTACCGGAGACAATAAATATTAAAATTAATTTCTAAAAATTAAAAAAACTTATTCACGCTACGAAAAGTTGAGTTTTCAAATGGATAGAAACTTCAAAAAGAAGTGCCTGACTATGTAACTTGGGAGCTATGTTACTTTTTGGCAATTGATGTGCTATAGGTAGATATATATATTGTAAAAAATCTATCAAAATGAGCATGAAATCGTTTTTAACGCAAGAAGGTGCTCTCAATTAATTAAAATAACTTGAGAAAATGATGAAAAATTAGCAAATTTTAAAATTATTTCTTGATAATTAAGCTACTATCTTTTTAACTAAACTTTGAAATTGAACACTAGAAGGAACTTTGTGACCAAGAAACCAATCATAAAGCAAAAGATCTGGTTCATCGAGGAGACGATTAAATATTTTTTTTTCCTTGGCCGTCAAAATTTGAAATTGATCTTCATAAAATCGCTCCAACAGGATATCTAATTCTAGTATTCCACGACGACATTTCCATTTAACTTTTCTCGCTTCCAAAAATTTAGTCATTTTATTTTTCTCTAAATTGAACACGTTGAGTTATTTTACACAATAATTCGTAGCTAATAGTAGCAGCTTGTTTAGCTATTTGTTCGACAGGTAAGCCATGCCCCCACAAAACTACCTCATCACCAATTTTAACCTTTGACTCACGGCCTAAATCAATGGCAATCATGTCCATAGATACCCGACCAATTAACGGACATATTTTTCCATGCAACAATGTTGGTGTACCACAGGGAGCGTGACGTGGATATCCATCACCATAACCAATACCAACAATACCAATAGATGTATTTTTGGAAGAACGCCATGTACACCCATAACCCACTACTTCTCCTGGAGAACAATCTTTAATGGCTATGATTCTCGCAGATAAAGTCATTACTGGTTTTAAATTTTGTTTCGCCCCGGTCTCCCAAGAAAAAGGCGACACCCCATACAAGATAATACCAGGGCGGATCCAATCCAAAAAAGCAGTAGAATAACTTAATATACCTGCTGAATTTACAATACTTTTAGGAGCGTCTCTATCTTTAACAATTTGTTTAAATTGATTAATTTGCCATTTGGTAAACAACCGATCTTTATTATCAGCATCAGCTAAATGAGTCATTAAGCCAATTGGTTTTTGTACCAACGGGCAAGTAGATAAACGTTCATAAGCAGAAGCTACTTTTTCTAGGGAAAAACCTAACCGATGCATTCCCGTATCGATCTTCAACCAAACTGGTAAAGGAGAAGAAATTTTATTTTTTTCTAAAAGATTCAATTGATGGGAATGGTAAATTACTGCTACCAATTTATAATGAATAAATTCTTTTAACTCTTCTTCATCAAAAAAGCCACGCATAACAACAATTGGCCTTTCAATCCCGTTTTCCCGCAAAATTAACGCCTCATCAATACACGCCACACCAAAAGCATTCGCTAAGGGAAGCGTTTTAGCAACCCGAACTAATCCATGGCCATAACCATTACTTTTAATCATAGCTAAAACAAACGATTGAGGAGCAATTTCTTTTATCCGAGAAAAATTATGTTTGAGTGCTTGTAAATCGATAGTAGCAACTGCTCTTCCTACTCGATTCACACTTGTGCTCCAAAAGTTGATCCTTGTAGCACGCTTTCATGAGAAAAATTATCAAAGCGAGTATATTGCCCCCGAAACGTGAGTATTACCTTGCCAATAGGACCATTCCGATGCTTTGCAATAATAATCTCTGCTTTACCTTTATCAGGAGAATCTTCATGATACACCTCATCACGATAAATAAAAGCAATGAGATCAGCATCTTGTTCAATTGCACCTGATTCACGCAAATCCGACATCACTGGACGTTTATCTGTACGAGCTTCTAAACTACGATTCAGCTGAGATAAAGCGATAACAGGAATATTTAATTCTTTTGCTAGCTCTTTTAAAGAACGGGAAATTTCAGATATTTCTATACTACGGTTTTCACGATTGTTGGGGACATGCATTAATTGAAGATAATCTACAGCAATCAAAGCCAGTCCTCCATGTTCACGAGCTAAACGTCTTGCTCGTGAGCGAATCTCTCCGGGACTTAAACCAGGGGTATCATCAATAAATAATTTAGTTTCTGAAAGCATTTCAATGGCATGAGTAATTCGAGGCCAATCATCCTCTTTGAGTTGGCCCGTGCGCACTTTATGCTGATCGATACTTCCCAGAGATGAAATCATCCTCATAACCACTGCTTCAGCAGGCATTTCCATACTAAAAACCAAAACTGGCACACTTTCTTTTATAGCGGCATGTTCAGCAATATTCATCGCTAATATAGTTTTCCCCATAGAGGGGCGGCCTGCAATCACAACTAAATCTGCTGATTGTAATCCAGAAGTTAATTGATCTAAATCCACAAAACCTGATGAAAGACCTGTGAGCGCTCCATCGGAATGATAGAGCATATCAATTCGATCCGTAGCCTTGAGCAATAAGGTGCTAATTGGTACAGGTCCAGCTCCCCGAGAGCGACTTTCAGTAATATTAAAAACCCTTTGTTCTGCTTTATCGAGTAATTCTTTAATGTCACGGCCATCAGGGTTAAAACCATCATGCGCAATATCCGTTCCAACTTCAATTAATTGTCGTAAAATAGCTCGTTCCCGAACAATATCTGCATAAGCAACAATATTTGCAGCACTAGGTGTATTTTTCGCTAATTCATACAGATAAGCTTCTCCAAGAGTATTTAATCGATTTTTCGCTTTTAGTGCTTCTGATATAGTTAATACATCCAAAGGCTTACGTTGATCAATCAAGTATGTCATCATTTCAAAAATTGCCTGATGATCGGATCGGTAAAAATCTTTGGCAGTTATTCGGTCTATAATACGATCCCAGGCACGATTATCCAACATTAAAGCACCGAGTACAGATTGTTCCGCCTCTTGAGAATGAGGTGGAATTTTAGGAGGTAAATCTTTATGTTTCTGACGTAGTGGCATTGGCACTAGTGTAGCATTCCAACTCTCTTTCCTGCAAAAATTCCTCATCCATTAGGAAATTCAATTAAATTGAAATTAAAGGTATAAATTAAATAACCAAAGAACAAGATTTTACGGATGTGAAATCAAACCAGGTTTTCACAAATAAAAATAATTAACTCATTATACAAATCTTTTTCATCATAAAAAAATAAAAAAGCACCTCTTTTACATTAAGTAAACACTAAATCGTCATAAAAAGAGATGAGCATAATTTTTTAACCGACAATTTTTTTAATATTCTTTTTAAGAATATTTTTTAAACTCACAGAACCATGATGAGTAAATCAGTATTCTAACCCTAGCTTATTGACTTTTTAGTTTACAATCTACTTTCTCACCCTCCCCCGCATTCCCCTTTTCTATAGACAACATTAAATTACGATATTGTGAGTGGTGATATATTATAATTATTAGTATTATCATAATCTCAATATTAGTCGAGACTTCCATATATTGCACGAAGCACCAATAATCCAAAGAAAATGTTACTTACTCCACGCTAATTAAATTAAGGTTATAGTACGCATTGATAATGCTAATTATATTAGAGTAAAACATGAAAATATTACTTAGACATTACTATTTAAGTAAAATAGATCATGCTACTTTAAATTATTCAGAAATCACTTTAATTCTTACGGTAATAATAACCTCGCTATGAAGATGAATTGGAATTTCATATTCACCAATTTGACGAATAGGACCTTCAGGTAATCTTATCTCACGTTTTTTAACAACGACACTCTCACTGAAAATTGCTTCAGCAATCTCACGTGATCCCACAGATCCAAAAAGCTTCCCCTCATCACTCGCCTTTACTGAGATATGAAAGATTTTTCCTTCTAATTTTTTTGCACGTATTTTTGCTGTTTCTAATTGTTCTTCTGCTAACTTCTTTAAGTTTGTACACCGTTTTTCAAATGCTGCAATATGTTCTGGTGTGGCAAGAATAGCTTTTCCATAGGGTAATAAAAAATTACGAGCATAACCAGGCTTTACGAATACTTGATCCCCAATGTTGCCCAAATTAGCAACTTTTTTCTGCAAAATAACTTTCATATTCATTGATTTAAATCTTCATTTTTTAATTCTGTAGTAAAGTATAACGCTTTCGAAAATTATAAAAACTATCGATAAGTCCTACGATAGCTAAAGCAATCACTGTAAAAAATGTTAATAACAATAAAGCAATGTAAACTATTATTATTATTAATACCATGTCTTTTCGATTCATTACTAATCGATGAAGGATACTTAACCCCCCGATCATAAAGGGAAATAATAACACAGGATAGATATCCATTAGCCAACTTGGCTGCCAAATTAAACCAATACTAGCAATCATTAAGAAACTTGCACCCATATGACTAATACGAATTTTAGTAAATTCAAGTTGTAATCCTCCAGGAGAAAAGAGAGCTGTTTGCCACCAACGAACTAAAATCAGCAAAACAACCATCCCAAATAAAACAAAAAAAACAAAGCTTCCTGTGGTAATAGCAGAGAGATGCTGAGCAAATTCTACAGAACAATCGGCGCTTAAATGGAAAGTTAAAGCCCAATCATTAGCCTTAAAATAATTATGGATTAATATTATCCATATTTGCCGAATATTAGGAAAAATAAGGTGCACTACAAAAACTGCTAAGACACCAATTACAGCAGCCACTTCTAAAACCCATTGCCAAGAAGCAGTATAGCGTAGAATCAAGGCAAATATAAACATTAAAGCACATTGGATAAGTAATAAATCAAACTGATAAAAAAATCCAAAATGACGGGTAACTGCCAATGCAATTGCAGGCAAAAGAACAAAAGCTAAAATAGTTAACCCCGCTTTATAGCCTTTTTGGAGAGTAACTAATCCCAAAATTAAAGTGGTAACGAATCCTATAGGTAGAAAAAAAGCTAATAATGAAGAAGCTAGCGCAGCCATAGCTGCGTAGATGTTATCAGCTAATAAATATTTCCCTAATCTCTTCATTAAATATATTGCTCTCACCCTCCTGCTAATCACAAAAAGAGGAGAGTAAATTTCTCTTATCGATGCATATCACAATATGGCAATAAAGCCAAATAACGAGCTAACTTAATAGCACGAGACAATTGGCGCTGATATTTAGCACTTGTTCCAGTAATCCGACTCGGAACCATACGACCAGATTCCATAATGTAATCTTTTAATGTATCGATATCTTTATAATCAATTTTTTGAATATTTTTTGCTTTAAAAACACAGAATTTTTTTCGACGAAATGACATATATATTTCCTCTTAAACCTCTTCAGATATTTTAGGAGTTTCCTCAACGACAAATTTTAATTTTTCTTTTTGAAGCTTCCCTTTTTCAATACTTTGCATAATAGGTGAAGGCTCAGTAATCGCGTAATTACGTTTTAAAATTAAATTGCGCATTACTGCATCATTGTAACGAAAAGCATTTTTTAGCTGATCTAGAACAGCTTGATCGCACTCAATATTCATCAAAATATAATGAGCTTTATAAACTTTATTGATAGAATAAGCTAATTGTTGACGCCCCCAGTCTTCTAAGCGATGAACTTTACCTCCCTTGTCTTTAATCATTGCTTGATAGCGCTCAACCATTGCCGGTACCTGTGTGCTTTGGTCGATATGGACTAGAATCACGATTTCATAATGTCGCATTAGTTATTTTCTCTCAGTTTAATAAGAGCCCCTTTCGAGGTTTAAATCGGTGGAGCAAGGATCGCAGTATTCTAACTAATCTTACAAAAGATATCAAATTTAATTCAAAGTACCCAGATTCTACCTTAAGCTGTTGGCTTTGTAGATTTTTGAACCTAAAGCATATCATTGGAAAGCAATCTCTTAGAAATTTATGCTATGATTAGAAAAATCCCATTATAAGTCCAGAAAACTATGTTGCTCAATGAAGATACTGGTATTGGTAATTATCATATTCAAGCCTATGATGCCGAATCTGTTACGATTAACAAAATTCTCTATACGTCAAGTATGATTGTCTCCCCCTATATACTTATTCCTGAGTGGAAACCAAAATCTTTAGAAGACTTAAAAGCAGAACATTTTCAAAGTGTTTTGTCTTTAAATCCCGAAGTAGTTATTCTTGGGACCGGCAAAAAATTTATTTTTCCGCCTCAAGAAAAGCTTATGCTGCTTCTCCAAAAACGAATTAGGATTGAATCCATGGACACAGGTGCTGCTTGTCGAACTTATACAGCACTAATATCCGAAGGGCGGAAGATAGTAGCAGCATTAATCATAAATAATAATTCATGAAAATCATGAGAAAATTAGTTATTTTAGGAGCTCAAATTAATCTTCTAGTTGGAGACATTGAAGGTAATAGCCAACTTATCATCGATACAGCTAATCGCGCTTATCGCGAGAATAAAGCAGATATTGTATTATTTCCAGAATTAGCCATTACAAGTTATCCACCCGAAGATTTACTTTTTCGACCTGCACTTTATCAACGTGTGCATCAAGAACTTCAACGAATTGCTAAAGCAGTTAAACACACTACCATTGTTGTAGGATATCCAGATTTTCAAAAAAATCGTTATTATAATAAGGCGGCAGTAATTGCTGATGGTAAAATAATAGCGACCTACGCAAAACATACTCTACCTAATTATCAAGTTTTTGACGAAAAACGTTATTTTTCCTCCGGAGATCAACCTTGTATCATTGAAGCTAAGGGAATTAAAATTGGTCTATTAATTTGTGAAGATTTATGGTTGGAAAGCCCATTAAAACATGCTATCAAAGCCGGAGCACAATTAATAGCCTGCATTAACGCTTCCCCTTTCAGTCAAGACAAATCTCATCATCGACGCGATTTATTAACGAAACGTACCCAAAAATATCGTATCCCTATTATTTATTTAAATTTAATTGGAGGACAAGATGAACTTGTTTTTGATGGTGGTTCAATGGTATTTAATCAAAATGGAAAACGTGTTCAGCAAGGCGCTTATTTCAAAGAAGAGTTGATGGTTATTAAATTTAATCTTAAAAACCCATTAGAGGTTTGCACTAAGTATCCTTTGCCACCTGAACCACTACAGGAAGAAAAGATTTATAACGTTCTCGTACTAGGTGTTCGTGATTATATTAATAAAAACAAGTTTCCTAGCGCCATCATTGGTCTTTCAGGAGGAATAGATTCTGCTTTAACGTTAGCCATTGCTGTTGACGCTATCGGGCCATCACGTGTAAGTGGAGTCCTGATGCCATCCTCTTTTACTTCTTCTATGAGCATTGAGGATGCAAAAAGAGAAGCTCAAGCACTAAAAATTTCGACTTTTCTTATTGATATTAATTCAATATTTAAAGCTTTCCTTGGAAGCCTTCCATCGGAGTTTATGGGACTCTCTCGAGAAGATGTTACTGAAGAAAATTTACAAGCACGTATTCGAGGCACATTATTAATGGCTCTTTCCAATAAAAAAGGAGCTATTGTATTAACCACCGGAAACAAAAGTGAAATGGCTGTTGGATACACTACTTTGTATGGCGATATGGCTGGAGGCTTCGGAGTCTTAAAAGATGTTTATAAAACAATGGTATATCGTTTATGTAAATACCGTAATACTATTTCACAGGTTATTCCTGAGCGTGTTTTAACTCGGGCACCTTCTGCAGAATTAGCTCCCAATCAAAAAGATCAAGATACCTTGCCACCTTATCCAATGCTGGATGAAATTTTGGAACGTTATATTGGAAGAGATGAAGATCCGAACACAATTGCGGCTTCTGGTTTTGATATTCATATAGTTAAAAAAGTAGTCCGAATGATCAATCATAATGAATATAAACGACGCCAAGCACCGATTGGTATCCGTATTACAAAACGCGCTTTTGGAAAAGATTGGCGGTACCCAATCACCTCTGGTTTTTGAAAAGATGTTTAGAGCGTATTTTAAATTCTAGGTATTGAGAAAAATCTCGTAAAAATTTTTCGGGAACCTTGAAAGCAACAGATAAACAAAATAATCGCTCATTGTTAAATTGTTTACATTTAACTGCATCTTTTTCTGTCATAAGGATTATTTTATTATCTTTGAATTTAAAATCTTTTTCCTGGTAAAAATAATGATCAGGAAATGCGTGTTTTATTACTTTTGCTCCTAATAATTCAAGCTGATGAAAAAAACTGTTGGGATTCCCTAATCCAGAAACGGCATGGATAGTTTTCCCTTGTAAGTCTTTAAAATTTATTTTTTTTACTGGATTTTTTAATTGATAAATTTTTACAGGATATAATTGCTTTGTAATAAGAAAATCCACAGTATTTAATCTGGATTTAGGTTCACGTAAAGGTCCTGCCGGCAAGTATAATCCATTTCCAAATTGACGATCTGAATCTATAACAGCGATTTCAATATCTCGTGATAGTGAATAATGCTGCAAACCATCATCGCTAATAACAACATTGCAACTGAAATTTTTCAATAAGTGTTCTATAGCAGCCACTCGATTGATACTGACCACCATTGGGCAACCAGTTTTTGCTAATAAAATCGCTTCATCACCAACCAGGTGAGGATCACTATTTGGCGTAACTACTTGGGGCTGATTTTTAATTTGCCCACCATAACCACGACTAATCACTCCTGGTTGAAATCTCTGCTTTTTTAAATAATTTAGAAGCCAAATTGCTAAAGGAGTTTTTCCGCATCCACCCACAGTGATGTTTCCTATTACAATGATAGGTATTGAAAATTGTCGATTTTTTTTAAGCCCAAGAGTATAGGTCGCTCTTCGGAGAGCGATAGCCAGTCGATATAACAAAGAAAAAGGAATTAAAAGGCAACTTATCCAAGATCGTGGTTGGTACCAAAACTGTGGTGCTGTTATCATTTTATAGATCCTCAGCAGCAACAATCCCAGGGGATTTTTCCAAGAATTGCATCCGATATAATTCTGCATAAATTCCTTTTAAAGCCAATAGTTGCTGATGAGTTCCTTTTTCTACAATGCGCCCCCCTTCCATTACAATAATCCAATCCACCTTCTCAATGCTAGACAATCGATGTGCAGTTATTAATGTAGTCCGTTGATACATTAGGTTTTCCAACGCTGTTTGGATATGTCTTTCTGCGTGGGTATCTAACGCAGACGTTGCTTCATCAAGAATAAGAATCGGAGAATTTTTAAATAAAGCACGAGCAATAGCGATCCGTTGACGCTGACCTCCAGAAAGAAGAACACCATTTTCTCCTACAAAGGTATTTAAGCCTTTAGGCAATTGATCAATAAATTCCATCGCATGGGCCGCTCGAGCTGCTTCTATAATTTTTCTTTTATCGATCCGTCCTACTTGACCATAAGCAATATTATTTAAAATACTGTCATTAAATAAGATGGTGTTCTGAGACACTAAAGCAAATTGATTACGTAATTCTTGCAAATGAAATTCTTGAATATTAATGCCATCAATTTTAATGATACCTGAGGAAATTTCATAAAATCTCGGTAATAAATTAATTAACGTAGACTTTCCAGCTCCCGATCGACCAATTAATGCAACTGTTTGTCCTGCCTCAATAGTCAAATTAATATCTGAAAGAATAGGTTTTTGGCTTTTATCATAAGTAAAAGAGACGTGAGAATATCCTATGGTACCCTTTGCCCGTAATAAATGACGCTTTCCCTTGTCCTTTTCAATGTCTTCATCTAACAGTTTGAAGATACTTTCCGCACCGGTAATACCTTTTTGAATGTAACTATTTACCATAGTGAGTCGACGCACAGGGCGAAGCATCATGATCATTGCAGAAACTACAGAAACAAAGCTACCGGCAGTTACCTTCAAAGAAGGCTGAGTAGCAACAAATAAAATCAGAGCAATCGGGATAGCAATGAGTAATTGTACTAATGAAGTACTGACACTATTAGTGACTACAACTTTTAATTCACGTTGTTGATTTACTTTAGTGGCACTGCAGAATTTTTTATTTTCATAACTTTGTCCTCCAAAAAGACGAACTACTTTATAAGCTTCTATGGCCTCACTTGCAATATGCGTAACTTCACCTACAGATCGTTGTACGATAGTACTTAATCGGCGTAACCGTGTACTACAAATTTTCATTACCGAAGCAATAATTGGAGTAATGATCAAAAAAAATAAGGTTAATTCCCAATTGACTAAAAACATTACCGTCAATAAGCCAATTACTAAAGAGGATTCTTGGAGTGTAATTACTAAAGCATCAGAACTGTCTTGAGCAACTTGCTCTACATTGTAGATTACTGTAGATAATAAATAACCTGAACTGTGCTGATCATAAAAATTAGCAGGTAAACGTAATAAATGACTAAAAATCATCCGTCTAAAATCCATTACAATATTACGAGCTACTCGATTAATAAAATAAGTTGATAAAAACCAGGCCATCCCTCGCAATAAAAAAATTAATATAATGATTAAAGGAAGCCATCGAATAAAACCGATATCATGTGATATTAGTCCATGATTAATAATTGGTTTCATTAGCCAAGCAAATCCAGCATCAATTAGCGAAACTACTATCGTACCAATAATCCCAAGAATAAAGATTGCCCAATATCGTTTGGTGACTTGCAAAAGACGTCCATAAGTTTTAATGCTTTTTCGTTTAAGTTTTTTTATCAAAAGCTTGGCTCTCTTACCAAAAATAACACCACTTACAAGTGGGCCCAAATGGTCATTTTATCGTCGGAGGAAATCTGAATGCAAATAGGAGCATTTATGAGAGTATTTAAAGCATTGGCTCTTTTCCTTTTATATCTTTTTACCTTACCGGATAACTCGAGAAATGATAACGATATCCATAGCCTTTTAGAAAAAAATATACTGAGGATAGACAGTATAAATAATGGATTTTATGGTAAAAAAATACTTCCATGGTATATAAAACAATGAGCAATTCATCTTCGAAAATTAGGTTTCTTTGTAAAAAAACAACTTTCCTTGGAATTTCTTGTATACATTGAGTAACAAAAACAAAGCTCTCTGTTGAACTGAAATTCTCAACATATAGAAGCTATTTTATTTAGGTACCTAGCTCCCGTTTTCTGGTAATAAAAAATTAAAACGAACACTATTTTTATATAGATTTTTTCCGCATCCCAAGCTTCTCACCAAAGCTTGGGGGGAAACAATTCGCATGTATTGATTTTCGCATGTATTTATTAAAAATAAGCAGCATAAAGATTTAGATGCAACTTTACTATTAAAAGTAAAACATGATCAAGTATCCCAATAATAATAAACAATCCTTACCAAAATAGTTACCCAAAAATTTATTTCTTATTTCCTTAGAAATACCAAGAAAAAATCAAAGAAAAACCCCAGGATAATCTCATTTATTATCCCAGCTACTATTTTAGAAGCAATAGTGTTATATTATAAGACTATGTTATATTATGAAACTAATCAATAGTATATTATATCATTGCATTAATCCAAGGTAATTCATTTATCCCATAGGGATGAGGTAGACTGATAGTAAATTGTATGAAGTAAAGAAGATAATTATTTTAAATCTTTTCCTATAAAGGGCTACACAACAAAAACAAAATAATACAACATAATAAAAACCAATAACTCACCCTACAACACGCATATTATACATGTTCAATATTATTAGTATTATAATAATACACCTAACCCACTACTTAATGCGGACATTGTTATACATAAAGAATAACAATCATTTAAAGAATAATAATTAAATTTTCTAGAAGAGCAAACAAGAGTAAATTTTGAACAAAATAAAGTAAAGCTATTACAATTTTATAAAAATCACTCTTTCCATTTAAAGACATTGAGTAATACGAGATGTGTGAAGCTTGGCTAGTATTCTATAAATATTCAGAAAAAAACTACCTAAAAAATTATAAGGTTCCAAGATAATAATCACCAAAAATACTGCTAATAATCTTTAGCCTATATTAATACTGATACCAGCCTATTACAAAACAATCCCAAAATAAATATTCCAATCATGATAACTACTCTCTCATTAAGTGAAAAAAATTAGAGCTAATAATCAGTACGAAATACCCCTGACTATATACTTATACCCCCTACACTTATACCCCCTACCTGGAATAACAGGACAATTTATGTAACAAAAAAATCGCTCCCTTAAATAATCCTCCTTAAAAAATAAATAATAGCGATAATAAATTACATCTACAAACCTAAAATAGCTACTAAAGAATTTGTGATACCTGCATTTTGAAAGATTTATCATTGAGAACTCCATAATAATAAAAAACTTTAAGAATTTCCTGTCAGCCTTGAAAGGAGAGCTACTAATTCAGCATTTTAAAAACCCTTTTTAGTATTGGGGTTTGAACAAACTTGCACAAATAATCTATCGTTGCTTCCCACAGTAATTATTTTAATAATTTAATTAGCATCTAATGTATTATTAAACTAGTGACTCAAACGCCGTTAATAAACAACCATTGTTGATCTTTCAATTTTCAGGATTAAAGAGCTTATTTAAGAGAAGATTCAATATTATTAGTAAACACGAACAGTCGTCTACTATTTTAGTAGTAGGATGCTTTTCCTATAAATTCAAGTTAATAAAAGACAATTATTTTTATAATTTAAGATTATTTTTATGATTTAATGAATTCAATAAAAATTGAATTAAGTTTCTAACTTATGTGCTTAAGGCAAAGTATGAATTTAACTGGTTTATAACCACAGAATGGTTAATAAAATCTAAAAGCAAGTGACATATACCACGATTTGTATTGCTCAAAAAAAAGGAACCATACAAATTTTCACGTAACCAACAAATAATCCGATTCTAAGTAAATTTTTTATTTAATACCCTAATAAATACTTGTGTAAATAAGTAAACAAATATATTCCTTTATCAGGGGAGGAATCCTCTTACATTAAGTAAAATAAGAACGCAAAAATCAAGCAAAAATATCATAAAATTTAAATTTAAATTAATTTTAAAAAAAATCATAAATAAATTAATAAAATATACGATAATTTATCGAGCCATAAATTTGTATTAAATAACTCTAAAAATGCAATTTTTCTTTCAGAAAAGTCAATATAGTTTAAGAGAAGAATTCAGAAATTCTGGCATACAAAAAACCAGTAGAGGGAAAGAGGTCGTTAAGC
>NZ_NSHJ01000117.1 GCF_002871095.1 Coxiella-like endosymbiont
ACTGTGATAAGTGGAGTGTCTGTCTTGGTTATTACTTATCCTTGGTTATTTACTTATCTCCATGCTATTAGGTTCTGGAAATGCCAATTTCTGTTATTGTAAGAAAGTGGAAAAATCTTTAAAAGAGCTGCTTTTATTTGTAAGAGACAAACACTGCTACAAATAGCTTTTTAATGAACAAAAATTTTCTTTGTAGATCATAACTGAAACGATCACCCCCCCCGAAAGCTCATATTAACAAATATTAAAGCATTACATAAGATTAATGAAAAAAATTATTAAAACTAGCAAGCAGGTAGTGTTGGGAAAAGTTCAGTCCATCCTTTAAGAGAGGCGATTGTGGAAGATACTAAAAACAAAATTTATTTCTACTATTTATTTCTACTTTAGGTGAATGAATTTGAAGCTCTTTCGGTCACGATCTTAAACCTCAAATTACCAGATAGGTTAATTATTATGAAATCATTTAAAATTCATAAAAAAATGAAAATGTGGATCTAAATAATATAAGTAATTATAGTCACTAGATATTCAATAAAAATTAAACGCTTATTTATTATTTAGTTTGTAATTGAAAATGCTCTTCTTCTAGGTATTGCTCTATTCAATTAAATTAGATACTCAAAAAGTACTCACCAGATCTAGGATAAATAGGATTAAAAATGATCATCCTTAGTGGAGGAAAAAATCTAATTACGGTGAATACTGTGTATTACAAGCAGTGAGCGCTTCAAGAATTGTTGATGAAGAGTACTTTTAGAACAGATCAAGTAAAAACCGTGAAAGAATTACAATAAGAGATAGAAAAACTTCTGATGGTTTCTGATGAAATCAATGATATGTCTACATTAACTAGAATTGAAGTTGATTTTGCCATTGGAATTGTGAATAAATGTAGTAATGGAAAGTATTATTAATATACCTTTAATTAGTGCATTAATCCTAGGTGTTTTGTGATGTCATTCTAATCTTTAATGTCTAAGATCTAAGGGCGGTGAAATTACACAACATGCAATAAAATTTATTTGGTGCATTTATTTTGATAATATCGTAATAATATTCTTATTGTGGCAGGTATTTTTACTTACTTGTTGTGAGATAATTATTCAGCTCTATTATAGGGAGAGCTAACCATAAAATTATCTTCTATGACTATGAAAGGTTATAAGGGTTAATAGCTAATCTTTTATGTTTTTTTGGAAAAAAATAGCTTATTGATTTTGTAATTTATCTAGAATTACATTTGATTATATTTATTATTTAGTGGTTTTGGATAAAAAAACTAGCCTGTAGTAGCCTGTATTTTAGATCAGTTGAATCATGATTGATTTAGTATAAATCCAACAATATAAAAAACAACAATATAAAAAACATTATTTAGATGGATTATATACATGTAGTCAAAAGTTCGTGATTATGAGCTAGATAGTCTAAGAAATTCTTAAATAGGCTTACGCCATTTTTTTCGATTATTTTAAGTGATGTTGTAGTAATGATTATTTATTATGTTCAGTGGATATTAATTTATATATATGCTATTTAAAAGGCTATAATTTAATAATAATGGCTAGGTTAAAAAAAGTCCGATCCATTATTATGTATGCGTACAGTTTAAAGCATAGGAGGAATTTTATTTTTCTTGATGCAATAGAGACTTACAATAAAAAAAGATTATAAATTATATAAGACATCAAGAAATTTATTGAAATAAAAAAATTACTTGCAAACGTATCTATTTCTATTGCTTGCTTGTGTAGATTAAAAAATAATAAGCTTATATACCTGCCTTCTGACTTTATATGCCTGACCTTTTAAAGTAGTAACTTCCTTCTCAGGAAAATATCAATATAAAGACTTTAAAAATTTCTCTAATGATTGTGATTTCTCTAATGATTACGATTAAATTAAGAGCTTCGCTGTGTTTATGTGAGTATGCTACTATCCACCCATTGAAAAATAATAAAGTTGATGACTATCATTTCACAAAAATTCATTCGTAATTTCTCGATTATCGCACACATTGATCATGGTAAATCAACCTTGGCCGATAGATTTATTCAGATTTGTGGTGGATTAATGGAGCGCGAGATGAAAGCTCAAGTTCTTGATTCTATGGATATTGAACGGGAACGGGGAATCACGATTAAGGCTCAGATCGTTACTTTGACTTACCAATCCCAAGATGGGCATACCTATCAATTAAATTTTATTGATACTCCGGGGCATGTGGATTTTGCTTATGAAGTCTCTCGATCATTAGCAGCTTGTGAAGGTGCTTTATTAGTGGTAGATGCTTCTCAAGGTGTAGAAGCACAAACAGTAGCTATTTGTGATGAGGCTATCGAACAAGGACTCCTAGTATTGCCAGTGTTAAATAAAATTGATTTACCACAAGCAGATCCTAAGCATGCCATTCAAGAAATTGAAGACGTTATTGGTATTGAGGCACATGACGCCATTTGGGTAAGTGCTAAAGAAGGTCTTGGAGTCAAAGAGCTATTAGAGCAACTTATCGTCACTCTTCCTCCACCAGTTGGTGATCCCGAAATGCCATTACAAGCTTTGATTATTGATTCCTGGTTTGATAGCTATTTGGGAGTGGTTTCTTTAGTGCGAATTAAAGCAGGCACTTTACGAAAGGGAGATCAGATTAAAGTCATGTCGACGGGTAAAAATTACTATGTCGATCAGGTTGGTTATTTCACACCTAAACGTCAAGAATTAGAAGCTTTAAGTGTTGGTAAGGTAGGGTTTGTGGTTGCTGGGATTAAAGATATTTTTGGTGCTCCCGTAGGGGATACCTTGACGCACACTAAAGAGCCTGCAAAAATACCTTTGCCCGGTTTTCAAAAAGTTAAGCCTCAAGTTTTTGCTGGTTTATTTCCCATTCAATCAGACCAGTATAAAGCATTTCGAGAAGCTCTTTTTAAATTGCATTTGAATGATGCAGCTTTATTTTATGAACCAGAATTTTCAGATGCCTTGGGATTTGGATTTCGTTGTGGTTTTCTTGGGATGCTCCATATAGAAATTGTCCAGGAACGTTTAGAGCGTGAATATAATCTCAAATTAATTACTACAGCGCCCACGGTGAATTATCAAGTTGTGACGAAGCAAGATGAGATTTTATATATTGATAATCCTAGTCAATTACCTGAAGTTAGTAAAATTGCTGAAATTCGTGAACCTATTGCGGTTATAAATATATTGGTACCACCTAAGTTTTTAGGTGCGGTAATCAGCTTATCCATAGAAAAACGGGGAGTTCAAAAAAAACTATTGTATCTCAGTGAAAAAATATTAATCACTTACGAAATTCCTTTGAGTGAGGTAGTATTGGATTTCTTTAATCGCTTGAAGTCTGTGAGTCGGGGATATGCTTCGTTAGATTGTAGTTTCAACCACTTCCAAAAAGCGGATCTAGTAAAATTAGAGATCTTAATCGGTGGTAAAACTGTGGATACTTTAACCACTATTGTGCATAAAGATCAAGCTTATTCACGAGGACGTGAATTAACAAAACGATTAAAAGATTTAATTCCAAGACAAATGTTTGAAGTAGCTATTCAGGCTGCAATCGGTGCTAAAATCATTGCACATACCTCTGTGAAGGCGTTTCGCAAAAACGTGACAGGTAAATGTTATGGAGGAGACGTAACACGAAAACGAAAACTTTTGGAAAAACAGAAAGCCGGTAAAAAACGTATGAAACAAGTAGGTAAAGTAGCTATTCCTCAAGAAGCATTTTTATCTATTTTAAAAATCAAAAATGATACTTAATTTTACTTTTTATTGAACTATTATGATAGTGGTGACTAGAATAATTGCTCTTGTAAATTGGCTTTTCATTTAAAAACACCACATTCGAAACATTAAATCTTTTTTATTGTTGAATACAGCTAAGTTTTTTCCCGTTTTGTTAAATTGTTTAGAGAGTCTAAACTTTTATTATTCAATACCTTATCACGTACCTACCACATCACTTCAGTAGAACTTACTATGATTGTTATGCTAGGTGAATTTCATAGTGGTGGAACAAAATTCGCTTATAAAGTTTGTTTGTGCATTCTTAATAAAAAAATTGTACCTAATTGGTGAGCCAATTAAAATAATAAGATAAAATAGTTTTATTGTATTAGCCTGAAAATTCCTCAATTTTTCGTTAAAAGTGTGTTATTAGATTACCTGATGATCATATCATTTATAAAAACAAAGAAGTTTATATGGATAGTAAGAAACACAGTTGAAAATTGTTCTATACCATGAATAATAGAAACTCATGAAGTTATTAAAGAGTCTTATATTTAATTAAGGAAAAGAGTTTAACGATATTAAACATAAAATCTATCTCCAATCACTATTGGAAAAATCAAAAATTACGATTTAGTTTCTCTCCTATGGAACATTATTTTATGATGGGTGATATAACCAAGATAACAGTGATTAGAAATTCAGGTCAATGGGGGTGTTTGTTGTTATAGGAGAAAACAATTTAATTGGTAAAGCGTTTAAAATTTGGCTATGTTGGGATTCTTTAAATAAATTCATTCACTGAAAATGTATTGAACATAGTTTGTAATTAGTAATTTTGCTTTTATTACTAGGGAAATTTAATGAGTAAATTTAATGAGTTGATGCAACATTTAGGACACCAATTTAATAATATTGGACTGTTACAAACGGCATTAAGTCACCGTAGTATGGGGCCTTATAATAACGAACGTTTAGAATTTTTGGGAGATTCTGTTTTGGGGTTTATTATTACATCAGAATTATATCAGCGTCATCCTCAAGCGCGGGAAGGAGAATTAAGTCGAATGCGTGCTGCTGTTGTTAACGGAGAAGTATTAGCACAATTATCAATCTATTTAGGGATAAATGATAATTTACGTTTGGGAGTGGGTGAACGTAAACGTGGGGGTATGATGCGACTATCAATTTTGGCAAATGCTTTGGAGGCGGTAGTTGGTGCCATTTATCTTGATGCTGGATTAGAAAAATGCCGTCGTTGCTTGTTAGATTGGTACGGAAAGCGGGTGGATGACTTATCGACATTAACCCCCAAAAAAGATCCTAAATCTCGCCTACAAGAATGGTTACAAGCTCGAAAACTATCCCTTCCAACTTATGAGGTTCAGGTGAGCGGAGAAGCGCATGCTCAAATCTTTAAGGCCATTTGTTATGTTAAAAGTTTACCTTATAAAACAGAGGGTATTAGTAGTACACGTCAACGAGCAGAACAAATTACTGCTTTACGTTTTCTGGAATTGATAGATGAATAAGAATGTTACTTATTATTGCGGTTATGTGACTATTATTGGTCGCCCTAATGTGGGTAAATCCTCATTACTAAACCAAATTTTAGGGTATAAATTAAGTATTACCTCGCGAAAGCTTCAAACTACTCGATATCGAATCTTAGGTATTAAGACCTTTAAAAATATTCAAATTCTTTATGTTGATACACCAGGTTTGCATTTCGATACTTCTCGAATGATAAACCGTTATATGAATCGTATTGCTTGGGAAGCATTTCAGAAGGTTAATCTTATTCTTTTTGTTATCGAGCCTCATTGGGATGAACATGATACTTGGGTGTTAAAACAGATTCAAAATATTGAGATACCGGTTTTTCTAATTATTAATAAAATAGATCAAATCAAGCTCCATTCAAAATTATTGCCTTTAATTAAGAAAGTTTCTTCTTTCTATACGTTTAAAGAAATTATTCCTTTCTCTGCAAAAACTGGTGATCACATAGAAATTTTAGAGCAAAAAATTAATGATCAAATACCAGAGTCTTGTTTTCATTTTCCACCTCAACAAGTTACCGATGCTAGCGATCAGTTCCTAGCAGCTGAAATCATTCGTGAAAAACTTATGCGGTCATTGGGTCAAGAAATTCCTTATTCGTTGGCGGTTAGACTGGTAATGTTCCAACGGGAAAAAAAAATTATTCGTATTTCAGCTGTAATTTGGATAGAACGAAAAGGACAAAAGAGAATTGTGATAGGGAAAAACGGAGAGCGACTTAAAAAAATTGGTACAATCATGCGTATTGATATGGAAAAGTTATTTAACCAAAAAGTTTTTTTACAATTATTTTCTTTTTCTATGAAATTGAAAAAGTACTCATAGCCTCTCGAATTTTCTGCATAGCGTTTTTTTCGAGTTGACGAATACGTTCCGCCGAAACTGCATATTGTTCTGCTAATTCATTTAAAGTAAGTTTTGTTTCATTCAACCAACGTTTATAAAGAATATTTCGGCTACGTTCATCCAAAATCTGAAGCGCCTTATGAAGGCGGTGTTCTTGATCTTCTGACCAATTACTTCTCTCTAATTGTATAGCGGGATTATAACGTTTATCTTCCAGATAACGGGCTGGTGGTGCATTCCCCCCCCAAGTTATATTTCCAGCATCACCCTCATCATCAATACCTTCAAAAGCTTCATCGTGGCTATTTAGCCTTTCCTCCATTTGTCGCACATCTTTGGCATTTAGGTTGAGCTCTTCAGCTAAAGTAGCTACCTCGTAGTCACTAAACCAAAATCGTTTTTTTGCATGTTTACGCAGATTAAAAAAGAGTTTTCTTTGTGCTTTGGTGGTGGCAATTTTAACAATACGCCAATTTTTAAGAATAAATTCATGTATTTCTGCACGAATCCAATGAACAGCAAAGGATACTAATCGAACACCTATTCTAGGGTCAAATCGTTTAACGGCCTTCATCAAGCCGATGTTCCCTTCTTGAATTAAGTCTGCTTGAGATAAACCATAACCCGAATACCCTCGGGCAATCCGAACAACAAATCTTAGGTGGGAAAGAATGAGCTTTCTAGCTGATTCAAGATTATTATTTTGACGAAATTGAGTAGCGAGTTCGTGTTCTTCCTTAGCGCTTAGCATAGGAATTCGATTGACCCAGCTAATATAGCTACCTAAACTTCCAATCGATAATGACTGTTCTTCTACTTGCGTTAGAAAGTGGCTCATATTTTATTTTATTTAAAATTTAAAAACTTGATATATTTTTGAGAATGCTTATTTTAACATTGTTTCCAGGTCAGTGCTATGGTTCTTTCGTAATTTTAGAGAGTTGTTCTCATTATCTAATTTTATATTGCTATAGATTAAGAATGATCATGGATATAAAAAAATCATGAGATTAACATAAGTTAATATACATAATTAGAGTTAATATACATAATTAGTAATTGAAAAAAGTTTAAATTAGCATTTAGTTAAATATTCCTGTACTAACTATATTAGTTACTGTACTAACTATATTAGTCTATAAAATAAATTATAAAATTAGTCTATAAAATAGGTTATAAAAAGCATTTACTAGTGATAGTATTGAAAATAAATACTGAAAGTTTTTTAAAAAAACAGGATAGAGAAAAATACGATTCATGTCGCGTTCTTATAATTTCATTACACGATGATTAATTTTCTTGAGTAGGCTATAGAGTAGGATGTGGTCTTATCCAACTCCCCGTATTATCTGCGATGGCAAGTAATGTTTAGAATAGTGTGTGGATATATTGGCTACACAACTAATCAAAGAACTTATTGCGTACTATACTTTAGAAAGTTAAACGCTATATGGTAAAAATAAGATTTATATTAAAAAAAGGGATCAAGTGTTATCAAGTTACTCAGATTAGTTTGACTTTTCTTGCTATTATTTGAAATAATAGAGATTAAATGCAATAAAATATCTTAAAAAATTTAGTTATTCAAGGTGATAGTATAAAAAATAGCTCTTTATCTTTAGTAAAAGTTCGATCAATTTCTATCGATATAAGAAATTTAGTTTTTAAGTCTGTTCTTTAAGAAGGCTCCTTGTGAAGACGAGACAGAGGATGATCAAGAAACGTGTGAAGAAGTATAAAAGAGGCTTATAAAAATAAGCTTTTTAACTAAGTACGTAGTAAATGCAAAGAACATTTTCAAATAGAGTTGAGTTAGATTAGTAAATTTGAACATAGTCTCTTAAAGTCTCAATCTTAGAAAGATTTTCAGTTCCTTTTAGAGGGTGATACCTTATGAGACAGGATCCCGTAGAGACTTATCAAAACAAAAAATTAAACAAAGTATTTCTCACAGAAATGGAGTACCTTTCGGACACTTATTTAAGACAGGCTTATTGTGTAAATAAGCTGTCAAATATTCAATAGAAGAGAATAACTCTACCCGCCAAAATTACATCAATATCAATATAATAAGCTATACGAATTAATAATAAACTACTAAATAAGCTATAAAATACAACCACAATTAAGCAACGAACCAAAGACGGTGAATGAGGAGAGGCCACCGTGGCTG
>NZ_NSHJ01000118.1 GCF_002871095.1 Coxiella-like endosymbiont
AAGTTATACCGATCCCTAACAAAAAATTTTTAGATTATGCCTTAAAAAAAGATAAACTGTAATAACATATTATACCCATATGTTAAGCAATCTTCTTACCAACAAAAACTTCAGGAATAATCTTTAAAATTATGATACTTTAACAAAACTTAATTGATCATCTTTTTTTTCGACCTTAATTGTAGAAGGTGGAGCACATTTTCCCTTTAAAATTACTTGAGACAGAGAGTTTTCTAAATGGTGTTGCAAAACTCGTTTTAAAGGTCGAGCCCCATAAACGGGGTCGTAACCCAATTTCGCTAAATAATCAAGAACCTCACTATTTATCGTTAATTGATAATCTTTTGCTCTTAAACGCGCTTTAATCTTCTCAATTTGAATCTCTGTAATATTGCGAATTTGGTTTTCTGTTAAAGAATGAAAAACAACTGTTTCATCGATCCGATTAATAAATTCTGGACGAAAATTCCGAGCAACGACCTCCATTACAACTTCTTTCATGTTTTCATAACTTTTACCAGCAAATTCTTGAATCAATTGAGAACCAAGATTTGAAGTCATAACCACAACAGTATTACGAAAATCAATTGTCCTTCCTTGTCCATCGGTTAATCGTCCATCGTCGAAAACTTGTAATAAAATATTAAACACATCATTATGAGCTTTCTCCACTTCATCTAATAAAATGAGGGAATATGGTCGACGCCGAACAGCCTCAGTAAGGTATCCCCCTTCTTCATAACCAACATAGCCCGGAGGAGCGCCAACCAAACGAGCAACGGAATGTTTTTCCATAAATTCGGACATATCAATACGCACCATAGCCTCTTCAGTATCAAAGAGAAAAACAGCTAGCGCCTTGCATAATTCAGTTTTACCCACACCAGTAGGACCTAAAAAGAGAAAAGAACCAATAGGTCGATTAGGATCGGATAATCCAGAACGCGAACGACGGATAGCATTTGCAACTGCACTCACCCCTTCATCCTGACCAATGACTCGTTGATGCAGAAGTTCTTCCATATGCAACAATTTTTCTCGCTCTCCTTGAAGGATTTTTGTAATAGGAATATTGGTCCATTTAGATACAACTTTAGCTACTTCTTCTTCTGTCACCCGACTTCGTAATAATTTATGCTCCCGAAATTGATCTTCATTTTTAGAAGCAGCTACCAATTTTTTTTCTAATTCAGGAATAATTCCATACTGTAATTCAGACATTCGTGTCAAATCACCTGCACGAGCTGCTGCCTCAAAATCAATACGCGTCTGTTCTAATTCTTCTTTGATTTGTTGCGTTCCATGTAAAGCAGCTTTTTCACTTTTCCATATTTGTTCTAAATCAAAATATTCTTTTTCAACATTTTTAATCTCTTTTTCTAAGTCAGCCAACCGCTTTCTGGATGCTTCGTCTATCTCTTTTTTCAATGCTTCACACTCAATTTTTAACTGAATAAGTCGACGTTCCAATCGATCAAGTTCTACAGGCTTTGAATCCATCTCCATACGAATTTGGCTTGCTGCTTCATCGATTAAATCAATGGCTTTATCAGGTAAATTTCTATCAGAAATGTAACGTTGTGATAAGGTTGCTGCCGTAATTATGGCAGGATCTGTAATCTCGACACCATGATGTACTTCATAGCGTTCTTTTAAGCCACGTAAAATAGCGATAGTATCCTCTATGGAAGGTTCATTCACCAATACTTTTTGAAAACGACGTTCTAAAGCAGAATCTTTCTCAATATATTTTCGATACTCATTTAATGTGGTAGCACCTACACAATGAAGCTCACCTCGCGCTAAAGACGGCTTTAACATATTACCAGCATCCATAGATCCTTCTGCCTTACCTGCGCCAACCATAGTATGTAATTCATCAATAAATAAAATAATTCGACCTCCCTGTTTAGCTAAATCTTTTAATACCGCTTTTAATCGTTCTTCAAATTCTCCACGAAATTTTGCTCCTGCAATGAGCGCTCCCATATCCAATGCTAAAATACGTTTGTTTTTTAACCCTTCTGGAATTTCTCGATTAACAATTCGCTGCGCTAAACCTTCTACAATTGCTGTTTTACCAACACCAGATTCTCCAATCAACACAGGATTATTTTTAGTGCGTCGCTGTAAAACTTGGATAGTTCTACGAATTTCTTCATCCCGACCAATAACAGGATCTAATTTTCCAATTTCAGCTTTTTCTGTAAGATCAATAGTATATTTTTTCAATGCTTGTCTTTGTGTTTCAGCACCTTGTTCAGTAACACATTCTCCACTACGTAAATTTTTAATATTTTTTTTAATAATTTTTTTATCAGCACCAGCTTCTATTAAAAGATCTTGCAATCGACCTTTAGCTTCTAACGCGGCTGGAATAAATAATTCTGAAGAAATATATTGGTCTTTGTTTTGTTGAGCTAACTTCTCCATTAAAGTTAAAATTTGCACTAACTCCCTAGATAAATGAACTTCTCCACGTGTACCTTGAACTTGAGGATAAGTATCGATTACCTTCTCCAAGCAATCGATCAAGCGGAACAAATTAACACCTGATTCTTGTAATAATGGTTTAATAATTCCGTGTTCTTGCTCTAGCAACACTCTCATTACGTGAGCTGGCTCGATAAATTGTTGCTCTCGACTGACGACTAAAGATTGAGCATCTTCTAATGCTGTTTGAAACAATGTCGTAAATTTATCCATTCGCATAACAGTCTTCTCTAAGTTTCAATTTTAATAATACTTATTCAGGGCCTGGGAATATAATAAACCGTTAGTTTTCTAAAATCATTAAGCCTATTATTATAGCTAATCACGATATGACACTAAAATAACTATTATTTCTTAAATTTAGGCAATATGTGATTATTATACAATTATTGCTCATTAAGTTTATAATTACTAATTTACAAGCAACCTGTTAGCTTCAGTAACAGCAAGCTCTCTAATATAGAGGAGTAGAGTTAATATTCCTACTTTCTAAAGTTTAGATTCTTGATCTTGGGATCAGCACAACCAAGATTATCACTAAAAGGTATGCTGTGCAGGTAAATGCCTTTCCTTACCACCAACTCATTATACCTAAAAGTTTAAAAATTTTAGTATAAAAGCTTAAAAGCAAATTCCTTTTAATGCAAATTCTTAAAGAGAATTCTAAAAATTTATCGAGATTACTAGAAGAATTTTCAAAAAATTTTGACATAATAATTTCAAGTTTACCTTGATTAATTTTCCAAAGGAGAAAATAAAATAGGAAAAATAAAATAATTAACAAAGTTAAAAAATGATGAAATCCGAAAACTTATTACATTCAATATACTCCTTGCTTTCTTCAGTGTGTTTTCATAGAACGTTTAATTTAAAAATTTAAAATTCAAAAATATTTACCTTGATTTCATACTAGTACAAACCAATCTCTTTAAAAGAGACAAGCATGAGTTATTTTTCCAGAATATCCCCCAATATATTGAGGTAATTTAAAGTTTAAAGCGGAACAAGAGAGTATCATTCAATATCTCGTCGCATTGTTTGGTTATTTAATTTATGTATATATACTTGGTTTATTTATATATATAGTTGGGCAAAATAACACTTCAGAATATATGAACTAAATTACATAAATGATTTTCTCTTAGTTTATTGAAAATAACACTAATCACAAAAAAAAGGGTAATTAAAATTTACAAATTTATTTTTAGAAGTTTCATTAGAATTAACAGTTTTAAGTTAAAGAATTTTTTATACCTGAGAATCTATTACAGAGATATCAACACTTCACTCATTGTTAGAAAAACATTAACCTAAATTACATAATACTTTCAATAATTAGGAAATAAAATTTTACTGAGTCAAAAGTGTTCCTTCCATAATAACCCTTTATTACATAGGATAATAAATCATCATCCGAAGCCTAAGATACCCTTTTTTGAAATAAAAATAATTTTTTCCTAAAAAAACTATAAAAAATACCACAATAGAAATAAGAAAATAGGTACTACCTTCCCCCCCCCTTCACTTAAGTAAAAAATACTGTATAATTCTATAGTTTTTCTTTCTCCCTCTTGCTCCCTATATAAAATAAAAAATTTCAATAATCTAGAAAGCTTATTCATAATAAAGAATTTGTTAATGACGCATTAGGCGATTCCAACTGCTGCAAACAAATACTCGCTAATTGCGCTACGGTTGAGTTAGGGTGCTGTTTTTTTATTTCCATTAATTCTTGTTTAGCTTGAATAACTTGACCATTTTCTGCATGAATCATAGCTAACTTTAGTTGAGCATCAAGTACTTTTTCTGATTGAGGAAATTTATTCTTAATGATCTGAAACTCTAACACTGCTTTTTTTCTGTTATTCTGTTCTAAGTAGATTTCCCCAAGCCAATAATGAGCATTAGCGACATAATTGCCATTAGGATAATTATTTAAATAATTTTGAAAAGCAGCTAGAGATTTATCATATTGATTTTTATTTAAAAAATTAATAGCTATTTGATACGCCGTAGAATCTTGTAATTGAATATTCCCATTATTGGAAAATGAATTTCCGGTAGTTTTTTGTGAAGAAGAATTATCATTTAGGGTATCACTATTTAAATTTTTAAGTTGTATTAATCTTTGATTAAGATTGTTATAAAAAGTACGCAACTGCTTATTTACCAATTGCAAATCGTGTTGCTGCTCTTGCAATTGACCTCGCACTTGAGCAAGTTGCTGTTGTAAATCTATAATTTGCTGCGGCAAATTTATATTAATCAGGTTCTTAATTTGCTGTTCTAGACGAGCTATGCGCTGAGTATCACTCAAGGGCTGTGTAGGTAAAAAACTTGCAGAATCAGAAGGAGTGATTTCAGTAGCTGAGCTATTAAAGTTTTCAGAAGTAACTGTTGTAGGTATTCCATCTGAAGTCTCTTGGCTATTAGATTTCTGGGTAATATCAACAACAGGAGCATCACCTAGTGCGACAACCTCTATCAATAAAAGGCTTGTTAAAATGATGATTATGCCATATAAATTTTTTATTTTCATCCTCTCAATCCTTAATTAAGCCCCTTAATAAGAATAAGCCCCTTAATAAGCCTCATAAATCAAATTAACTCGTCGGTTCAATCGCCATGCATATTCATTGTTACTTGGAACTGCTGGATGCTCTTTTCCGTAACTCACCATATCCATCTGTGATGGCGCTACACCTTCTTGTTCAAAAATACGAGCAATAGCCTGATCACGACGCCAACCTAAACCGATGTTGTATTCTCGACTGCCTCTGTTATCAGTATTACCTTCAAGACGAACTTTTGCTGTCGGATGAGTAATTAAATAATTAGACTGGATATGTATTGCTTGAAGATCGGCAGACTGTGCTGCCGTACTATCAAAATCAAAATAATACGTTTGATTAGTAGGTGCAGTTAAAGAATTAATAATGCGACCTTCAAAATCTCGTGCCACTTGAGAGTGGTAACTAGATTCTCCTGAAAAGGTATAGCTTTTAGCAGCGTCTTTAATTCCAGTTGCTGCACTTTCACCTTCGATAGAAGGAATATAACTTTTACAACCCGTTAATGCAAGTAGCATACTTAAAATAGCCCATTGAAATCTACTTCTCATAAATTATTCCTCTAATTCTTTTTTGATTCCGGTCATTCTTGCTGTCTCCTCTTTGAATGATGCTTTGAATGATGGTATTTTAACCTAAAAATGGAGACCACGCAGGTTCTTGGACAATTCCCTCTCTAGAGGGCAACCGTAACTTTACTTGTCCATCGATAGAAACCTGCGCGAGTACTCCTTGTCCTCCATATTCTGTCGCATAAACAATCATTTTACCATTCGGAGCCAAACTTGGCGATTCATCTGATCCACTTTGGGTTAAAATTTTCAATCGCCCCGTTGTTAAATCTTGATATGCAATCCCAAATAAACCATTCTCGCGATGCATCATCACAATCGATTGCCCATCAGGCAAAAAAGACGCTCTCGCATTGTAATCACCTCGGTAGGTCAAACGCGTAATTGTATTATCCTTAAAAGAGTATTGATAAATTTGCGGTGTTCCATCACGATTAGAAGTAAAAAGAAGAATTTTTTCATCAGGTGACCAAGCGGGCTCGGTATCAATAGCCCAATCATTAGTGATTTCACGTAATTCTTTTGTGGCTAAATTTAAAACATAGATATTAGGGTTGCCTGTTTTACTCAGTACTAATGCTAAATGAGTTCCATCTGGTGAAAAAGCAGGTGCTCCGTTGATCCCTGGGGCATCGCTAATTCGTTGCCGATCTCCAGTAGTTAAATTTTGCACATAAATAGCTGCATGCTGCCCTTCAAAAGAAACATAAGCAATTTTTTTACCATCCGGAGACCACGTGGGAGACATAATAGGCATATGAGACACTAAAAGAGGTTGAGGATTAAAACAATCTGCATCTGCCACTTCTAAAGTGTATATAGGAAGTTTATCTGGAAAACGCTGCACAAAGACGTAAGCAATTCGTGTAGAAAAAATCCCACGGACTCCGGTTAGCTTCTGATAAATGAGATCACTAATATGATGAGCAAGGCTCCGTAAATTTTGTACTCTTACATTGAAGGAATCGCTTAATAAAACATTATCCGAATCAAAAACATTCACTAAGGTAAAGGTCACTTGATAATGATTCATTCCAGATGCTCGAATAGCACCAATAATTACCACGTTGACTTTTTGTTTTTGCCAATAACTATAATTTACCTCCTGTATAGACTCTGGAGTCTGACCTAAAATATCATCGGGTTTTACTATTACCCGAAATTGCCCGCTTTGTTGTAAATCATTTTTGATTACTTGAATAATTTTTTGATCTCTATCTCCAGAAACGGATGGTCCTGCGAAAAATGTAATAGCAATGGGGATCGCAGAAGTTATCCCCTGGGTTAATTCTAAATCTAACCTGCTATAAGCAGGCATAAAAAATAATAAAATAAGAATATAAAAGGCTAGTCGATATCGTTTTTGCATAGTATTTACTATTTTTAGTGGGATAACTACCAGTTAAATTATAGTGCTTCTGCTATCCTTCATGCAATACTTATGAATTCACTTGAGCCTGTAGAGGTCGAACCGTCAAGCATAATTCCCGAAATGCAGAAAAGAGATTACTATCTTGGGGAACAGGTAAAGGAGAAGCTTTAAAAACTGCCATTCGAGCCGACCAATCAAAGATTGGGTAACCACTACTCTTAAGTGTCTTTACCAATAAAACAATTCCACCCGGTGCTAATTGAATTAGTAAAATACATGAAAGATTCTTATTGGTATTTTCAGGAATAATCCACTGTTGTTGAATAGCTTGTATAATTTTCGCTTTATATTGATCTAAAACTGCCTGATTTTGCACGGTCTGACGCGCTTGAGCTACTTGAACCTGTTCTCTTCGTATTTCTTGTTGCAATAATTTCTGTTCTAATTTTTGTTGTTTGGATGCCAGTTGATGTTGTTTAATTTGATCCTGCTTTTTCACATCTAATCTTTTTTTTTGTACTAATCCTTTTTGCTCTTCGTGGTTTTTCACCGGTACTTGTTTACTATGTAAAACCGCAAGTCGCTTTTGTTCAGCAATTTTTTGTTTTTTTAAGTCCTGAACTCTTTCTGGTAATGCTTGAGAAAATATTTTTCGAGTTTTATACTTTCGTTTTTTTTCTTTTGTTATAATATTAATTTTACCCATAATACTATTACCCATAGTTTTCGTTTTCTGGTTTATCGTTTCTGATTTAATAATAGTCACAGGTTTAATAATAGTCACAGGCCATAATGGATGATTCAGTCGATACCTATTAGAGGAAGATAACTTCATGGTAAGTGCAATCAATAAAATGATATGACCAATAATAGAAACACACAGGGGTAAACGATAAAGAGGGGATATTTTTAGCATTTAATCTCCTAGAATAGGATATCATAATTTTATTAAAATTATTATTAAAATTTTCTAATAATTTTTATAACGTATTCTGACTCAAATATTCCCCATAATAATACTTCAAAGGATCCTTTAAGATAATTAATTATAGAATCACCACTAGGACACAAAATACATCTTACCGAATCCTTTGTAAGGAAAGCATAATCTAGATAATGTACTGAAATTAAAATATAGACAAGATTCTGCTCTAAAAACAGCATGGTTAATTACCAGCATAACCAGTAAGGTTTTTTGCAACAAAATATTTCTATTTAGAAAGGTAAGCATAAGATCATAATAAAATATGTAAAATAGGCAGAAATCTGTAATTTTTTCTTAACTCACTAAAAGACCCAGTAAATCTTAATAAAGACT
>NZ_NSHJ01000119.1 GCF_002871095.1 Coxiella-like endosymbiont
AATATTATTCATACCTAATAACTTTTTTAGTAATAACATCCCTATTGCTATTTATGCTTCATAAAATAGATCTCCTAGAGATCCTTATCTAGAAAGATACAAAATATCAAAAACTTAACCTTTAAGACTCGGAGGATTGGCAATACTACCTTCATCTTTTTTATACACGTCTCTTTCAAAAACTACACTCTTTACTTTAAAAAAATTACTCAGCCCTTCTTATCTAAGGTAACGGTTTTACATCCACCCATACCAGATGAACCTGAGAAATCAAAACGTATCAATTTACCATCAATAAAACTAAATATTGAAACTTATTCATCTACCTTTTCAATAATACAATATTTATTAATATAATATTTATTGTATAAGTTTTTAGGTTTAACTTTCGTTTTAGTACAATACATCATTTCGAAAATAAAAATTCTAAAAAAAATTTTAATTAGCTTGCTTTATTCATTTGGCTATAGATAACTTCTCAACACCAAGTTACAATACATTCCTTACAAAATTCTAACATTCAATTTGTAAAGATATCCTATGTCCGTGCAAACATCTTTATGGGACAAGTGTCTTAATTATTTGCGTGACGAAATTCCGCCACAACAATATAATACTTGGATTCGACCTTTACACGCTGTAGAATCTAAAAAAAACAGTTTATTATTGCTAGCGCCTAATCGATTTGTGCTGGATTGGATTAATGAGCGATTTATCAATCGAATTCGAGAGGTTCTTGATGAATTAACTGAAACACCTCTGAAAATAGAACTACAAATTGGAAGTAAATCTTCCACAGAAGCTGAGCCCAAAAACAAGATTCACACCCCAATCCATAAAAGCATTCTTGAAACTCCGGTTATTCATTCACACACTAATATCAATAGTAATTTTACTTTTAAAACATTTGTAGAAGGTAAATCTAATCAGCTCGCCCGAGCAGCCGCTACTCAAGTAGCAGAAAACCCAGGTCAAGCCTATAACCCGTTATTTATTTATGGAGGTGTAGGTTTAGGCAAAACCCATTTAATGCATGCTGTTGGCAACGCAATTTTAAAAAACAATGCTGAAATAAAAGTTCTTTATCTACACTCAGAACGCTTTGTTGCCGATATGATCAAAGCCCTCCAACACAATGTAATGAATGATTTTAAACGTTTTTATCGTTCAGTAAATGCATTACTGATTGACGATATTCAATTTTTTGCTGGGAAGGATCGATCCCAAGAAGAATTCTTCCATACTTTTAATGCTCTGCTTGATGGTCAGCAGCAAATCATATTAACTTGTGACCGTTATCCTAAAGAAATTAATGGGTTAGAAGAAAGACTACAATCGCGGTTTGGATGGGGATTAACCGTGGCCATCGAAGCACCAGAATTAGAAACTCGGGTGGCTATTTTGATGACAAAGGCTGAACAATTAAAAATGCATTTACCTCATGAGGTAGCATTTTTTATAGCGAAACACATCCAATCTAACGTACGAGAGCTCGAAGGTGCCTTAAAAAGGGTTATTGCTAACGCCCACTTCACAGGACAACTCATAACAGTTGAATTTACTCGAGATGCACTTAAAGATTTACTGACACTTCAAGCCCGACTGATTACTATAGAAAATATCCAAAAGACCGTAGCTGAGTATTACAAAATAAAAGTAGTTGATTTATTGGCCAAACGGCGAAGCCGTTCTATTGCGAGACCTCGTCAAATGGCAATGGCTCTCGCTAAAGAACTTACGAATCATAGTCTGCCTGAAATTGGAGATGCATTTAGTGGGAGAGACCATACAACCATATTACATGCTTGCCGTAAAGTGAAAGAACTACTCACCACTTCAGTAGATATTTTAGAAGATTATAAGAATCTAATACGAATTTTATCAGGTTAATTTGAATTATTAATATTCAAAAAATTTTATTAATAATTATTAATAATAAGGAAAATAAGGAACCGCACATGAAACTGCACTTGATTCGTGAAACGCTCTTAAAACCTTTAGAACAAGTTATTGGGGTCGTGGAACGTAAACAAACATTACCGATTCTCTCTAATGTGTTACTATCCACCGAAAACAAGCTGCTTTCTATTACAGGCACAGATCTGGAAGTTGAATTAATAGGACAAACAAAATTAGGTAATGAAAATTTAGAGGCTTCCCGATTCACTTTACCAGGTCGAAAATTAATAGATATCTGTCGTGCTTTGCCCAAAAACGCACCTATTGAATTACATGGCGATAAAGAAAAAATTATATTTCGTTCTGGCCAAAGTTGCTTTGTATTGTCGACGTTACCGGCTGATCATTTCCCGACAGTAGAGAAGCTAGAATATTATCTGAAATTGACCCTACCTCAATATCAACTTTATCGCTTATTACAGCGCACTTATTTTTCTATGGCCCAGCAAGATGTACGATCTTATTTAAACGGTTTACTTCTCGAAATGCGTCCGACTAAATTACGTGCTGTTGCTACCGATGGACATCGTCTTGCTTCCCAGCTCTTTGAAATTGACACCAGTATTAAGCATCAGTTACAAGTTATTTTTCCTCGAAAGGGAGTAATTGAATTATTACGACTTCTAACTGACAACGAAAATCCTGTTACCTTAATGATTGGGAAGAATCATGTATCTGTGTCTACTATAGATTTTACTTTTACTTCTAAATTAATCAAAGGCCGTTTCCCTGATTATGAACGAGTTATTCCCAAAGGAGGTACTAAACAAATCACTATCGATCGGGATCTGTTCAAGCAAGCACTGAGTCGAACTGCTATTTTATTATATAATGAAAAATTTAAGGGAATCCGCTTCGAGCTTCGCCACGGATTATTACGTATCTTATCCACTAATTCGGAACAAGAAGTAGCTGAAGAGGTAATTAAAATTGATTACTCTAAAGAAGAGTTAGACATTGGATTTAACGTTAATTATTTACTAGATATTTTAAATATTGTTGAGCGAGGAAACGTGATCTTAACCTTCTCTGATTCAAACAGTAGTTTATTAGTTACTGAGGCAAAAAATCGAATAGAGAGTATCTTTGTTGTCATGCCTATGCGACTTTAATTGGATACCAATCATTACACATTACATTATTAAAAATTAATCAATATAACACACTGTAAAGAAATAGGTATTTCTCCTACTTCCCGGTTTAATGTTGTCTTGACCCCTAATAAATCTAGAAAAACAACAAACTTACTCGAAAATTGATTTATTTTTTAGGCCTCTGAAAATCCTTCTAAATCCACCTTACTTAACAACTTATCCAACATATAGCTGATAATTTTTTCGTATTCGTTAACTATATGAAAGAATAGGAATACCTTACCCCCCCCTCTTGGGAGTTAAATAGTATGAATCACAAGGAATTGACTTTAAAAACTTGATAATAAAACAGTTTCTCAATAAGATTTATCATTAAAAAAATTACCTCTTAGTATTATTAAGCGCTGTGAATCTTCGTTTTTTTGTCTAGAAGGTATCAAAAAATCATCGGAAATTTTAAATTAGCTATATTGTTTCATATTAAACACCTACTTTTGTTCCTACATGGCAACATATTTAACGCTCCTTAGAAGAAGGATAAATGTAGCTTTAAAATTACAACTTCTACACTCAATGAAATTACTAAATAAAATGACTACTATATTAGAACTAATGGCTTTCTGAAGATATTTAGTCTATTGATTTATGACGCAAAAAGGTTGTCTCTGAATGAAAAACTTTTTTAACTAGATTTTTAGTATTTTGTATTTCACTCAAGTATTCTACCTCATTATTTATTGATGTTAGTCTCTAAAAATAATCTCTTTTAGATCAAAGCTTTAATCTAATCTCAGGCAAGCTGTATAGCTCGGCTATAACAAAAGTGGGCCTCAACACTTTGACACTTAATTTAACTGTTGATTTGTTTGTAATCTTCTTATCTCAAGATATTCGATCTTAAAAAAATAAAAACTCGTTAGTTACCCAGTTTATCTTACTTTAAAAACTTTTTCTCAAAGAGAAAAACTTAAACCATACTGATTGACTTAATCAATGAGCGGTCAGAAAGAATTAGAGACTAAGAAAGGTCATCGAGTAATCAATTCTTAAAATCAACTAGAATATCAACTATTTATCAAAAAAATTGATCAGAAGAATAAATGTTAAAGAAATTGAAACTTCTATAGAGAGAGTACCTTATTTCACGTAGAATATCCTGCTATCTATTTTCTTTCTAGGGAAAAGAAAATACTAACTTTAGTTGCCTCATAGTTGAAATTTATATGGACTTCATTTTTCTCAAAAATAGAATTTCTCCGTACCTAGTAGTAATTTACTAGCTCATAGGTAAACCCTAAAATCATAATAATACTACTTATTACGATAGATCATAAATTACGATAGCTTATAAATTTAAAATTCATATCATCAGATAAAATAAGCATTCATACAATGGGTATGATATGTATTTTCCTTATTGAAAATTAACTCCAAATAAAGCATTATATTTTTTTAAAATTTAGTTTAAAAATTTCTTCATTTCACTTGATCAAACATTTCTTACTAAAGCTTATACTTATCCTGTATGACTATTATACACTCATAATAATATTACAATCTGCTCTCCATAAAAATTATGGGGGAATGATGCTAAATAAATTAATGAAGACTATGAATATACGCCACATATTTTATATCTTTTTCCACAATATTTTCGTGTATCTAATCAAAACAGTGTTTTTACTGTTTCATACATACAGTTAAATATATTTGCTTGCTCTCTACAATTGATCGGTATAGAAAAGAAGGAATCTATACTGAGGTTCTCAGTGTTTTGCTACAATTTGTAATTCTTCCAAAATAGAGCGATTAGTTAGCATATAATCTAACCTTCTTGTCTGTAACCTTCTTGTCTGAATACTTTTTAATAAGTATTCAAGAGAATACTTGATATTTTTCTTGATTAAAATCATATAATATTTATAACAATCGGAACCTCAAGGAATCATTATACTCTTTTTCAAAAATATGATAGATACTAAAAGCTCATTAATTTATTCAATTTTTCTACAATATTTCTAACTAACAAAGAATTTAATTTCTATCTGAAGTTCTATCTGTATTATAGTAAAAATATACATCTAAGTATCTTATAAACTTACAATGTATTCATATACTTAGTAGCTATTTCGAAAAACAAAATTTTAACTAATCACCTATGTTTTAGATGACCATAGGTTATTTATTTTTTTTTGCGCTTCAAAATCTTCACTAAAATTACTATACTCAAGAATAAACCTAATAAAGACCCTTATTAAATAAACCTAACAAATACGCTCTTTTATGATACAATTAAGTCGTTTTGTTTTTTAGAAAATTAAAAATAATCTATTTCAACCTAATTTAGAGTATTAATGCAAGTCAGTGTTTCCCAAAAATATGATTCTTCAACAATTAAAGTTCTTAAGGGCTTAGATGCAGTTCGTAAGCGACCGGCCATGTATATTGGCAATACAGATGACGGCTCTGGCCTTCACCATATGGTCTTTGAAGTTGTTGATAACTCCATGGATGAAGTACTTGCTGGTTTTTGTACTCATATTTTGATCATGATTCACGCCGATGGATCTGTTACTGTACAGGACAATGGACGAGGAATTCCTACAGGAATTCATTCAGAAGAAGGTCGCTCAGCAGCAGAAGTTATTATGACTGTACTCCATGCGGGTGGAAAATTTGATAAAAACATCTACAAAGTGTCTGGTGGTCTTCACGGTGTAGGAATTTCAGTAGTCAATGCTCTTTCGGAAGAGCTTCATATGACTATCTACCAAAATGGAAATGCTCATTATCAATTTTATAAAATCGGAGTTCCTCAAGCTCCTTTAAAAATAATAGGAAAAAGTAATCAAACAGGAACGCAAATTCGCTTTAAACCCAGTGATGATATTTTTAGCAATACTGAATTTCATTATGATATTGTAGCCAAACGACTCCGTGAACTTTCTTTTTTAAATTCAGGAGTACGCATCGAGCTTCTCGATGAACGGACCGGAAAAAGAGATATTTTTGAATACAAAGGAGGTATTAAAGCATTCATTGAGTACCTCAATAAGAAAAAATCCACTCTTCATCCAGATGTTTTTTATTTTGCTACCGAAGAAAAAGACATTGTCGTAGAAGTTTCCATGCAATGGAATGATGGATTTCAAGAAAGCATCTTTTGCTTCACTAACAATATTTTCCAAAGTGACGGAGGAACACATTTATCTGGATTTCGAGCTGCATTAACTCGAACACTTCATAATTATATTGAAAATACAGGACTAAGTAAGAAAAGAAAGGTCCCTATTAACGGTGATGATACTCGTGAAGGATTAACAGCCGTACTTTCCATTAAACTACCTAATCCTAAATTTGCATCACAAACAAAAAACAAATTAGTCTCTACGGAAGTTAAACCTGTAGTTGAAAGTGCAGTAGCTGAAAAATTTCGCGACTATCTTTTAGAAAATCCCAAACAAGCACGTGCTATTGCTTTAAAAATTCTTGATGCTGCCCAAGCACGACATGCGGCACGAAAAGCCCGTGATATGACGCGACAGAAAAACATACTAGATATTGGTAAATTACCTGGAAAATTGGCCGATTGTCAAGAAAAAGATCCCTCCCTATGTGAACTATTTTTGGTTGAGGGGGATTCAGCAGGCGGCTCAGCCAAACAAGCTCGCGATCGCCGCTATCAGGCTATCTTACCTTTAAAGGGTAAAATTCTTAATGTAGAGAAATCCCGATTTGAAAAAATGCTCTCCTCTACTGAAGTCAGTACATTAATTACTGCTCTGGGTTGTGGAATTGGTCGTGAAGCATATAATCCTGATAAATTACGTTATCATCGAATCATCATAATGACCGATGCGGATGTCGATGGTGCTCATATTCGTACACTTTTACTCACTTTTTTCTATCGGCAAATACCGACACTGATCGAACAAGGTCATATTTACATTGCTCAACCACCCCTCTATAAAGTAAAAAAAAACAAGCAAGAACAATATATTAAAGATGATTCAGCACTTGACGCTTTACTGCTTGAATGGGCCTTAAATGATGCTAAATTTTATGTGAATCCTCATACTCCTGCCATTAGTGGATCAGCACTCAAACGCTTGGCTTCTCATTATCAAACTACTACAAGAATCCTCAAGCGTTTCAGTAAACGTTACCCATCTACTATTTTAAAAGAGTTACTAGAAATTACTCCATTAATGATGGAACAACTGCATAACAAATCACAAGTAAACAGTTGGATCAAAGAATTAGAAAACCAACTTTTAGAAAAAAAAATCGAAATCGGTACTCAATATCATTTTTATCTCAAAAAAGACGAGGAACAAAAACTATATTTACCGGTTCTTACAATTACTAGATACGGAATTACTCAACAATATTCTTTTAACCAAGATTTTTTTGGCTGTGCTGATTATCACCATATTATTAATTTATATAAAGAAATATCAGAATTAATTGAGGCTGGAGCCTACATAAAACGTAATAACAAACAACAAGGAGTGAGTTCTTTTGGAGAGGGATTAAACTGGCTTATTGAAGAAGAAAAAAAAGGATTAACAATACAACGCTATAAAGGTTTAGGAGAAATGAACCCTGAACAATTATGGGACACTACAATGGATCCAGAAAGTCGCCGCCTTTTATCTGTAAGCATTAAAGATACTGTAATAGCAAATGAAATTTTTACTACTTTAATGGGCGATCAGGTTGAACCTCGCCGCATCTTTATTGAACAAAATGCCTTATCTGTTGAGAATCTAGACGTTTAAAAAAATTGGCTCTCTATCTATAGAGATAGTATTCTATATTGAATTATTTTTACACTCTATACTTCAGAATGTAATAACAAGTTATGGAGTTAGCTTATCTACAGTACTTTAATCATTAAATGATTAACATTTAAGAAAAGGTAAATAAAAATATTCTGTAGAAAAGTTAAATTTCCTTCAGTTTAGTTGAGATTTTTGTTTTTCTGTATCCAGCCATGAGGTTCTTCGTTAAGCAGAATTTTATTTTCTTCTCTTATTTTTATTTTTTCCTCTTACTTAGATAATCGCAACATGACTAAAGAAAGCGAAGAAATGCCTTAGAATAAAATTTTAGAAAGCTTATAAAAATAAGATAAAAAACGATTATTATCTTGTCGAGACA
>NZ_NSHJ01000120.1 GCF_002871095.1 Coxiella-like endosymbiont
CATCAAGACTTTCAATCAGGAAAGTATTAGGCATAATTTCGCAAAATGTTTTTCTTGGAGTTTAATGATTAAACTGCTAGAGATTTCAGGTAACTTAGAGCTACGAAATTCACAGGTAAATACTGAAGACCGTGATTATAATTATAATTAATTATTTTCAGTGTAATAAATTGATATTATCGTTAGGTGATGACTTTAATTGATTGTTTTATATGTATAAGATTAGAAGCTGAAATTATTCCTTGCATCAGCAAAATTAAAAGATCGATGAAGAGGATTTTATGAAAATTGAGTGCTGGATATAATCAGCTTGAACGGATTATTGTAAGTAAAAAGTTTCTTTTAGAGATGTAAAACGAACAACTGAGCAAAGTGATCAACCACTATAAAAGACTCGGTTATCTGAAACACGTTTAAGAGATTAGAGCACAATTCGTCCAGGGAAAATCAGTCTTATGTTACAGAGATTTTCTAGATGATCATTACGGGTGAAGTAAGTAAGCTGACAAAATCTTAATTAGCTATTCTGATTAAATCGCTTAATCACCTTTTTAGAAATTAGCTTAGTCTAAGATTCTAGGATCGTTTTTACCTGAGCCACGAAGTTAGAAGACATGCCATTAAATTTTTTGATTACTTATGCCTTTTGGGGTTGTTAGGAGTAGTGGATTTTGTTATTTACTTGAACAAAATATTTGTGCCTTGAGGGTAATCATTGTACTATGTTTGTTAAGTTGAGAAATTATTGTCCTTATTTACTAGAGTATAAAAGTTATTAAATATTCGTAATAAGTTGGGTTTTTTAAAATTAGATAAAAATATTATCAATCAAATTTCTATATAAATTTGCGAAAATAGAACTAAGTACTTGATAAATTCCAGCCCCCCCTTTCCTTTAAAGAACGACGACTTGCTTCTTTCTTTATACGAAGTCCCCCTTCTTAGTTCAATTGCTATTCTATTGTCTTCGGGGGTGAGGTAGAATGTATTTTTAGTTAAACTAAGGAACCTGATCAGGTGTACAATCCCAGTTTCACACTCAAAATCTTTGATCCCGAACTTGCCCAAGCAGTTCGGAGCGAAGAGAAACGGCAACAAGAAAATATCGAGTTAATTGCTTCAGAAAATTACGTGAGTCCTCGGGTGTTAGAGCTTCAGGGGTCTGTGCTAACGAATAAATATGCGGAAGGTTATCCTCATAAACGCTATTATGGGGGCTGTGAATTCATTGATATTGTTGAGCAATTGGCTATTTCTCGGGCAAAAACCTTATTCAAGGCTGACTATGCGAATGTCCAACCTCATTCTGGTTCGCAAGCTAATGCAGAAGCGTATATGGCTCTTATTAATCCTGGGGATAATTTATTAGCTATGGATCTATCACATGGAGGGCATTTAACACATGGTGCACCAGTGAGTTTCTCGGGTAGATTTTATAAAGCGGTTCACTATAAATTAAATTTAGAAGGTGATATCGATTACGATCAAGTGGCTCAGTTGGCCGAGATGCACCGGCCAAAAGTAATTTTGGCGGGATTTTCAGCTTTTTCTGGGATAGTGGATTGGCAACGTTTTCGTAAAATCGCTGATAATATTCATGCTTATTTTATGGCCGATATTGCCCACGTGGCGGGTTTAGTAGCAGCTGAAGTTTATCCTTCTCCTGTTAATATCGCAGACGTAACGACCACCACTACTCATAAAACACTGCGAGGGCCTCGTTCTGGACTAATTTTAGCTAAAGCAAATCCTGAATTAGAAAAGCGTTTAAATTCAGCAGTTTTTCCAGGTTCACAAGGCGGTCCTTTAATACATGTGATCGCTGCAAAGGCTGTAGCGTTTAAGGAAGCTATGCAGCCGGAATTTAAATCTTACGCACAACAAATTTTAAAAAATGCTGAAGTGATGGCAGCCGTAATGATGGAGCGTAATTATACTGTTATTTCAGGTGGCACACAAAATCACATGTTTCTCGTGAGCTTATTAAATAAAGAAATCTCAGGGAAGGAGGCAGAGTTAGCACTAGCTCAGGCTAATATTATTGTTAATAAAAATACAGTACCTGGAGAAATTCGTTCACCGTTTGTTACAAGTGGTCTTCGAATTGGAACGCCAGCCGTCACTACACGAGGTTTTAAAGAACAAGAAGTTTTAGAAGTAGGTCATTGGATTTGTGATATTTTGGATAATCCAAATAATAAAAATATAAGCGCTGAAATCAAAAAAAAAGTAAGAAAATTAACTCAGCAGTTTCCCATATATAGTCAAGAAAGAATGCTTTGATAATATATTATTATCTATAAACTTAAAAGATACTAGAGTAATTGATGTGTGGTTTATTAAAAGAAGGTGCCCTAAAATATATCAGGGCCGTAAGTGTTTGAAATCTTAAGAATGGATTTACTATTTTTAAAATAGGTCTAATTTAATTTACCACGGATTATCAGATAGGACGTCCAGACAAGTAGTAAATTTTATGAAGCATAGCCTCTTGCGTACAGGATTCATTACAAATGTTAAAAAAATGCCACTAGTACTGGAAAAATTAAAGCTACTTTTTAAGGTAGCATTCATTAATTGTGAGCAAGCGAAAATTGTAAAGTAAATTCTCAGTGAAGTTAAGTAAGTTTTAATAAAAAAAATTACGGGCTTTAGATGAAGTTAGTTATGTGCGATTTGTTTAAGTCTATCATAGCTTTTAAGAAATTAATGCATTTTATTATGAAATGCATTGTTTATAAGACAATGCAGAAAAAAATTCATGAAAAATAATAAACGCCATAACGCACGGCGCTATAGCCTACAAGCCCTCTATCAATGGGCTTTTGGGGAAACACCATCAGATGTTTTAATTAATAAATTTTCTGAAGAACATGATATTTCTGATGCTGATTTTCTTTACTTTAAAGATTTAATAATGGGAACCATCCAGGATATTGCGTTTATTGAGAAATTAATCGTGAAGCATTTAGATCGCGATATTAACGCTTTAAATCCTGTAGAACTGGCAGTATTGCGTTTAGCTACGTACGAATTGTTGTATCGAAAAGATGTACCGTATAAGGTAATCATTGACGAAGCAGTGGAATTAGTGAAAGAATTTGGTGCTCAGGAAGGGTATAAATATGTTAATGCAGTTTTAGATGTATTAAGCAATCAGATAAGAAAGAGAGTATAAAATGCCAAGAGGTCGTGGACCACATGGTCCTAAAAAATTTCGCAAGCGCAATCAGAATAAAAAATAATAGTAACTATTAACAGTCTGTAACGTATTTTTCAGAGTTTTTAACTCTCTAAAGGTGTCTAATCTTTTCAATCTTAAAATAGAATTATCGTATTGTTTGCAACCTTTCCCTTTTTGCATTGTTGTAAAAGAAGTAACTGATACTTATAATATACTCCAGATTTAAAGTTAAAACTTCTTGAATACCTTAGGCCTGGGTTTTTATCTAAATTGAGCAGGAAATTATTAATTTCTATAGAATATTTCTCACAACAGCTTGTTTTTATTAGTAAGTCTAGCTTACCAGATTTCCTCTACCTAGAAGACGCTTAAAACAGCAATGTACTCAGTGCGGCAATTCGGGTAGGTAAAATAATTGACACTATTATTCCAATATACAATATCAGAAGTATTTAAAACTTTGACCTAATCCAGAGTGATTTAAAAATGGTATTCAGACCGGGAACATATAAGCAATTGCAATCTTCCCATCATATCTCGGTAGATATTAGATATTAGGTACAGAAAAATTATCCCTTAAGGCTGAGAGAGCCTCTATTGAGGTTTAAACTTGAAAAAGCTTATTTTTATCTTCTTTAATTGAAAAATGATGAGTGATTCTTTGTGTCGGCAAGCAGTTTTCAAACTTGATGGTGTTTCTAATAAATTAAATATTAAGAGCCTAACACTTAAATCTTTCGTGTATGCGCCCTAATGAGTAAGATAAATGGTGAGAAGAACTATAGCTCTAGAAATGATGATAACAGCACTGTTTTATACCTGTCACTTAAAAATGTTTTCTGTTGGGTATACAACTAATTTTAATTTTATGGGCAGCACTAAAGATAAAAATTTTAATTATCCTGGTTGTATCCCAAAAGAGAGCATTAAAATGATCTCATAGCACACTAATTTTTTTTATAACTTAGAATCAGTTTTTTTTAGCTTAACAGGTCTGAGTTACTGTTTAAAGCACTTGTTCATTTTGAATGAAAAAAGCACAACTTTAATAATCAACTTTGGCTTTAAGTAGTTATTACCACAAGAAATTGGTCACCTTGTTCATGAACAGTCATTTTAATGGACTCAATCTTCGGATTTAAGTAATTTTAAATAGGGCTTATACCTACCCACCATCATCATTAAATAATAATTTGTTTCAAGAGTATTTAATTGGCTCTATTGAAGTGAATTACAATAAAATCTTAATCATGCGGTTCATGGTTAGGTTCTATAATAATAGAAGTGGTTCCTTTCTGGGAATAAAGGCTTTATCGTGCAGCCCTTAAGAAGTGTAAGCTATCAAGTATTTTATTGATATTGATGTTCGTAGAAACATAAGTGAGGCTTTCTGAGTTTTTGATATTACAAAAAAAGTTCGGCCAGCTGATAGTATGTTTCTATGAAATTACAGGGACACGATTCCTATAAAGATTGAGCGGTTCCACGTTTGAAGGCTTTTAACTGGATAATAGTTCTTTATGAATCAATTGATTAAGATTGATTGAAAAATATCTGGCGATAAGCTTTATTATAGTTAATTTTGGGTTACTATTTTGAGCTAATAGATAATCGCTGAATTATTGATTGTTCTATACCAGTTCGTCAAGCTAATTTACTAGGATTAATTTGGATTAACGGCATCAATTTTTTAAAATTGAAAGTAAGGGAAGTTATCTTTGTATTTTTATTTTTTCTTGGCTAAGCAAAAAATTATTACTTCATGAAGAATATCAATTCTTAATTGAGCTTTCGAGTATCTCTTATATTGAATTCAACTATATCTTACATTGAATTATTACTGAATCTTATATTATTAATAAATCTTAATTTAATTGCTTTTTCTTTTTTGGTCTCAAAAAGTATCTTTAGGAAATATAAAAGATTTCTTAACAAGAAAATGATATTATCAGTAAATGACATTATCTGAATTTTCAATTATTAATACCTACTTTCAACAAAGTAAATCAAAACGCATTATTGCAGGTATTGGTGATGATGCGGCCGTAATAGAAATACCTATAAATACACAAATAGTAACTTCAATAGATACTCTGGTAAAAGATGTTCATTTTTCAGTCAATACTTTACCGTACGATTTAGGTTATAAAGCATTAGCAGTTAATCTTAGCGATTTAGCAGCAATGGGGGCAACACCAGATACCACATTATTATCGTTGACTTTAGAAAAAGCTACTAAAAAGTGGCTTGAAGCTTTTTCGGAAGGGTTTTTTTCTTTAGCAGAACAATACAGAATTTCTTTGATGGGCGGGGATATAACGGCAGGACCACTTTGCATATCCATAGTAGTTAATGGTATGGTCCCGCGAGGAAAAGCTATTTATAGAAGCGGCGCTAAAGTCGGCGATTTAATTTATGTCACAGGAACAATAGGAGATGCTGGTTTGGCATTAGATTTATTAAAGCAAAAAAATAAAAAAATTGATCCATTTTTATTAAAACGATTACATTGTCCCTCTCCGCGTATTAAAGCAGGCTTAGCGTTGCGTGGAATTGCAAGTGCGGCTATTGATATTTCAGATGGATTGGTGGCTGACCTCGAGAAAATTATCCAAGCTAGTGGAGTGGGTGCTAAAATTTATGCCGATCAGCTTCCTTTATCTGAAAATTTAAAACAATATTGTGTATTTAAAAAAGCCTGGAATTATGCTTTGACATCAGGGGATGATTATGAGCTTTGTTTCACAGTGCCACATAAAAAAAGCTCTCAATTAAAAAAACTTTTTAAAAAATTGGATTGTGAGTACCGATGTATTGGTAAAATTATAGAAGAGAGGACTTTTTTAGTAGTAGATGATCAAAATCAAGCATTAAAGATAATCAAAAAAGGTTATGAGCATTTTTAAGAAAAAAAATAATATTCCTCAAAGTATCTGGACGAATCCTATTGAATTCATTGCTTGTGGATTTGGTGTGGGTGCAATACCGTATATGCCAGGTGTGTTTGGCACAATGTTAGGTGTGTTTTTTTATATTTTTGTTAGCCGATTTTCTTTGCTTACTTATAGCATTATTGCACTCGTTCTTTTTGTTTTTGGAATAATTATTTGTGATATTACAAATCGCCACTTTGGCACTTTCGATCATCCAGCTGCTGTATGGGATGAAATAGTTGGATTTTTATTTGTTATGATTGCTATCCCTAAAATTTGGTATTTTATTTTAATGGGTTTTATTTTATTTCGGATATTCGATATTTGGAAACCGTGGCCTATTAGTTGGATTGAAAAAAATATTGGAGGTGGTTTAGGTGTGATGATTGACGATATAATGGCTGCTTTATACACATGGATCATTTTAAATATTATTGTTAATATCCTCAATATTTACGAATGCTCGAGTAGCATTCAAAAATAATCGTTAAAAATCATTTAAATCAATGAGCTTATTATGATGAGTTTATTATCAAAAATGAATGACAAGGAGTGTATTTTCAATATTTTTTCTTTTCAACTTTTTTAGTGGTCTTGAAGTTTTCTCTTCTAATCGATGGACATTATCTGTCTAAGATTTTATTTAGTGCTATTTATAGTGGATTTTAAGGAGAGAGGTTAATTGTGTGTTTAATTTCTGTTTATGCTGGTTAGGCTATAAATTTTTAATGTCTAGATAGAACAATTTGGTTATGGAATAGAATGGGGGGGGGTGACTTTAGTAGGAGTTCAGTATTATTTCGATGACAAGGAGATTACCCCAGGTAGGGAAACACAAGTGGGTAACGATAGAGTTTAAAAGGAAACAATAATTCTTTAGCATAAAGAATCAAGAACTTTTAATTTGCTACTTAAGATCATTGCCAAATTAAGTATAAACGTAGCTTTTACATGTGCTTTGGTCGCTGATTTGATCAGTAAGACTACGGTCTTACACCTATATTTACGAAAATTAGTATTTTTCTACTTAATTATGGTAAAATTCATTCTGAATCAATTTACTGGTATTGTACCTCCAGTAGTGGCAACCTCATTAATTTCAATTTTACAATAAAAATATACAATTTTTTGTAGGGTTATCATCTAGTTAGGTGAAAATTGTTGAAGATTTTGGAGGTTGTGTGAGTCTTTTTATGGAACATAATTACTATGACTATAAAAAATCTACCTACATTGGTTGGACCTCTTATTCATCCTTCTTCCATATATAATGTTTTTTGACACTTATATTCAAAGTGCTATACCTGGAAGGATATTAATAGATTTTTATGTGATAAACGTAAGTTTTTCTGTTATTTTCGCCCATTGATTTTTGAAGTAAGTCTTTTCTTTATAAAAAGAGTTAGGTTCATTAAAATGCGACGATATCTAACATATTAATAATATTATATACTCTTCGAGAGTAATTTTTTCACGCATAAGATCTTAGCAGGTGGACTTGGAGTTCTATTTTTTCTGCTGTGAATAATTTTTATATTTAGTAGATTAGGTAGTAGTATTTATATAGGAAGATTTAATTATAAAGGAATGTATGTAAATACAAGTAACATCCTAACATTTTTTAAATTTATAACCACTAATTTTTATCAAAAGGCTTATTCGGATGGGTAGTGAAGTAGGAGTGGGATATCGATTTTATAATCCTTAGTTTGTAGGTGTTAAGTTTGCTGTAATAAAAATCCTGAAACTGCCTTGGTTGATATCATGCCAATACAAGTAG
>NZ_NSHJ01000121.1 GCF_002871095.1 Coxiella-like endosymbiont
ACACTGGACACTCTGATGTAATGGATTTCAAAGAGTGATTATCACACCTTTGCTAATCACACAGACACCGCAATAACTTTTTTATTAAAAACAGTTAGAAAATCTAAAATCTCAAGTAATTTTTAAACTAACTAAAATCTTTTCCAATACTAATGCTAAAATAGTATAACGAATTGTTTCGTACGCTTGATATTCGCTTTTATTCTGAACTTCATCTTCAAAAAGCTTTTGTTTAGAACCTTCAATGATATAACCTTCTTCATAAAATAAACAGAAAATTTTTAGCACCACCAGTAAAAAATATCTTTTAATTGATAGTAACGACGGTTAACTTCTTGTTTTAAGAAATCGACAACGGAGAAAATTCTTTCTCCCAACAACAAAATATAAGTACGTAACTCACAGAATTTGCCAGTTTCACCAATTAAAAAATATAATTGTTCATGAATAGAAAGTAATTAAGTTTCCGATTTATGATTCTCTTTGTTCTGATTTAAGATTTTTCTCTAGTTTTGATTTGAGTTTTAGGCTAGCACGAAATGTTACAACACGCCGTTCTGTAATAGGAATTTTTTTACTAGTTTTAGGATTGCGTCCGGGACGTTGATTTTTATCACGCAAATTAAAATTACCAAATCCCGATAATTTTACCGGATTTCCTCTTTCTAATGAACGGCGGATATCCTCAAAAAATAATTCAACTAACTCTTTTGCCTCTCGCTTATTCAAGTTTATCACACTAAATAAATGTTCTACTAAATCAGATTTTGTGAGTGCCATTAATTATGCCCTCAATTTGACATTAAACTTACACTTAAGCGTAGAGATTATACCTTCAATGACCTGTTTGATCTCTTCGTCTCTTAGAGTGCGGGATGAGTCTTGAAACGTCAACCCTAAAGCAATACTTTTTTCTCCCAATTCAATATCTTCACCGCTTTCGTATATATCAAAAATTTCAATCATGATTAATAAATGTCCAGCATTTTGAATAATTTCTTCTTCAATTTGCGAAGCTTCAACGTCTTGATCAACCACAAGGGCAAGATCACGATGAACCATAGGAAATTTAGAAATAGATTGGTAATGAGGTAACCTTCTCTTTGTAAAAGCTCTAAGTTCTGCCTCAAACAAGTAAGGAATACTCCTAAAGTTTAATTCTCGTGCCAACACAGGATGCAAGGTGCCTAAATAGCCAATACAAGCTTCTTTAAAATAAAGAGCAGCAGAGCGCCCTGGGTGCAAGGCAGGGTGCTTTGCTCGTACAAAACTAAAATCTTTTTCAGCGTGGGTAAGTGAAAGTAGCGCGCTAACATCTCCTTTCATGTCATAAAAATCGACTAGTCGTTTTTTTTCTCCCCATTGTAAGTTACTAGCATTCCCCACAATCAAAGAAGCAATTTTAGTTACTTGTTGCCATTTTCTATTGCAATGGATAAAACATCTGCCAATTTCAAAAAGTCTCACGCGCTCAATTTGACGAGATTGATTATATTTCGCTGCAATAATAAGCCCAGGCCATAAACTATTTCGCATAACGTTCATATCATTTGCAATTGGGTTAGTAAGAGCAAGAGATTCTAAATTAGGATTAAGCTTGTTCTGCAATTTATCATCCACAAAACTATAATTCACGGCTTCGTTATACCCACGGTCAACCATTAAACGCCGAATCCGAGCTAAGCTTACTTCTGTCTCCACCACAGGAGATACAGCTATTTTACGTTTCATCATAGTTTGAGGAATACGTTCATAGCTGTACAATCGTGCTACTTCTTCAATTAAATCGACTTCTTGAGTAATATCAAAACGATAACTTGGTACAATGACTTGCCAACCATTTATTTCTGGCTGAAAGGTCATACCTAAAAAACCTAATATCTGCTGAATCTCTTTATCAGGAATATCAACTCCCAATAAATGCTTAATTCGTTCACGACGTAAACCAACTTTTTTAATAGAGGGAAAAGTTGCTTCAATACGTTGCTCTTCAATAGGACCTGGTTCTCCACCCGTAATCGTCAATAACAATTCCGTTGCACGTTCCATTGCCAGTTTTTGTAGTTCGAAATCCACACCTCGCTCAAATCGATACGAAGCATCTGTATTTAAACCATATTGTCGTGCCGTTAATAAAATATTCTTTGGCGTAAAATAAGCACTTTCCAAAAAGATATTTTTTGTTTTTTTGTTAACGGCCGAATTAGCACCCCCCATAATTCCTGCAATAGCATGTACTTGGTTTTTATCTGCAATCACTAAAGTACAATTATTCAAACTAACTTTAGTCCCATCAATCAAAGTAATTTTTTCATTGAAACTTGCATAGCGCACACAAATCTCGCCACACAATTGATTAAAATTGAATGCATGCATAGGTTGACCCCATTCCAACATCACATAATTCAGGACATCTACAACAGGATAGATAGAGCGTAATCCACTACGTCGTAATCGTTCTCGCATCCAAACAGGAGTTTGAGTATTATTATCAATATTGCGAATAATCCGACCTACATAATGCGGACAGGCTTCTTTAGCTTGTATCCTAATAGGAAAAATAGCATCAATGAGGGGTGTTACAGAAACTACTTTAGGTGCTTTTACAGAAATCCGATTAATGGCAGCCACTTCATTAGCAATTCCTCGTACGCTAGCACAATCTCCTCGATTAGGAGTTAGGAAAATATCAAAAATATAATCCTTTAATTGTAAATAATCATGTAAATCTTTACCGACAGGAGCATCAGCAGGAAGCTCCATAATATATTCATTTTGATCTTCCGAAAAACCTAGCTCGCGTTCTGAACATATCATTCCATGGGAAACTACACCTCGTAATTTATTTTGTTTAATTTGCAGCTTACCAACTCGGCCACCAATTAGAGCAACAGGGACCTTCAAACCAGCACGAATATTTTCTGATTCACAGACAATTTCTAAGGCCTCACTTCTCCCCACATTAACTCGGCAAAAGGACAATCGATCTATATTAGGATGTTGTTCTGCTGATAATATTTCTCCTACCACTACTTTTTCAAAGGAGTGAACAACAGAATTGACAGAATCAACTTCTAAACCAAATAAAGTAAGTTGTTCTGCTAAGTACTCCGTTGTAACTAATGGATTGACCCATTCACGAAGCCAAATTTCACTTAATTTCATGAATTAAAACTGCCTTAAAAAACGTAAGTCATTTTCAAAAAAGAGACGTAAATCAGGTACACCATAACGCAACATAGCTAATCGATCTAAACCAATACCAAAAGCAAAACCATTATATTTATCAGGGTCAATATTTACATTACGTAAGACATTGGGATGCACCATACCACAACCTAATATTTCTAACCAGCTGTCGGTAGACGCTTGATAAATATCAACTTCAGCCGAAGGTTCCGTGAAAGGGAAATAAGAAGGACGAAAACGCAAACGAAATTTAGTTTCGAAAAAACAATTTAAAAATTGGTGTAATAAACCTTTTAGGTCCGAAAAAGTACATTGTTTATCTACTAGCAGTCCTTCTACTTGATGAAACATAGGGGTGTGAGTGAGATCAAAATCGCGTCGATATACTCGCCCCAATGCAATTAGTTGAATTGGTGCACCGTGTTTTTTCATTTCACGTATTTTTACATTAGAAGTATGGGTGCGTAATAACTGATTATCTGAAAAATAAAAGGTATCTACCATTGTCCGAGCAGGATGAGTTAAGGAAATATTTAATGCCTCAAAATTATGATACTCGTCTTCAATTTCTGGACCCTCGACAACTTGAAAACCTAACAAAGTAAACAATTGTATGACTCGTTCAGAAACTCGAGCAATAGGGTGGATCGTACCAAGGCTGGTATAACGACCACGGAGAGTAACGTCAATTTTTTCTTGTGTTAGTTTTTTATGAAGGGCTTTTTCCCTAAGCTGTTCAGATCTCTTAGTAAGTAAAGTCTGAATTTCAGACTTTACTTCATTAATTGACTTTCCAAATTGAGGGCGTTTTTTAGGGGAAAGTTCCGGTAATAATTTGACTAATTGGGTAACTTCTCCCTTTTTACCGAAAAAATGAATACGAATTTTTTGCAAAGTCAATTCATCAGTTGCTTCGTCAATGTATTTTTTAGCGGTTTTTAATAAATTAAATAAAGATTTTAATTGAGTCTGCATGGTGCCGCGCCCCGAGCATCATCATTTACTTAATGCATGCTTGGCTTTCTCAGTTAATTTTCCAAAAATAACTTTATCTTTCACAGCTAAATCTGCTAATATTTTCCGATCTATAAGAATTGCTGCTTTATTTAAGCCATTTATCAGACTACTATAAGAAATTCCGTGCTCACGTGCAGCTGCATTAATACGAACGATCCATAACGCACGAAATTGACGCTTTCGCTGTTTACGATCACGATAAGCGTACTGGGCTGCTTTAATTACAGCTTGTTTCGCTACACGATAGATCCGACTTCGCGCACCATAATAGCCTTTTGCTTTACTCAATATTTTTTTATGACGAGCCCTTGCGATCACACCTCGTTTCACTCTTGGCATGTTATATCTCCAAATATTATATCTCTAAATATTATATCTCCAAATATCAAAAATTCTTAAAAACAACTTAAATTCTCAGCATTCCCTCAATTGTCTTAAGATCACTTTTAGCGACTTTATCTAACTGGCGTAACCGACGTTTCCGTTTTTGTGATTTTTTCGTCAAAATATGATTATGATTAGCTGCAGCTCGCTTAATAACGAGTCCACCCGTTCTTTTAAAGCGTTTTGTAGCCCCACGATTAGTCTTTAATTTTGGCATTACTCTCTTTCACTTTTCGTTTTATAATTTTCAACTTTACCTTTCATGAATACCATTGTCATTTGACGACCTTCTAACTTTGGCTCTTGTTCGATAATAATACTTCCTAAATCGCATTTGACACGATTTAACAGATCTAATCCTAACTCCCGATGTTGCATTTCTCGTCCTCTAAAACGCAAACTCACTTTTACCTTATCCCCACGTTCTAAAAAAGCTATAATTTTACGTAATTTTACCTGGTAATCCCCTACATCCGTTGCAGGACGGAACTTTATTTCTTTAAGGTGAATTAACCGTTGCTTTTTCTTTTGAGCTGCTTTTCGTTTGCTTTGCTCAAACTGATATTTACCAAAATTCATAATACGGCAAACAGGAGGCTTAGCCATCGGAGAAACTTCAACTAAATCTAATCCTGCTGCTTCAGCGAGAATTAAAGCTTGATCAATTTGCACGATCCCTATTTGCTCGCTTTTCTCGTCCACTAATCGTACTTCTGGGACACGGATTTGCTTATTAATGCGTGTTCGTTTTAATTTGATATCTTATCTCCTCAAATAGTTAATGCTATCGGCGACTTTCTACTACGCTGATCAATTTCTACCTGTAATTGATGAGCAAACTCTTCTAACGTAAAACCACTTGGCTTTCTATCACGTTCTACTGCGCGTACTGCAAGGGTTTTATCGGCGACTTCTCGGTCACCAATAATAACTTGATAAGGTAATCGTGCAATAGTATGTTCACGGATTTTAAATCCGATCTTTTCATTTCTCAAGTCTGATTTAGCCCTAATACCTAAATTTTTAAGATTTTCTACGATTTCCTTAACATAATCAGCTTGCCGATCGCTAATATTCATGACTACTACTTGAACAGGAGCTAACCAGAGAGGAAGTTTCCCAGCATATTCTTCTAATAAAATTCCTAAAAAGCGCTCAAATGAACCTAATATAGCACGATGGACCATCACAGGAGTTTTTTGAGAGCCATCTTCAGCAATATAATGTGCCCCCAATTGTTCTGGCATCGAAAAATCAACTTGCACGGTGCCGCATTGCCACACTCGACCTAAGCAATCCCGTAACAAAAATTCAACTTTTGGTCCATAGAAAGCCCCTTCCCCTGGTAAGATCTCCCAATTTACATTCTTTTCATCCAATGCTTTTTCCAAAGCTTGCTCCGCCTTAGTCCATACTTCATCAGTCCCCACTCGTTTTTCGGGACGGGTAGATAATTTATGAATAACTTCATTAAAACCGAAATCAGCATAAATTTGGTGTACCTGATCGATAAAAGCCAACACTTCATCTCGGATCTGCGCCTCTGTACAAAAAATATGCCCATCATCTTGAATAAAACTACGCAACCGCATTAAAGCATGTAAACTACCTGACGGCTCATTACGGTGACAAACACCAAACTCAGAGTAACGAATAGGTAGATCACGATAACTTTTGATACCTTGATTAAATATCTGAATATGGGCCGGACAGCTCATTGGTTTAATAACATACTGCTGAGGTTCTAGCATCGACAATCTAAAAATATCATCACCGAATTTCTCTAAATGACCAGATTTATCCCATAACTTTGCTTCAATAAGCTGGGGTGTATTGACTTCCTGATAACCGTACTTCTGGGTGAGATTACGAATATATTCACGCATTTGAAGGATAATGCTCCATCCTTTCGGATGCCAAAATACATTCCCCGGTGATTCTGATTGAAAATGAAATAAATCCATTTTTTTTCCAAGCACCCGATGGTCACGCTTTTCAGCTTCTTCAAGATGATCCAAATAGATTTTTAAGGATTTAGTATCAGTCCATGCCGTTCCATAAATTCGCTGTAACATTTTATTTTTACTATCACCTCTCCAGTATGCCCCTGCTAATTTTGTTAATTTAAACGCTTTCAATAAGCCTGTACGTGGTATATGAGGGCCGCGACAAAGATCAATAAAATCACCCTGCTGATAGCCCGTTACTATTTCCTCCTCAGGAATATCACGAATAATCTCAACTTTATATTTCTCATTCATCCCTTCAAAAAGAGCTAAAGCTTCTTTACGAGTTAATATTTTTCGTTCCACTCTTAAATTAGCCTCTGCAATCTCATGCATTTTTTTCTCAATTTTTTCCAGATCCTCTGGAGTAAAAGAACGTTCAAAAGCAAAGTCGTAATAAAACCCATCTTTAATTACGGGGCCAATAGTAACTTGAGCCGTTGGAAATAATGTTTTAACGGCATGAGCTAAAAGATGTGCTGTAGAATGTCGAATAATTTTGAGCCCTTCAGGATCTTTGTCAGTAATAATTTGCAGAGAGGCATCTTTCTGAAGAAGGTAGGACACATCCACCCAGCAATCATCAACTTTTGCTGCTAATGCAGCCTTAGCAAGCCCAGCACCAATAGACTCAGCAACTTCTTGAACAGTTACAAATTTAGAAAATTTTTTTATGTTTCCATCCGGAAATTTAATCATTGGCATAATGGAACCCTTATAAGAAAGTACATAAGATGGTAACACCCTAATATTTTTTTAACAATTTAAGAAATAATTTAAGACCTTGTAAAATCTTAACTCCTCTTAAATGCATATTTTTCTTTTTCTCAATTTTGGTTTTTTACCATGATTATAGCTTCCTCTTCATTAAAAGAATCTATTTTTACCTAATTCCTAATTTAAAAATAAATTGCTCCTCACATTCATCATTGAATCAGAAAATCAATCAAGAATTAGAAAATCAATCAATTTTTTTGTATAGAAAATGTATCAATTTAAAATCAGTAAAAAACGAGATAAAAAATTTAAATCAACTAAAGATTATTCTTGAAAATGCTGTCGATTTCATTAAAGGTTTAAAGCCGTTCTAAGGAAATTACTTTTCTAATATTCTAGGAAATTACTTTTCTGATAAAAGATATAT
>NZ_NSHJ01000122.1 GCF_002871095.1 Coxiella-like endosymbiont
TTAGAGATATGATATAAAGAATTACATTTCATTGAGTTCTAAAAAGACAGTTTTTTATTGTAACTATATACTGCAATTAAAGTTTATTAGAAAATTATTGAGTTTATATACTTGTGATTTTCTTAATTTTTTATGTGATTAGATTTCGGTAAATTTATTTTTAAACAAGTTTGACTTGTTATGAAATCGTTAAGAATCCACAGAAAAAGTGAAATAAAATATGATACAAAAAAATTAATTCATAAATACAGTATTTTTGAAGAATCAAGAGAAAACTATTTTCCAAATAGAATTTCAAATGCTCTCAAATTTTTTTAAATCTAAACAGTTGTTTTAAATATTGAGTAACTATTTATACAGTCCTATTTGTTTTATAATTTTCAGTTGAGGAGTTTAATTTTCTGTCTGGAATAATTAAGTCAATCTTAATGGATTTTATAATTTATATGATTCAATTTATTAAAATTTTCTTAATTAAGATATAATTTTAGATTTTTATCTATAAAATTGAATTACTATGTTTGTAAATTTTTTATAGATTTTTTCTGTTAGATTCCAAAAAACCCAGTCTTGTTAAAAACAATAAATCAGATGAATGAAGATAATATCAATAGAGAATTTTTATGAAATTTACTTTAAAAGATCTAGGGCTTTTTAGAATTTGATGAAAAATTTGTACCTAAATAACATTTTAAAATAATTTTTTATAATTAATTCTTGTATACATTAGTTTTATGTAATTAAAAGGATGAGCGAATAAAAGACATTAGGCTATCATGATAATAGTTTAAAGTTATTTAATCTTAAAATAAATTAAATTGTTAGGTTTTTATTTTCTTTTAAAAAATATTCTCTGTTTCAGAAAATAAGTTTTTTAAAAATGGTAAGTTCTGTAGGAAGATCAGCTAGCTTAATGTTTTATATTAAAATAAACGTATCTAATTTTTTGCATCAAGAGTATAAAAAAATTGGTATTTTCTTTTTAATCGGAAGAAGCTTAAGTTTGGTGGTAAGTAGTCGTTTTTTTACAAAAGTGAGTGTTTGTATAGATATTAACTTGATCAGTAAGAGATATGAGAACCCCCAAAGATTCATTATTTTTTTAACATTGATTATAAAGAGGAGCTAAAATTTTATAGGAATGTATACAATATTATACTCTTCGTGAAAGGAACTATTGCTATACTTAAAAAGAGATGTAATTTTTATTAAAACAAGGATTATAGGGGTAGTGGGGTATATACCTAATCACCATATCTTATGATAAGATTGAATGCCCAATTTATATTTTGGGGAGATTAAGCGAATATCAGTAAAACTGTAAAAAAACTCTCAAGATATAGCTTTAATCCTAAAGACATAAATTATGATTGTACTGAATGCTCTTCTACTTTAAGCTTTCTTTAAAGAATTACAAATACAGTGTAAAGAAAATGAAGCTCATGATTCCCCAGTATTGTGATTAGGTTGGTTTGGTGTAAAAGTAAAAATGGCTATGGGTGGGTTCGAACCACCGACTCCAGCATTATGAATGCTATGCTCTAACCAACTGAGCTACATAGCCATAAAGAATTTACGAGAAAAAATTTTTATTATGATCATTTTTATTCATGATGTCAATTTGTTAATTTCCAGTTCGGAAGTGTATTATATCCCCATCTTGGATGACATAATTCCTCCCTTCTAAACGCCATTTTCCTGCATCTTTAGCCCCTTGTTCCCCCTTAAATTGAGTGTAATCGTTATACCCAATCACTTCGGCACAGATAAAATGCTGCTCGAAATCACTGTGTATTACACTAGCAGCTTGTGGTGCTTTGGTACCATTTTTACAGGTCCATGCCCGGACTTCTTTAACACCAGCGGTGAAGAAGGTAATTAAATCCAATACTTCATAACCTGCTTGAATGAGGCGGTTTAATCCTGGTTCTTTAAGATTAAGGCTTTGTAAAAATTCTATTTGTTCTGAAGAAGGAAGTTCTGCAATTTCTGATTCAATAGCCGCACAAATAGGAACTAATTTCACATTTTCTTTTAAAGTGTATTCGAAGATTTGATCTAAAAAAGGATTATTAACGAAACCTTTTTCAGCTACATTTGCGACATACAGCACAGGCTTCGAAGTTAAAAGCTGATAAGGACGGAGTAGTGATTTTTCTTCTTCCGTTAAATCAAAATTTCGTAAACAGTTTCCTTGATTCAACCAATTTTTAAGTTTTTTAAATAAAAGTTGGGTATTGAAAGCTTTTTTATCTTTACTTTTACTTTCTTTAATCAATTTAATTAAAATTTTATTGACTGTTTCCATGTCGGCTAATACTAATTCCGTATTGATTACTTCAATATCGGAAACGGGATTAATAATTCCAGAAAAATGTGTCACGTTTTCGTCTTCAAAGCAGCGAACTACATGAGCAATCGCTTGAGTTTCACGAATATTGGCTAGAAATTGATTACCTAGCCCCTCTCCTTTAGAAGCGCCACCAACAAGACCAGCGATGTCAACAAAATTAACGGTAGTTGGAATGATTTGTTTGGGATTAATAATTTGAGCAATTTTTTTAAGACGCCTGTCAGGGACAGGTACGACTCCTACATTAGGTGCAATAGTACAAAAAAAATAATTGGATGCTTCGATGCCTGCTTTAGTTAATGCATTAAATAATGTTGATTTTCCAACATTAGGTAACCCGACAATCCCACATTTAAAGCCCATTTTTTCTCTCTCTTATAGCCAAAAAGAAACAATTAGTTTTTATAGCTAAAATAATTTTTTAACTATGTAAATCACGCATTGCTATTTGAAACTCACCGATTACTAATTTCTCGACAATAGATAATCCTTTTTTAATTGCTCTAAGAATAGCACTTTGATCATTTTTCGAAGGAGGATTTAGTACATATGGAATAATTTGATCTCTATATCCTAACTGAGCGATCCCAATCCGCAAGCGATAAAAATGAGTGCTTCCTAAATGTTGAATGATATTTCGCAATCCATTATGTCCTCCATGTCCTCCGTTTTTTTTTAAGCGAATATCTCCTGCTAGAAAGGCTAATTCATCATGGACGACTAAGATTTCTTGTGGGAGTAATTTATAAAATTGAGTCACAGCAGCCAGAGCTAAACCACTTTCGTTCATATAAGTTAAAGGTTTAAATAACCAACAATAGTTCCATTTAGTAATTAATCCATGAAATTTATTTACTGTACGTAAAGATTGCTGTTTTTGGTTTGCTAAAGTTTCAACAAACCAAGCTCCTACATTGTGTCGGCTCCTAGAATATTTGTTGCCTGGATTTCCTAGACCAACAATAAGTTTAATTCCATGTACCAATAGTGATTATTCCTTTTTTTGTTTTTGTGTACTGACCTTTTCAGATTTACTATGGTCAGTAGTTATTTCTGCAGATTTAACTAATAATGATTCTTCTATAGCTTTTGCAACAGCTAGATTAGCTTCAGCAGCTTCATTCTTAATATCTACTTTACTTACTCGTGGTAAATGAATACTTACAATAGGTAAATTATTTTCTTCTTCGATAGCAGTAGCCAATTTAAGACTGGAAGGTAGTTTGAGATCAGATAAATGGAGGGATTCATTTAAGTCTAATTTAGATATACACACTTCGATATATTCCGGTAAGTCGTCAGGCAGGCATCGAATGTGTACATCAGTTTGGAGATGGGAAATAATCCCGCCGGCTTTAACCCCAGGAGATTCTTCCCCTCCAATGAAATGTAAGGGAACGTGCATAGTTAATGTTTTAGATGCTTTAATTCGTTGAAAATCAATGTGAAGAATTTTTGGCTTAGTGTGGTGACGCTGTACATCTTTCAGAATTACTTTTTGTTTTTTATCATTAATTTCGAGTGTCAAAATGGAAGAAAAAATGGCCTCATTTTCGAAGGCTTTCAGTATATCTTTTTGCCATAAAACAATAGATTGAGGAGCCTTCCCTGCCCCATATACAGTGCCCAGTACTTTTTCATTTAATCGGCGTATTCGCCGTGCCGCTTTTTTACCAGTTTCTTTACGTAATTCAGCTAAAAATTTAAAACTTTCAGTGGCCATATATTGCCCTTTTATTTGTTAATCAAGAATTTTACTTAGGTTGAATTTAAAAAGAAAGCCCGTAAAGAGCAAAACTGCGTCAGTTTTCTTAAAGGCCTTAATTTAGTGAACCTAGTTATAGTTTAGTACTTCAATAAAAATTTGCTTTACATAAGTATAAAAGTGGATTCATAGCATATAAATAGTATGTTTTTACGGGGGGGAGGGGAGGGGTCATTGTGTTTTTATATTTCGCTGTTTAGCTTAATTTTAGTATTGTCAATACTAATTTTACCTAATTATACAACCTAAACTTTAGTGCTACACTTATTCAATTTTAATGAAGTGATAAATATTGATTGATTTTTATTACTAGCTAGCTATTTTGATAGTTTTTTATAGAAAGTTAAGAGATATCTTTGGTCATTTAAAGATTCTTATATAAAATTTACTTTTTTAGTTGCTTTCGTTCTAGATGGCTTTTTATCACTTCTAAATGTTAATTTATGTTAAATTTGCTTCTCCTCTTTTTAGGTTAAAGAGGATCTTATAGTGATAATTTTTCCTTTTATGAGTAGTTTGTGAATTCATATTTTTCAAAAATGAAATTTTAAAAGCGTTAGCGCTTTCAAAAACTATGGTGGGGGGTATGGGGGTGAGAGATTGCGCCTGTATTGGGTGACATCATTATTTCATTATATTACTTGGCGAGTAATTTTTTTTTAAATATACCTCTTTACCTTAAAGAGGTATATTTATTAAGGGTTAATTTATTAATTTTCCTGCTTTAACAGATAAACTCACTGAAAAATGTGTGAAAATTGACTGGTGGGGATTAATCTGATTCGTAATCAACATAAGTAGTATTGATTTAGGGGTCCTCAGTGAATTAGAACAAAACTGTACATCTAGTAGACATATAGCTCTTTTAGTGTAGATAAGGGAGTATAATTTTATTAATTATTTATTGTTTGGTAAGTACAAACAAAACATCTTATCCTAAGATGTTTAGTGATTTGAAAAAATCTTTATTTTTCGAAGCAAGAATTATTTCTGTGTAGTTGTTGGAGAATTAAAAGGGATTTCTTTATTTTTAATCTTTTTTCACATGGAGAGTACGCGCTATGTTGTCATCCTCAGCTTAATAGCTTAATATAGAATAGTGAGTTTTTTCAAAAATATTAGTTTTTTAATTTTAAAATATTTCTGAACACTAAATCTAAATAATTAAAACTATTGGTGCCTTTTGGGAGAATTTCTATAAGATATTTTCTGGATTAATTGGGGGATTTTATTGTGTTTAGGTATGAGAATTTTTTGGTTTCAGTGATTTATTGATTTATATAGTGATTTATATTATGTTATCCTGTATTTCATTTGAATGTTGTGGTATATTTATTTACAACGCGATTTCACAGGAGGGAGCATCGGCTAGTATATCTGTAATCTACTATATGTCTGTAATCTACAAATACAGACGGTGTGGTTATTAGCTGGTTATTAGCAATGTTTAGATATTTTTTAATTTAGTAGGGTTCATTAGTAGGTTTCATATATTGTGTTATTACTATTGTAATTTTTTAAAAAGTTCAATTAAGTTATGAATTAAGTTATGTAATAAATTTCTTAATTAAGAATAACTTTATTTTAAATATTTCGCAAATAGAATAAATACAGATAGTTTTTTAATCCTCAAAAAAAGTGAATAAATAATTTCTCATTTAAAAATGTTATAAATACTGTATTAGTTATCTTGAGAGATGTTTTTATGCGAGTCTAGTATGTATTGATTCTATGTTAAAATTTTTTCTTAAGAAGAGTTTGATTCATTTTTAAATGCTTGGTTAAAATATTAGTACTTTTTTAATCTAAAAACATTGAACTAATGGACTCTTTTTGGTTAATACGTAAAATAGTTTCAGCAATAAGGTGGCTCAATGAGATTTGTTTTATTTTTCTACAATCTGCGGCTTTTTTTTGTAAAGGGATAGTATCGGTGACAATTAGTTCGTTAATTTCAGATTCTGTAATATTTTCAATCGAATTACCTGATAAAACCGGATGGGTACAATAGGATGATACTGTTATAGCACCCTGATTTTTTAAGGCTTGAGTAGCATGGAATAGCGTTCCAGCTGTATCGACGATATCATCTACAATAACACAATGACGTCCCTCTACATTGCCAATGACATTCATGACTTCAGTTTGATTAGGTCCAGGACGACGTTTATCGATAATAGCTAAATCTGAATCGTTTAGTCGTTTAGCAATAGCGCGAGCACGTACTACACCACCAACATCAGGAGAAACAATCATGGGGTTTTCTAATTTTTCAAGTAAGCGATATTCTTCTAATGCAGTGATACTTGCATAAATATTATCCACTGGTATATAAAAGAAGCCTTGGATTTGATCTGCGTGAAGATCGACAGTGATCAATCGAGAAAAACCTACATTTTGCATCATATCAGCAATTACTTTTGCGCTAATAGGGACTCGTGAAGAGCACACCCGACGATCTTGGCGTGCATAGCCGAAATAAGGTACGACGGCGGTAATGCTTGCAGCGGATGCTCGACGAAAAGCATCTCCCATCAAAATTAATTCCATTATATTTTCATTGACTGGATACCCGGTTGAATGAATCAGATAGATATCTCGTCCACGGATATTTTCTTGTATTTCAATACGAATCTCCCCATCACTAAAACGGATAACTAATGCATTTCCAATAGGAGTATTCAGTTCTCTTGCTACGTTAACAGCAAGCTGAGGGTTAGCGCTACCGTGGAAAATACGAATATCACGAAGATTAGACACTTTCTTTCCTGTATAAAAATAAATAAAAAATAATGGGCTGGGGTGCCAGGATTCGAACCTGGGAATGCTGGGATCAAAACCCAGTGCCTTACCGCTTGGCGACACCCCATTAATCAGATTAAAAAAATAAGCAGCCATATTAGCAGGTTTAGAAGCTCTGTCAAACTTATATTAGATTAGGAACAAGGCTTTTTTTAACGTTGGTGGATTTTTTAAATTCCCTAAGAGCTCCTACTCACTTTCCTGGATCTTGGTTGTGGCTAAAATCACTATAGTTAAAGTTTATATGGTTCTAAAAATTTTATTGACAAAATTATAAATTATTATTCATAATAGTCCACGTGTTATTTTTTTAAACCTGTCCTTACGTAAGATTCTCTGCATGTCAAAGAGAATACTCCAAATAAATTAGGAGGTTTGCTAGGACTTATTGCTCCCATCCTTTTTTTTCTGAGCTCGGTAGATTTTTTAAAATCATTTTTTGCTGTGCGTGTTTTTATTTGCATCTTCAGAAATAGCTCTTACCCTTTGAGAAAGGGCATTTTTCAGATTTGTATTTTAATTATTTCTTTGAAAAATTTGTATTTTTATCCAAATAATCTTTGAGCTTATAGAATAGACATTTCAATAATTTTTAAACCAAGGTGGAAACTCTTTGGTAGGGTAAAGTTTAGAGGTTGTAGAAAGTTAACAAAGATAGAAAAGATTATTAAAATATTTAATATCACAGAGAA
>NZ_NSHJ01000123.1 GCF_002871095.1 Coxiella-like endosymbiont
TTAACTTATTTAGGGTTTCTAATTCTTTTTTGTTCAGAAAATTATTCTTTATTGGTTATTTATTTTTAATATTATTTTTAATATTTCTTTTGGTGGGATCTTTTGATGATTCTATTGATTAGTAGTGGCCATATATCGATGGTAATTTTAGTATTGAATACAATGACTGGTTTGGCAGTTTTTTTTTGAAGTCTTTATTTTAAGTAAAATATATTCAGAATATTCTCAGGTATTATAGTAATAGGAACATCAGTGTTCTATTGTCTATTAAGAACCTTGTTAATTTGGATTAATAATGGTTGAGGGTATCTCTATCTATATATAGAGCCCAAGAAGCAAGCTTAACCTCACTTAAGTCAGTGGGGGGAGGATCCAGCTATTGCAGGAAAAGAAGCCCCCTTCTGTTTGATTGGAAAGCCTATGAATAATAACTCGATGGCAGGCCAAGCAGAGTGTTATGTTATCGTCTTGGGGGATATCCTTCTAAAAAAATTATTATCATTTTATATGATATGGGAGTCGCTTAAGCTAACAATAAAGTATAAAAATAAGGGAAGGGGAACTCCTTTGTAAATCAAGATATTCAAGTTTAAATTAGCTCTTTAAATTATCAAATCTCCTCTTGTATACTAGGTTTATATAAAGTATTTTTAGCAAAAATATAAATTCCCAATATAAAGTTAAATCTATACCATAAATAATTTTTAATATAGAATTTTTTACAATAGATTTAGTGGTGATAGTAATGGAGACCAATAAAATTATTAATTTCAATAAAATTATTAATTTTATTACCAGTTAAGTTGATGAATAGCTTATTCAACAAGTTGACTCATACTTCATATCGTATGGGCCAGGAAATCTTATCTTGATTAACAAGATAGATGAAGTCCGAAAAAGCTATTTGAGTTTGTAAAATAGGCTTTTATATAGATTAGATCTGAAAGCCGATTATATTAAGCACTGTCAAAATGTTAATAAGCACACTTATTCAAGCAATGAATCAGTATGTATAAAAAAAGATTAATTAAAATACTCTTCTTTGGGTTATAAGCTTTTTTATATATTTCCCATTCATTGGGGATAGATTAACCTTTCGTATAAAAGAGGTTAATATTTTGTTGCTGAAAAAAGATTATTTATTCATAGAAAATCTCTAATAATAAATGATATCACAACTCATCTAGTTATTTTAGCTGATATGACAATGAGTGTGTTACTCACTACAAAGATGGTAATGATAGAGAGTTTTTCTCTTTTCAGTTAAGTTATCATACTTGACAAGTATTAGAGTGTATAATTTTAAGAGCAACTAATACTTTGATCTTTTAAAAATAAATATTTGCTTCTTTTTATTAAGAAATCTCTAGAGATATTAGGATTTAAGATGCTTTAAAAAATGATATCATTAATTTTTAATTTTAAAGTTAAGAGGTTGATTATTTGAGATAAAAATCATACTGTTTACAGATTATTTAGCTTAGTTTTCTCTATGTATTATATAACCATCATTAAAAAATAACTAGTCATAGCCCCCTTTATTGCTTTTCCTTTTCCTTACTCGGAGTTATTTTTTCTATAGGGTATGATTTGAGGGTGTATAATAACCTGAGGATTAATTGTCAGGGTAGTATTCCCTTTAAAAAGGGGGAGGTCAGGGTTTTTTTCACAGAGAGCAGATTCTTAAAAAATCTCTAAGGTCTGAATAGTAAATCTAGTTAATCTCGGGTTTCCAGTAAGATCAGGAATAGAGCGATGGTAAGCACTGTAAATAAAAAAATCATTTAAGCATTTGTTGATTTATTTTATTTCTATTGCACTGCAAACAATTTTTTATCTATAAGATGAAATATGGCTTAAATTAAGGGAAAAGATAGTTTAAGTCTCCAAGGTAACCTTGCAATAAACTTAAAGCAGCTACGGTTGCCGTTTCGGTACGTAATATCCGAGGTCCGAGATACAAACGGATAAAATGATTCGCCACTGCTTGCTGAATTTCAGCTTTACTGAATCCTCCTTCAGGACCAATCAAGATCGTAACTTGTTTAATATTTTTTCTGAAATTAGAAAGTGTTTTTTGATGGCTTAAGTCGCAAACAAAAGAGAGCCCGTCTCGTTTTTGCGATAGCCAGTTATTTAACTGTTGCGGTTTATTGATTTTAGGAATTTGTGCTCGTCCTGATTGTTCACAGGCACTTATCACTATCTTTTCCCAATGTAAAAATCGCTGACTTATTTTTGCACTTCGATCAGTGATTAAAGGGATAATACGTTTAACTCCCAGTTCAACAGCTTTTTGTAAAATATAATCCATTGTATCGCTGTGGGAAATTCCTTGAGCAAGTTCAATAAATAAAGGTGATTCGGTAAAAGGTACGTACTGACTTTGAATGACTACCTCTATTTGTTTTTTTTGAATGTGCACAATTTCTGCTTTATAATCATTACCATCACCATTAAATACAATAATTATACGTCCCTTTTTGACACGTAATACATTCAATAAATAGTGACAATTACGTGAATCTAAAGTAATTGTCATGTTTATTTTTAGTACTTCATGATAGTATATACGTGGGATTCGCATTAATTACCCTGATTTAAAATTTTATTGCTATTGTATAATTTTATCCTCTTTAAGAAAGATATATAATACCATCGATGAATAAAAGAAGTTTTGAGATTAATGATCTACCCAAATTCAGTTCTATTGTGTTTAGTGATGTCGAAGAATTCCTTGATCAATTACTAAGTCAAAGTCGAAATAAAATCGAACAACTTGTCGTGTCAAGTAAAAATTATACTTGGCAAACCTTGATGCAACCTTTAGAAGAGATTAACGATCAATTACATTGTTATTGGGCCCTTATTAGTCATCTCAATGCAGTTGTCAATTCTCCAATTGTGAGAGAAGTGTATCATGCATGTCTTCCTAAATTATCGAAATATACTACTGAAGTTAGTCATCATTATGATCTGTATCAAGCGATTCAATCGCTAGCCAATGGTATTGAATATCACAAATTAAATAACGCACAACGCAAAGTTATCGATAATGAAATTCATAACTTTCAATTATCTGGTATTAGTTTGCCACTTAAAAAAAAGCAGCGTTTTGCAGAATTAACTAAAACATTATTAGAACTTCAAAATAAATTTGAAGAAAATGTATTAGATGCTACTCAGGGGTGGTTTAAACAGGTTACAAATGCAAATGAACTTCATGGTTTACCGCCCTATGCAATAACGCTGGCTCGTCAAACAGCGGTACAACGTGAATTAAAAGGTTGGATATTTACATTAGAAATTCCCTCTTATTTGTCTGTTATAACATATGCAAATTCTCGAGCATTACGAGAAGAAATGTTAACGGCTTTTGTCACTCGTGCATCCGATCAAGGTCCTAATGCAGGGAAATGGGATAATACAAAAGTAATGGAAAAAATCTTGAATATTCGTTTGGAATTAGCGCAATTACTTAATTTTAAAAATTTTGCTCAATATTCTTTATCGACGAAAATGCTTAAAGAGCCCCCTAAAGTCCTTGAATTTTTAAATCAATTAATAAAGGCCTCTCTTCTTACAGCAAAGGAAGAATTTAAAGAACTTTGTGAATTTTCAGAAAAAAGTCTAGGTATTAAAAAATTAGAAGCATGGGATATTGCATATGCGTCTGAAAAATTATGTCAAAAAAAATATTCTATTTCTCAAGAAGATTTGCGACCATATTTTCCAGAGGTACAAGTGGTTCAAGGGTTATTTAATGTCGTTAATCGTTTATTTCAGATCTCTATAAAACTTATAGTTGATGTGGATATTTGGCATCCCGATGTGCGCTGTTATGCGGTATATGATGCGCAAAATCAATTGCGTGGTTATTTTTATTTTGATCTTTATGCTCGTGAAAATAAGCGATCTGGTGCGTGGATGGATAATCCTCGTTTAAGACGTCAATTGTCTAATAAAGAAGTACAACTTCCTGTAGCTTTTATTACCTGTAATTTTAATCCACCGGTAGAGAATCATGTTGCTCTTTTGAGTCATGACGAAGTGGTAACATTATTTCATGAATTTGGTCATGCGATGCAGCATATACTGACTGTTATTGATTATGCAGAGGTTTCAGGAATTTCTGGAATTCCTTGGGATGCTGTAGAATTAGCCAGTCAATTTTTAGAAAATTGGGCCTGGCAAAAAGAATCACTAGTTATGCTCACTAAGCATTATCAAACTGGTGAACCGTTGTCAGATGAATTACTTCAAAGAATGCATAAAAAAAGAAATTTTCAAGCAGCAATGCAAATGATGCGTCAATTGGAATACGCTTTATTTGATATGCGATTACATATAGAATTTAATCCCGTTATTAAAAATCAAATACAAAAAATTCTCGACAAAGTTCGTCAGGAAGCTTCTGTACTTCCGATACCAACATTTAATCGATTTCAAAACAGTTTTTCTCATATTTTTGGGGGGAGTTATGCTGCAGGCTATTATAGTTATAAGTGGTCAAAAGTAATGGCTGCCGATGCATTTTCGCTTTTTGAAGAGAAAGGAATATTTAACTTACATACTGCAAAACAATTTTTAACCTATATCTTAGAGCCAGGTGGTTCTGAAGAACCTATGGCTTTATTCAAAGCTTTTCGTGGACGAGAGCCAAAAATAGAAGCTTTATTACATCAAAAAGGTATCCAGCCTACACTTATAAATCTATAAATATAAAAAATTATATTATATTAAATCGATTATGATCATCTATAATATATCATAGATTATTATTTTTTTAGAATTTTTAAATATATTTATTTAAATAAATTTAATATATTAAATTTATTAATACTAATCATGAATGAATATAAATTGTCTTGCTATTTGTGAGCAACAGATTGTATTTTTATGAAGTAATATAGAAAACCTTTACAATTTAATCTAGGACACAACTACATCTTCATCTTAAAAATTACCTATTGAAATTGTTGTAAAAACTTTAAATTAAGTGCTATAGCGAGTAAGTATTAGTTTTTCATAGAGAGAGAAAAACTAGGATGATGGACATTTCATTGAATCAAGTCGTTGTGTTTCAATATAATAACTCTGGTTAATGTAAATATAATTGATAGTGTGGGTTAAAGAAGTGTAAACAATGAGTCTGGAATTAATAACGGTTGTGCTTCTGTTGTTATACAATGATAGTATTGAATTTATTTGGGTTAGATGGCTTTAGATGAAAACTATTGTTATTAATTTCGAATTTTTACACAACCTAGGTTCATTTTTGGATCACCGATCGGTTGTGTTGTTTGAATCTTGTATAGATGTTGCTGGTATCTCAAAATATAAAAGTTCATAATGGTATTTAAGAGATTTTTTATTAGTTCGAATCCAAAAGATTGAGGTCTGAAGATAGATATAAAATTAGAGGATATGTTACTTACTTCAAGAAGGGCTGTGCGTTTAGCACTTTGTTATTCATATTCCCAAAAAATATTCAATATATATTTAATCAAGTGTGATCAAGTTAAAAAAATAAAAGATATTTAATGGGATATTAATTTAAATTGTTTATTTTTCAATTAGTTTTTTATAGGATATTTTCTTGAATTTAATATCTTTAACATAAGAGCTTTACATGTGATCAATTGCTTTGGTAATTATAAGATAGATATAGATAACCACAAAACACGGTATGCTAGTAGTATATCTATATCTTTCTTCAGCGTGGGGTTATTTAAAGTTAGTGATCAGGGTTCCTCTGTGTATCGTCGAGTTATAGGTGTATCTAAGGAAGTTTGCGTTTTGAAATATATAGGTAGTTATAAAAATCAGTTATAAGTCATTCAAAAGTAAAAAATATTTTTATCAATTAAAATGGTTATATTAAACTAAATTCAATTATTCAATTTCAGACTTAACTCTGCCAAGAAACTCCCTACTTTTAAAAACTCCCTCTCTTTATACGAGATTGAATTTTTGAACTCGAGTTTAGAGGAAATGGTAGTAAAACTATTGAAGAATCCGATGTATATTTTAGAGATGATTAGTTATTTTAAAATAATTTCCTTTATGATCCTATTTAACCTAGATATATGAGTGTGTTGGATACAATTTTGGTAATGATTAGCGTGGGTGGGGGTGGTGGCCTCCTCTGTATATCTTGAACTTCGAAGATGGGTGCTCTAGAAAGTGTTAAGTGCTAAATAAATTCATTTTTTTTGGCAGATTATCAAGATAGAGAAAGTCGTGTACTATGAAAAGTGTCCATACTCTGTGCTTTTCATTGAATGTAGTAGTGTGTTTTGTTAGTATTGAATGAGGGGAATGTCTTCCTATAAGATAGGAAGATCTATAAAATTACTATAGTAGAATTAGGTTTATTTATTAAATATTGGTTATGAAGCATTAACTTTAAAAGTTAAATATCCCATAGGCAGATATGATTAGAAAGGGAAAGACTGTGTAAATCGGAGGAACTCTACAGCTGATTAAAATAGAAAGTGTTTGTTATATAAAAACTTTTTACTTTATTTGAATGAATAAATAGAGTATTTTTTCTTCAAAGTAATACATGATGATTATATCAAATCGAGATATAAATTTAAAAAAAAATAATCTTTTTATTTAAGATATTTTTTAAGAAATTCGGTAAATTCTAGTATAATTTTATTAAAATTCCTTTCTGAAGTTAGAATAATAGAATTTAGTTTTTATTCATTAAAGCGTCGATGTGTAGCTTTAGTTTATGTTCAAGGATTTATTAAATAAGTTAAGAATTTTTCTTTAAAACATTAAAACTATAAATCTATAAATAAATATTTTATAGGAACGATGGTAGGAAAATTATAACTTATAAATTAGGTAGCGGTTTTAAATTAATAAGTTATAATAATTAAATTAGATAATATTACTAAAAATAGGTAATTGAAATATTATTGAATAACTAATTGGACACGTACTTGCTGGTGTTAAATAAATAAATATATAATCTTCCAGTAGTGAAGTTTATAGCAATTATAAAAATTTACTGATGGATCAGTAAATTAGGAAGATGCTCATCCTACATTTAAAGTGTTTTAAGATAGAAACATTCAGTAGACTCAAAAAATCTATTAATATTTTAGCTAAATCAAATTTAGATCTTGGTGATATGAAGCTTTGTTTGATTATGAAGTCTTTTGTTTATGAAATTGATAATACACTATTTTATTAAAGGAATCTAATTTTCTTAGATTTATAAAAGAATGTAAAAAATATCAATGTATTTAAGTAGCGATAGAGTAGTATATTATACAATTTTTACCTACCATACTATTAAATGCTATGAACCATGAAATGGTTTAATAATTCTTTTTTGAGTTCAAAATCTTGGTAAGAATATATCTTTTATTAGATAATATTAAAATATAGATAAAACTGAACTATTAAAAAACCTGTAAAAAATACTAAAATCTTTCAATAAAGCACTGATGGATACAGTAAGTGTT
>NZ_NSHJ01000124.1 GCF_002871095.1 Coxiella-like endosymbiont
CTTTTAAGGAGGGGGGATTAGACTTTAAAAGGTTATGAATGCAAGTTTTAGTCCACATAAGCGTATTTAATATTGTAAGTCTACAGAACAGCTATTAAAAATCAAATTTATAAAAACCTTCATAAAATCAATTAATATTCCGATTAATTGGTTTTTTGTCCTGTTGTAAGTAGGATTGCTTAAATAAACGTCAGACTTAGGTAAGTTGTATAATGTATAAATTAATTTTAGATAACCAGTAAAATAATTACTCATAAATCTTAATACAGAAGCATATTTATATTGCTTAAATTGGTACTCTCTTCGATGATATATCCTGTCCACTTGGAAAAATTATATAAATGAGCAAGAGCTACATCGAATCTCATTTAAAATTATTTTCAAGTAACATCATCTGTTTTTTTTAAAACAGATGATGTTACTTTTATAGTATACTAATCTAATAACGTAACGATAAATTCTTTGAATGGTTGCAATGTTATTCATCTAAGAGTTGATAGGTTAGAAGTAATGTGATGATCATCTAATTTATTACATTTATAGGAAATGATAGTAATTTCCACGATATGCCTATCAAAAGTAGGGGTTAAAAATAATATTAGTAATTTTTATAATCTGAAATTAAAATCCTGTCTAATTAGTGACTTATCTCCAAAAGCACATTATTGTGTGAAAATTCATTGTGTCTTGAGATGTTGCACTAAGAGCAGGCAAGATAGTGCTTGTTCAATAACCTAACCTCTAGTAGGTTTTAAACTATTTTTTTGAATAATTTTTATAATCTTTAAAATTAATTGAATGGCTTTTGTGAGTACCCTGGTAGTTATTTTTTCTTTTTAGACGTTTTCATCAAAGCAGGATCCTTTCTAAATAGATAATTTAATAATGTGTTCAAGATAAAATTATAATTAATTAAGTCCCCTATTCCTATAATAACTTTTAATACAGAAGAGGGGAGTGTTTAAATACCGTTCTATATTTGTAGTAATAATTCTTTAACTTATCTTGTCTTTCTTTTCAAATAAGGGGGCCTGTCAAGGGTTCATAATTACAGATATTTTAGCTATCTCATACGGTGATTAATTTGTTAATGGTTAGGATATATAATTTACTTATTAATTGATTTTCCTTAGAAAAATTGGCGGTTGTTGCTACTTTTTATTGATTTCTTTATTAAGAATTTATATCAGTTTAACACATTTAGAATAAATACAAACGGCTATACTGAAAACTATAAGCTATCTTTTACTTTATGGAATAATTTCTCAAGAGTTTTAAAATATTCTGGTTATATAAGCTATTAAAATAAATAAAAAAATGAGCTTTTATTAATATTTTAGCTTTCTTTTATTAATATTTTAAGCTTTTATGATAAATATTGTTCGATAAAGGTTAAGATTAATCGGGTCAAATTTTCTTGCACTAATTTTACCCCGCGTAGTGTTTTTTCATGAGTAACTTTTTCTTCTCTCATTCCAGCAGCGAAATTACTAACGACGGAAATGACGGAAACGTGCATCCCACAATGTCGAGCAATGACCACTTCGGGAATAGTAGACATCCCCACAACATCTGCGCCTAGAAGTCGATAAGCCTTAATTTCAGCAGGTGTTTCAAAAGCCGGCCCCAAAACACCTACATAAACCCCTTCTGGTAAATCAATAGATAAGTAATCTGCAATTTTTAAAAATTTAGTACGAAGAATAGGATCATAAGCGTCCTCCATGCTCACAAAGCGAGATCCGAAATCATCTTCGTTGGGACCTACGAGAGCGTTATTAAATTGAAAATTTATATGGTCTTTAACTAACACCAAACTACCTGGTTTTAGGTTTTCTCGTAAGGAACCCGCAGCATTCGTAGCTAACCAAGTTTCACACCCAAGTAATTTTAAAGTACGCACCATAGTTTTAATAGAATTATTATCTACTCCTTCATAATGATGAGCACGTCCTCGTAAGCAAGCTACTGGAATGCCTTTAATTTTACCTAAATACAGCTCACCAGCATGGCCTGCAATTTTAGGTTTATGGAAACCCGATAATTGATGATAAGAAATAATAATGGGTTCTTCAATTTGCTCAGTTAATTCTCCTAAACCTGACCCAAGAACAATACACAATCGAGGTTTAAAATCGGGAGCATAATATCGAATTTCTTTTAAAGCATCATAAGAAGCGAGTGTCATTATTTAACCTACTGTTAATAAATTTTGTAAGTGATTGCTAGTTTGTTGAGAGTAATCACAAAAAAAAACGATTAGTTTTATGATTAGAGATAAAAAAATAACCTTTATAGGTTCTAGAGTATTTGCAATTTGAAAAATTAATTGTTTTAATTTAATTTGTAATTGGTCACTCGGATATTTCCTATTGTTAAGTAGCTTAATTTGTTTATCCACATCATTCTTTTGTTTTTCCTTAAAAAGTGGGGAAAATAATATATCAAGTTTGTTAATTGACTTTTGTTCGTATCTTGAATCTTCTACAGAATGATTTAAAAAGTTTTTAAATTTAGTTAAGACAGGTGAAGGAAATTTCATTCGATTTTTAATCATCATTCTTGCCATATTCTTTTTAGCCGTGTTAGTGATTTTATCTTCCTTGGCTAGCAAGTCTAAAACATTATTACAAATTACTGCTAGTAATAAACTTTTTAACAAATGATTATAACAATCGTATTTTAGTACCTCCACTTGCTTTTTAAATTGAATAATGGTTTGATGCATCATCAAAGCTTGTTTCCAATTTGGTTCGATAAATATCTGAAATCTAGAAAGTAGTAATTTTACACAATAGTTTCTTTTTTCGATCTGATACTTTAGCAATCGAATGGGATAAAAATTGAATATCTTTAAGATTGAAGTTTGTGTAAACATCAAATCAGTATATCAACTTCTTGAGTCCCTCCTCAATCATCTTGACAATAGCTTTTTTGATTACTTTACTTATTTCACCCGTAATCTGATTCATTCACTAGGATAGTACTTATAAAATAGGATTTATGATTTTAATAGGTTACCTAGTTTCATAAGTAATTACTTGCGTCATTTGAAAATGATTAATAACATACTTGCTCACTTTAAAACTTCATTTTTTTACAAAGATCCACAGCAAAAAAGTGTGCAAAATTGACTATATTACTAGTAGCTATCAAATTTTAAAATAATCAATTCTTGCTCTATTCTTGCCTCTATCAATGATATATTTTTTGAGAAAATAACTTTAGCAACAAAATATCACTAACTCAGCCTAAAAATTATAAATCATAGGACATGAATAAAAATGATTTTTTAGATCTTGGCTTATTTCCAATCTTGGCTGCATTTCAGGTCTCTTGGTTTAATTGATGGTTAGTATTTAAAGGGTGGCCGCGCGGGCTCCCCGCGTTGCTCCTAGTAAATTTATTAATGCCTGAAAAAGGATTGTACGTTCTAAAACAGGGAAGTTGTCAACTACTATCTCGGATTACAATGTTTCGACGGTGTTAAATCGAATAAACTGAAAAATCTGATGATAGTTCATTAAGAATTTATTTTAATCTCTTTAAAATCAATGTTCAATAAAGCGGGCTTCATTGATGATAACTATGTTAATATTGCTTGAGTTGATGCAATTCCAATAATCGATAACCAAAACTTACTAATTATTCCAGGATAAATGATGAATCCTTGTTTCGATTGTTTGATTTGAATGGGATAAAAATAATATTAGATTAATTCAGCGTGTATAATAGGGTTTAAAACTACAATAATAGTTTGAGTCAGTTATCCAGGAAATTTATCCTAGTCATTAAAGATTGTCCTGCAGATTCAAAATAAGGTAGTTTTTAGTATTGGCATCATTACTGTTTTAGATCCTTAGCTAAGGAAAGGATTATTGGGTCAGTTCTAACTTAAGAGGATTAACAGTTAGTCACTTTCAATTAGGATAGAGTATATATAATTAAAGTCCTTGCCCTTTGTATTGTTTGTTATGGTAATATTTTTGTAGTTGTGTTTTTATAAACAGATAAAAAACTGTATCTAGTTGTAGAAATATTTAGCTGTAGAAATAATTTTTAGTTTTTGTATATTGGTGGGCGTTAGAGTAGACGATGTTGTTAATACTATGGTTACTTCTGTTGCTTTATAAGTAATTACAATTATCAAGGCTATTCTAATGGCTGTTATTTTTGAAGCAAAAAGATTACTATTTCTAGAGAGTCAAGTTAATTGAAATCATCCGTGGTGAAAAGATAAATCTTACTTTGTTTGTTTAAATACAAGATGATTAATTTCTCAAATCTTAATTTAGTTATTTTGATTCGCAGAAAAAATTTACTTGATTATTACCAAAGATTTTAGTAATTTTATTTGAACGACTCATAATCTTGACGGATCTGCTATTAGCCTAAAATTTTAATGGCTTTAGATAAGTAAATTCTTAAACTTATTGATTAGTATTAAGTTTCCAATATTATAATATGATTAGATTGTGAGCCCTTTAAACGATCCCTTTAAAGAGTTTATTATTTAAAGAGTTTATTATTATATTTTGTAGTATGTGTAATCGCTTCTTTCGGAGAGAATTCTCTACAGAACAATGCCGAACAGTATCTATGTAACTTAGTATATTTTTATGAGTTACTTTAATAAGTAGTTAATTAATTTTTTTGAATGCTTGACAACATATTGATCTATGAAATTCTAGAATTTTTTTAAGATGTGGTGATGTTTATATTTTTATTAGTTTTTTATTAGCTGCTATAGGCTAATATAGTTGTGGTGGATTCATATGCGCTCATCAAATGATAGTACCTATATTAATGATAATTCTTATATTAATTTTTTAAAGATGGAAAATTATTGGATGTTTTTAATGATTGTTACTTTTTTTATGCGATATGACTTTTTTTCTCATAAATTTAAAACCCAATATAGCCAATGCTATGTAACTTTTATTAGTATCTACCAGTTGTCAAAATCGCTAAAGGAAGAGAGTAGTATACTACTGGAAAGCTCACACATCTTTTTATATTTTTATTCTGAGGTGCGGTAAGAATTGTGAGTAATTTTATTCTATATAACCATATATGGTATAATAGTTACGATAATTATCAATAAGAATTTTACGCAATTAATGCCGTATCATAGTGTTTTCTGCTTAGTTTTAGGTTACTCTAGCTTTACTAGCTTTTACAAGTAATTATGGCTTTTTTTCTGCTTCAGGGTTTCCTATTTGAGTACTTTAGTGGGCTGAATTATTGATTAAAGTAATGAGATTTTCGTGTGAGGTATAGATGTTTTTAATGATTCCATTATTAGCAATCTCTGTATGTTTTGGATTATGATTTTTACTGTTGGAGCTTAATTTGTAATTTTTGATTTATGTTTTTTTTGAAATCAATTTTTTGTACAATTTATACATTAGATTATGTCAAAACTAAGTTGTGACTTCTAAGTTTGCTTTCAATATGGGAGAGGCGCACAGCCGATACCTAACTCCGTCAGTGAATTTATTCCCATAGTGGAAATGTTATAGTAAACACGCAAGCAAAAGAATATACTTTTTCCAAAAATGCATCATGAACAAAAAGAAGGGAATTTGTAGTTGGTAATCTTTCTATTAAAAAATTTTATTTTTAGATCTGGCTCTTTGTTTTTGGGATAAACTTTTTATCAAACTATTTTCTCGTTTACTTCCTGCCTAAAAGTTTTTTAATTTACCCCCCTTTTAAATGAAAGCAATTTAAGGTCTAATTCAGTGAGAACAAAAACATATCTATAAAACTTAATTAACTAACCTATAAATTCATTAATTTTCTCCCCAGAACCTGAAAATATATATTCATTTAAATAATTAAATATTGTTTATTACTGTTCAAGAGCTGGAAATAGTTAGTATATTATAAAGATCAATTAATTTTTATTGAAAGATATCGTATAAGACCTGTTAAGCCTCTGAAGGATAGGGAATGTATTTGGATAAATCCCGAACCACAAATAAAAAAGTGCAGCATTATGTTCTACTAACATGCCCAGGCCATCAAAACATTTATTAGCACCCTGACGTTTAGCCCATTGTAAAAATGGAAGAGCAATCTTTCCATAAGAAAGATCATAACAACAAGTCTCAGGTTTTATAATCTCTGTTGGTAAAGAGGGACACTTACCTTGGTGACCTAAGCTCGTAGCATGAATGATAATATCATAAGGTATGGGTTGTAAATCATCATAACCGATGCCTTGAAGCTCTACTCGTAAATTGAAATACGAAGCTAAGTCTTGTGCTTTAGATACAGTTCGATTAACTATTACAATTTTTATTGGTGTAGTATTTATTAATGGGCTTAAAATCCCTTGAGTGGCCCCACCTGCTCCTAAAATTAGGATGGATTTTTGAGTGAGAGTGATATTGTGGTTACGTGTTAAATCTTGTATCAGTCCTAAGCCATCATAATTCACTCCATAAATAGTACTATCATTCAGAAATTGCAAAGCACTCGCAGACCGAGATTCTTTCGCTTCACGACTTTGTTTATTTGAGAGTTTGTAAGCCTCACCTTTAAAAGGTGCAGTGATATTAGCTCCTTTACCTCCTTCTTTTTGAAATTCTTTTAATACCTCAGAAAAATTATTACATGGAGCTTTGATTGTAATATAATTAAATGTTTGTTTGGTTTGTTCTCCAAAAGCTTTAAAAATAATAGGCGATAAACTGTGATCGACAGGATTACCAATAATTGCATATTTATCCATGTTTATTTCGTTCTAACGCATATTATGAATATTCAGATATACGATCTTCAAGATGTTTATAAAGATAATTTTTACTTACGAAACTACATTAATAATAGTAATGCATAATAATATCCCATGATTGGGACTTGTAAATAGATTATTTTTTGTAGGTAGAGTATTTTTAAATAAAAAATAAAATTATAAAACTAGATAAAGTATAAAATTATAACATTCTTGGCTATGGAGCCTTTCCTCTTGTTATATAGAGGATACCCATTAGAAATGAGGGTAGGATAAAAATGAGTTTAGGATTAAGATAAATCCAGGTGCATCTGTGGGGGGGATAAGGTCTCCCCGCCTTATAAGAAAAGGTATCCACGAGTTATCCAGAGTGTACGTATCATCCTCAGCTTTAGGAAATAGCTTTAGTAAGAAAGTTCGCATCTATAGATGATTTAATAAAAAATCAAATTAGATAGCTGGTCAGGATTATCCAGATTATTAGATAAAAGTTCCGCAACATCTTGAATGAAATGGTTTTGAAAATTTATATACCACTAAATACGAATGTCTTTTTAAAAGCACGGAGTACCGAACTTATTTTGGTAAGACTAGCTAACTTATCAGGAAAAGATTTTTCTCATTTTGTTGAGAAGAGCATTGATTGTTAAATTATCGGAATATTTCTACATTTCTTTTTAAGATTGTGCTTAAAGATAAAGATTCGTATATGATTAATATTATG
>NZ_NSHJ01000125.1 GCF_002871095.1 Coxiella-like endosymbiont
TTATTCTTTTGACTGACAATAAAAACATTTATGTTCTTATTAGAAATAATCCTACCAATCACAGCTACTTGGAGTTTTTTTAGAATTTTTTTCTTTTTTTACTATACGAGGTTCCTTTTCGCCTAATTTTTTTAGTTTTTTTAGATAATCCCTGTAAAAATCCCTGTACTAAAAATAATTCTTTTTACATAGCAGGTTCAAATTCTATTTTACTTCAGGATTACTGTTAGTAACACGATTGATAGCATGTTACATATTTTTGATAAACTATATTATACCTACTTTGGTGTCTCTAGGAGAGTGTATTACCCAAAGAATTTTACAATTATACAATTACTCCACAGCACCGATCTGAAACTTATAATACTAACTCGCTAATAATTATTAGGTTAAGAACTGAGAAAAAACTCTCACTTCTTGTAAAATTTCCTTCTTTGTTAGAGCTTTGATAAGCTCCTCAATTTAACCCCTAATAAGGAAACTGGAAAAAATATATTGAATAGAAAGTATTCAATAAGTTTTAAGTAGCTTAATTTATTTCTTTGCTTTAGTAAAGTACTTTCCTAAAATATACTATATATTTAATTTGTACCTCATATATTTAAGGAGGTAGACTCTCACCTTCATTTAATATTTTAGTTATCTCTTTTTTCGATGGAGAGTCAATAGCATAGCATATACTGCTAAGAGCCTACTTTGGTATTCTATAGCATTGCAGAAACATTTTTTCTAATTTAATTAAGGGAACATTAATTATCGGGCTCTTAAAATTTAAACAAGAACTATCTATTATCGTGTTAATAAAACGAATCATTCTTTTCACTACCTTTTTCGTTTCTTTTTTGTAAAGAAAATTTATTAAGATAATTTACAGTAATTTTTTTAAAAATTTAAAATGAGTAATATTATAGTATCTATTCTTTCAGCCGAAAAAAATTTTTCAAGATATCAAGGTAAACTAAATTTATTTTTAGTTTATTAACTTTTATTGAATAACATGATATATTTCCTAGCTTGGAAATATATCATACTTTTGTTCCTCTAAAAGAGAATATACCTATAAGTTACTAAACAAATTGCTTTACTGGGAGGCTAAAGATCGCATAAAAAAATTACTGTAATGGAATGAATAAAAAAACATAAAAAACTTTTTAAATATAAGTTAAAAATATAAATTTTTAATTGCAGAGATTTTACTACCGAGCTTATAAGAAACTCTTCAAGTTGAGAACATTGGTTTTTTAAAAAGAAATCTTTAAATTAGATTTAAAAAAATTATATTAAATATTAATAAGTAGATTAATAATAAGTAGATTAATATTTTTATTTTCTTTTGGGAGGCCCCGTTTACTGAAGTTACGTTTACTGAAGTTACCAAACCTTAAATAGATGATCTTGAGATTCATGCATTATTGAATATTTTTTCCTATCAAATGAATATTCTCATAACAGCAATATTTTTAACTCTCTATGATATATTAATTAATCTAACTTATTCTAAAAAGCAACTTCCAATAGAAACTCCTAACTATCTAAACTTGTTATCAGCAAAGGGCCCTAGCTTTTCCTCAGCCCGGGCCTTATCTTGTAGTAATTTCGTCAACCTGTTTCAGGCTAAGCCGGACTCGACCTTGTCTATCGATTTCAATGACTTTAACGCGAACAATTTGACCTTCTTGAAGATAATCTCGAACGTTTTCCACATGCTCCTGAGCGATCTGAGAAATATGCACAAAACCTTGATAATTTTTAAAAATTTGAACTACTGCACCGAAGCTTAAAATTTTAACGACCGAGCCTTCATACATTTTACCTAGCTCTACTTCGGCCGTTAAAGCTTCGATCCGTCTTTTCGCAGCTTCACCTTCTTCCGTGGAATGAGCAGCAATTTTAATTGTACCGTCATCAGAAATATCGATAGCACAATTTGTTGCTTCGGTAATCTCTCGAATCATTACACCACCTTTTCCAATGACATCACGAATTTTTTCAGGATTGATTTTTATCGTAATGTAGCGCGGAGCTAATTGAGAAACTTGAGGTCGAGGTTGCGCAATAGCTTCATTCATTATAGTGAGAATATGAAGACGACCCTTCTTTGCTTGATTAAGAGCTCGTTCCATAATTTCTTTAGTGATTCCTTCAATTTTAATATCCATTTGCAAGGCTGTCACACCTTTTTCCGAACCAGCTACTTTAAAATCCATATCACCCAAATAATCTTCATCACTGAGAATATCAGAAAGTATTACGTATTTCTCACCTTCCTTAATTAATCCCATAGCAATACCAGCGACAGGTGCTTTGATTGGAACTCCCGCATCCATAAGTGCTAAACTACTTCCGCATACGCTTGCCATAGAACTAGAACCATTTGATTCAAGGATCTCAGAAACTACGCGAATGACATAGGGAAACTCTGTTAAAATTGGAACCACTGGAACGATTGCTCGTTTAGCTAAACGTCCATGGCCGATTTCTCGTCGTTTAGGACCACTCATAAAACCCACTTCACCCACACAAAAAGGTGGAAAATTATAATGGAAGATAAAATTTTCCCGCCGATCACCATCCAAGTCATCTATCATCTGTGCATCCCGTTCAGTCCCTAAGGTGGTAACTACTAAAGCTTGGGTCTCACCTCGAGTGAATAAAGCAGAACCATGAGAACACGGAAGAAGACCTACTCGAATGGTAATAGGCCGAATAGTTTCGGTATCACGCCCATCAATTCGGGATTGACCAGATAAAATTTGATTACGAACAATCCGACGTTCTAAATCGTGGAACATTTCAGCTATTTCATTTACATTATAGGAATTTTCATCCTTATTTTCTGAAATAAATCCTTTTAAAAGCTCGTCTCGAATGATTTGAATTTGATTGTGTCGAGTTGTTTTTTCTACAATACGATAGGCTTCTATAAGAGCGGATTCAGCTTTTTGCGCTACTAAAGTTTGTAACTCTTTATTGAACTCAGGCTGCTTCCAGTCCCATCGAGTACTACCCGATTCTTTAATGAATTCTTTAATCATCTTAATAGGGACTTGCATGAGATTATGCCCATGAAGCACAGCTCCCAGCATAGTCGATTCTGGCAATTCTTGGGCTTCTGCTTCAACCATCAATACGGCATCACGTGTTCCAGCAATAACTAAATCAAGCTGTGAGCCTCTTAATTCTTCTAAAGAAGGATTTAAAAGATACTTACCTTCTCGATAACCTACTCGGGCGGCACCTACAGGACCGTTAAAAGGAATACCTGACACACCTAAAGCTGCTGAAGCACCTAAAATAGATGGAATTTCTGTGGGCACTTCTAAATCTACAGAAAGTACTGTGGCAATAATTTGAACCTCGTTAGTAAAACCTTTAGGAAATAAAGGCCGTAAGAGTCTATCAATTAACCGAGAAGTCAGGGTCTCTTTTTCACTAGGTCGCCCTTCACGTTTAAAATACCCCCCGGGTATTTTCCCTGCCGCATAAGTTTTTTCTTGATAATTAACGGTTAGGGGAAAAAAGTCACACTTTTCCTCAAAATCTTTCTGAGCAACTACTGTGACCAAGATAACAGTGTGACCCATTTGAACCATCACTGCACTCGTTGCTTGACGCGCTATTTCTCCCGTTTCAAATGTAACATCGTGTTTACCATACTTAAAACTCTTACTAATTTTTCTCATGTTTTTCCTTTAAAGATGATCGCAATCCTAATTGTTCAATTAGTTTGTGATATCGCTCTATGTTGTTTTTTTTCAAATAATTAAGGATTTTTCGCCGTTGACTTACCATCCACATTAAACCTCGGCGTGAATGATGATCTTTATTATGAATTTTAAAATGCTCAGTAAGCTTGGTAATTTTAGCAGTTAGAATAGCCACTTGAACTTCAGAAGAACCTGTATCGTTATTATCTCGTTGATGTTCCTTTAAGATCTTAGCTGTTTCTATAGATGTTAATGACATATTGACCTTCTTTATTAGTAAAAGATATCCCCAATAAAAAGATATCTACAATGTTATTTGGAGACATTGTAGGTGTATAAAAGGAGGACATTATACCTTGATAAAAGATTTGACGCAAATAGTGCTTTAGTTCCCAACGACACTCTTTTAATTAGTAATTTTTGTCATCAAAACATTACAGCTCTTTGCTAAGGATTGATCTATAAAGAGAATCAGTTCTAAGAAAAAGAATCAGTGCTAAAAAACTGTTTTTCAGAAGGTTGCATAGCTTAAGTTCTTGTTTGAAAACGGACCGCATGAAAAAAGGAGATTATTGATTGAGGAGCAATTAGAATGTATGATGAGGGTAATCTAAAGGTAATCTAAGAGTGAAGGGTTCTATTACTATCTCTACTATTAGAATATAGTAAATTAGTATTTAGAATATTTACTTAGAATATAGTAAATATTTCTATTACTTTTACTTTTCTATAACTATTTTCTATGATTATATAGTGAAATTATATATTAAAATGAAAAACTTAAATCTACCTCTCCAAAAAAAAACCTCAACCTTATAGTGAATAATACATGAAGATAATTAACGAGCAAATAAAATAATGGGTACCTAATAAATCCCAATACTAGCCCAGTAAATTTAAGCATAGCAAAAAATAAAGTAGTCGTGTAGTAAATAAAAAATAAAAACAGTAGGATTTATTTTTAGTATGCTTTATGATCTATGATCTAAAGTAATTTTACAGTAACAAAATGATACATATATTTTTTTAAAAAATTATCCTTCACAATATAACAGTAGTAAAAAAACCATAATTCAATACTACAACTAAAATACTATATATTTAAATATATTTAAGTAGATCACCTCGATCTCCAATCTATATTGGACACTAAATAAAACTAGCTCCCCTAAATAAAAAGTATAATTCAATCAAAATCAGTGTTCTATCAAAGTATCTGCTACAATATAACTTATTTAAATTTCATAAATTTGTTTCGTAAAATAAATGCTCAATATATTTCTTAAACAGAATGGCAAAATATTATTCAGTTTATAACCAATACTAAACCATCTAAAATACTTTAAATACTTTACGAAAAGAAAAACTTATTAATTAAAAAGCCACAACAGGCGATAGAATACGAAATAAGGCGATAGAATACGAAATAATAGTTACTACGGTTTTAATTAACCATATATTATCACTATCAAAATAATTAAAAACACCAAGGATCAAATGAACGCTTACCTCTCCCACCTAAACCACTAAATAAGAAAAAATGAATATCGAGTTTCACCCAAACCCAAAGGTAGAGAAAATAAAATAGAACAATATTAAAATATATTGATATTAAGAAGCAGTATAATTTACTGTGACCTCTTTAAAATAAATTTATCCTGGTGCTATCGAAGAGGATTGTATACCCGTACTTGAAGCTGTTTCAGGATGAAAATTTGGTATAGATTTCAGTTTCGGTTATTCCTTTGAGCGAATCAATCTTAGTGATAAAACAGGTTTCTTTGAAACAATTACTAAAGTAATCTCAAGTTCTGTGATCCGTAAACATTGGATATCATCGTCTACATCTATGGATGTCTGACAACAGGAAGTATTTTCCTGAACTCTTAATATTCAAATGCTTGAAACCGCTAAAATAATTGAAAATACCCAACGTGATTCGTGATTTAAATATAGCTTTAATTAACAAGTTAATAATGATATTTGAACAAATGAATTATGAATATAGAGATATCCAAGAAATGTTATCTGCTAGCGCTTAAATAAATTGGAATTTTTACCTTTTAGAACCAAGTATTGCTGGGAAGATATTATATTGGTATCAACCTTTATTATTTTACCTATCAACCCTAATAATATTAGGGTTACCAACCTGAAGTTATCTTAACTGCTTGGCGTATTAACGATACCATAGGAAAATATGATAACATAGGAAAATATGTGCTAAAATAAACAGATTTACTTATGTAAGAAAATGATTTACGCCGGTTATACTAATATTAAAGAGACTACAGTCGCTATCTTAGGTTTTACTTGCAAAAAATTCCCCTGACCTTTTTGAAAATTTAAAGGTAGTTAATATTATCCACGGAGTATCAAAATATAGAATGAAATATATAGTTCACGATCCCATTGCTAATCCTAAAGAAACTAACAGACTTTACAATATTAAATTTAGAATCCATGGGAAGAGATTTGAAACGTTGGTTCTATTATTGTTACTGTAAACCTAAGATCAATTTCAACGCTTTATCCTGAACACTTATCATGCCAAAACTAGCACATCATTCATTGATTATTGTAATTTTATTAAGGATTACTTAATTTTAAGGGAATGGATAACTTTGTAGAGACTTTAAATACCAATACTTGTCATTTAGTTGCTCTAGCTTCATTAGCTTGCATTTAACTAAGCGCTTATTAGAACAAGGTAAGGGTGGTGTTTACTAAAAAATTAAATAATCTAAATTCCTATTTATAGGATTTTAAATGAAAAGAAACTTTTTTAACTCAATTAAAAAATTTTTCTTACTTTAATTTCGTTAGATTAGATCTTGCAGACCGTTCTGGGATTTTCTGATTTATTTCAATAGAAAACCTTGATCGTGTGCTCCATCTCTCTGTTCAAGGAGAAGTTTGTTACTCCATTTTACAAACCTTTATACTTATATCGACACTAATTTAGTAGGTTTTTCACACAATTTTGGAGGGATCTTGTGATCAATTAATTAAACATCTTATTTTTAATTTCTCCACTTCTACATATGGTGCACATCAAAAAATACTTTTTTTCAGAAAGTCACAATCTGGATCATTTCATTATCTGGATTACTTCATTACTTTGTATTCAGCATCAAAAAAGCCAATGAATTTATGGCCTATAGTTATAGAAATTATTGATTTAATCTTTTTATATAGTCCTCCTTTTTTATATAGGGTACATTTTTTATGGTTTATGGTCCTTGAGCGGCCAGATATGGCCTTATTAAAATTTATCCATCGCACATATTATCCATTGCATATCGCATATACATATTAGCTTAATGAATTAAGCAATATTTGTAATCAAGGAAATATGGGATAAGATTTTATCTTAATAACAATAATTTTACTTATATCAATAATA
>NZ_NSHJ01000126.1 GCF_002871095.1 Coxiella-like endosymbiont
ATTTATAATAATTCTTATTTTAATTTTCAAAAATCACTATTCTTTTTTATACAAAAATATTTTAATCTCTTCTAATATCGGTTGAGAAAACGAACCAATTATACTAGCAGCAATAGTGATATATGATATAAATCATATAAAAGTTTTCTCTCCTACTAACTTGAAAGAGATTAACACCTTTAATTAACAATATTATAAATAAACTGAGTTTTTATAGTTAAAATATTGATTAGCAGTTATAGTACTAAATATAATAATCAAATTTATATCTTACAAGATAAGAAGTATTTTTGATACTAGTGCGCACTGATTGTGAATCTACTTAATATACTTAATATTAGTGTAGTGGGTTATTACTAATTTTCAATGGATTGTGCTTATTTAACTAATGAGCGAATCATTAATTTTTAATTACCACTTTTATTCCCAATGAACGTATTTTATTTTAATATCAAAAAAAATTCTCAGTCAGAAATAATTTAGCATATATTTTTTATGAACATAATTATGACTGTCTCAATACCTTGTAACTTCATTACAGCCATAAAGAGCAAATTTTTTATAAAAAAGATTAATTTTTATACAGTTTCTTAATTATAAATGAAAAGAGCAAAATACTATAAAGGTTTGTATTTTCAAGTTTTTGGTACAACTATAGTTTTACTAGGATATGAAAATTATCCATGCGTTTTTAACCTTTAGACTAGATTGCATGAATTTTTTCTTATATTAAAAAAAATTTGTTAGCTTTGTTGCTCTTTGTTTGGAACTTGATGTACTTACAACTAAACTTGTTAAATAATCTGATTTCATAACTAAATCGTATGAAGGGGATTGTTTGTAAAAGTAGTCAATATACTTAAAAGTGATATGAAGAATAATCTAATAATTCAATGTCCGTTCTATGAGTTTCACTAATTCTTTATTCTCAATTTAAGAGATCATTAAAAATACTAAATTTTAATTTCTAAAAATTACATAGAAAGTTTTATCCTTATAAAAATAGTCTTTTCTAATCCCCAACAGCTTGCGTACCTAAAACTGATTTTTTATAAAAGTTTTATTAACACGAGAAACTATGCCTGACGTAAAGATGATTTTAAAAGCAGGTTAGAATAAAAAACTAATAACTAATAAAAAAACTCTAAAACTAAGGTAAATTATCTTCAATTTTTTTAGGAAAGCGAAGGAGATGTTGTCGATTAATACCAAACGTAACGGCCAAGGAACCAGCTATGTAAATGGAAGAGTAAGTCCCGATGATGATTCCGAGGATTAAAGCTAAAGAAAAAGGTCTCAAACTACTACCACCAAAAATAAATAAAGCTATTACAACAATTAATGTTAAACCTGAGGTCATAATAGTTCGGGATAAAGTTTGATTAATAGATAAATCTACAATTTCGGTTGGAGTAATGGTGCCAGAACAAATTTGACGGAAATTTTCGCGAATTCGATCATAAACTACGATAGTATCATTAAGGGAATAACCTATGACTGTTAGAACTGCTGCTAATACAATTAAATTAAATTCTAAATCAAAAAAAGAAAAAAATCCTAAAATTAATACTGGATCATGAATCAAAGCAATAGCGGCACTTAAAGCACAGCGAAATTCAAAACGCAAACTGATGTAAATTATAATAGCAATTAAGGATAAAATAACAGCCAAAATCCCATTAATCATTAATTGCTGTCCTAGTTGTGGACCGATATAATCTAACGATCCAAGAGTGCCACCGGAGATCGCTGTCATTAAGTTTGTTTTAAGCTTATCTTGAGTGAGCTCTTTATGCGGCGGCACACGAACTGAAATATGACGAACATCATAAACCCGGACCACTGTTTGAGGAAAACCTTGCTCTACTAAATTTTTTCGAATCACAGATGCATCAACTGGTTGCGTAAAACTTACCTCAACCTGAGTCCCCCCTGTAAAATCAAATCCTAAATTTAATCCATAAATACAAAGAGAAATGATAGAAGCAAGAAAAATAATAGCTGAAAAAATACCAGCCCATTTACGTTGACGCATGAATGAAATTTTAATATTAGCTTTAAAAAATTCCATTATTGTATTCACTTTAAAAAAATTTAGGTTTAATCCCAATAGATAAATGGGAAACACCTCGATGTCCATAAATTAAATTGACAATAGCACGAGTAAAGAAAATCGCTGTTAACATGGAGGAAAAAAGTCCAATTATAGTACTTACCGCAAATCCTTGAATAGCAGAGCCTGAACCTACAGCAAATAAAACACTCATTACAATTAATATCGTCATATTAGCGTCCACAATGGTAGAAAAGGCACGATCGTATCCCGCCTTAATGCTCTTATGAAACGATATACCATTTCGAAGCTCTTCACGGATCCTCTCGTTAATTAATATATTGGCATCTACAGCCATACCAACAGTTAAAACAATTCCGGCAATACCGGGCAGTGTTAGTGTTGCACCCAAAACTGATAGTACGGCAACAATAAAAATCATATTTAATATCAATGCAATATTTGCAATAATTCCAAATAAGTGATAATAAAAGGCCATAAATAAAATTACTAACAAGGCACCAATCTCAATAGACAAAAGACCCATATGTATATTTTCTTGTCCAAGGCTAGGACCAACCACTCTTTCCTGAACAAAATCCACTGGAACCGGATAAGCACCAGAACGAAGCAATAAAGCTAAATTATTAGCATATTTCATAGTAGAAAGATTAGTGATTTGAAAATTATTTCCTAAAGCCGTCTGTATCGTCGAGATGTTAATTACCCGTTCCAGCTGACGATGACAGCTCACTATTTTACCATTTTCCAAATGAGGAGTGGTTTGAGTTTCCAGATATACCACCGCTAATGGTTTACCTATATTTTCTTCAGTAATTCGATTAAAAGAAGAGACTTCATTACCACTTACTCGAATTTGTACCGCGGGGCTACCAGTTTCTCCAATAATACTTGCGGCATTAATAATTGAAATTCCGTTTAAAACTACCTGCTTCTTAAGTAAGACAGGTTTATTTTCATAGGTATATAATTTTGAACCGAAAGGCACAGTCCCTGTTTTAGCAGCTTTTTGAGCATCATGATTCATATCAACCAATTGCAGACGAATGCTAGCCATTTTGCCAATGATATCTTTTGCCTGGGCAGTATCTTGAATACCTGGAAGATCTACACTAATGTAACTTTCTCCTTGCCGTTGAACTACTGATTCAGCCACACCTAGTTCATTTACCCGAGTTCGAAGAATAGTAGTAATCTGGTTGACTGTATTTTCTTGGATTTGCTGTAAAACTTCCTTGGGAATTCTCCTTCGAATTCTTAGCCCTTGACCTTGAAATTGATAATCTCTGAATTGTTTTTTTAATAGATTTATTCCTTGCTTACACGCTTGCATATCGTAGCAATCAATGATAATACCCTCTGAATCAGTAGTTATACTAGTATATCGAACTTGTGCTTTGCGAAAAGTAGAAACAATACTATGAATATCTCCACTTTCCTGCACTTTAAGAATCGCATTTACATCAACGTTTAATAAAAAGTGAATCCCTCCACGCAAATCTAATCCTAATCGCATGGGTTTGGCGCCAATCGCTTGAAGCCATTTTGGAGTACGGGAAGCTAAATTTAATGAAACTGAATAATTTGTTGTATCCAAGCTTCCTTGAATTATATCTTGTGCTTTAAGTTGAGCTTCCGTATTAGGAAATCGTACTAAGATTGAATCTATAGTGCGTTGAAAATTTTGGTAAGGGATATTTTGAGCATTCAGATGCGATTCAATCTGTTTTTCTAAATTTGCCTTAATAAATCTCCCTTTTTTTTCCGAAATTTGAATGGCTGGATCTTCACCATATAAGTTAGGAAACGCATAAATAACACCCATTAAGATAAGCAAGACAAATAAAAGATAACGCCAGAACGAATAGCGATTCATACTTTTACCTAAAACAAAAAACTTAAATAGAATCAATGGTGCCTTTAGGCAATATCGAAGTAATTGATCCCTTTTGCAAAGTGATTTCTATGCTTTTAGCTATTTCAAGCACAACGAAGTTATCTTTTAATCGTATTATTTTTCCTGTAATGCCTCCAGTCGTTATAACTTCATCTCCAAGGGCAATATTTTCTAGTAATTGTCTTTGTTCTTTCGCTCGCTTAACCTGAGGTTTGATTAAAAGAAAATAAAAAAATAAAATTAATAAGAGTGGTAACCACAGCATCGACCAAAAGCTACCAGGATGAGGAGGTTGTTGAGTAGTAATTGGCATACCATAGGCTGTATCAATACCTAAAAGATTCAAAAAACTCATAATTACTCTTCCTATACTCTGTAGATATTTGAGCTCAACAGAAAACACACCTTAATGTACCGTTTTCAAAACCAAGACGCAAATTTACCATATACCATAACCATATAAGACATTCCTCTATTCTTTGCTCTCTTACTATTTGTTGACTTTTATCTTGCATCTTTTACACTAAACTAGTAATGTTAAATTTTAAAAAAAATCAAGTGGTTGCTGTAAGCCTTTCAGGAGGTGTGGACTCCTCTGTAGCCGCGCTCACCTTAAAAAAGGCAGGATACAAAATATTTGGGGTTTTCATGCAAAACTGGGAAGACGATAAGAATGACTCAATGTGCACAGCTGAACAGGATCTAAGTGATGCCAAGGCCATTGCTGATCATATTGGAATTCCTTTGTATACGATCAATTTTAGCAAGGAATACTGGAGCAATGTTTTTCAACATTGTTTGGACGAATTTGCTAATGGTCGCACACCTAATCCCGATGTGTTATGTAATCGAGAAATTAAATTTAAATCCCTACTTGAATATGCTAAAAAATTAGGCGCAGATTATCTTGCTACGGGCCATTATGCGAGCTTAAAAAAAGAAAACGGCTATTTTAAGCTCTTAAAAGCCTGTGACAAGAACAAAGATCAAAGTTATTTTTTGTATCTTCTCAATCAATACCAATTAGCTCATAGCTTTTTTCCCTTAAGAAATTACTATAAATCTGATGTTCGAGCCATGGCAAAAGATGCGGGTTTAATCACCTACGCCAAAAAAGATAGTACAAGCATTTGTTTTATTGGTAAGCGTAAATTTAAAAAATTTCTTAATGAATTTTTATTAACTCAACCAGGAAATATGGAAACACTAGAAGGCAAGGTTGTTGGTGAGCATGACGGTATTATGTTCTATACTCTTGGACAACGCAAAGGCCTTTGCATCGGGGGGCGTCCTGATAGTAACGAAAAGCCTTGGTACGTCATTGCTAAAGACATTAAACGTAATGTATTAATCGTGGGCCAAGGATATGATCATCCTTTGCTCTATACCAAAGAATGCTTTTGTTCGAACGTGCATTGGATTCAAGGCAGTCCACCTTCAACACCTTTGATTTGTAAAGCTAAAATACGCTATCGTCAACCCGATCAATCATGTATTGTTTCATTACTTACTGCAGATCGCTGTCGAGCGGTCTTTAAAAAGCCCCAACGAGCCATAACAGCCGGTCAATCTATAGTTTTTTATTTAGAGAATCAATGTTTAGGAGGGGGAATTATTGAACAATAATCCCCCCCAAATTTTCTAAAAATCTAACTCATGATGAAAATAAAAGGCGACAGTCCTTTTCTTTTTTACCAAAGAAAAATTTCTATTTTATAGAAAATTAAATTAGAGAATTAAATACATGGGAATCCAATAAAAATGCCATCCACAACTCAATAAAATATTTTATTTTTAAAAGTTTAATCAGAGAATGAGCTTCTTTAATGCAATTTTATGGATTAAAAAATTTGAAAAAACATTATCCGAATCTTGAAATTGGCTATCATCGTTCTTTGCTAAAATCTATTACTCATACTGTTAAAGGTTTATTACAAAATTATTGTATATGTGTAGTTAAAATTAATGAGTTAATCAATTACTTTTAGTAAGTCTTCTATAATAACCACCGACTCTTTGTGCTAGAGATACTTTTTTATAGTGGTAATTTTTAAAAGGTAATGCTATTACTCTCGATGTTAGAGATCTGCTACTAAAAATTCTGGACCTCTTATATTGTTAATTATTGTTAATAACTTCAATTATTGTTAATAACTTCAAACGTTCATTCCAAGAATCGTTTTAACTACGAATTATCCATTTTTATAGATAAAAATGAAACCCTTATTTTATTATCTTATAAGGGATTTACTTTACGACGACTTTTCTCTCTATCTAATCAAGCTCTTTACCAGTGATTTTGTGTTCACATGGAATGCTAGTCTATTCCTTCCTTACTTTTAATGACACGTTTTCGTTCCCTGATAATCTAAAAAAATATCTTTATACTGTTTTATTAATAAAAATTTTTCTAAAAACCCTTGCAAAATTTTATCTGCTTTTACCTTCCTATTCAGGAAATTATAGAACATCAAAATATTTTTAACGAGAATCCATTATTGAGATTTTTTCTATAAAAAATTTTACCTTGTCCGAATTAAATTACTTAAAAATAGAATATAAACTATTAATATTGGTAATTTTAATCCAGACACTAAACTCTTTCTTAAAAAATAGCATTGATTTGATTATCAAATACACCTGAATAGTTCCCTAATCAACAAAACGATTATCTGCTTTCGTTAGATTGAGCTAGCTAAATTTTTAACAAATTTTAAAAGATTGTCCTCTTTATCAAAGAGTCAGTTTATAAAAAAATAGCAACAAATGTAGAATATTATTTAGCGTTATTTTTTGAAAATACTCACAGCTCTTTTTGATTTATCTCAAAATATGCATTGTTATTTTAATGCAATATTTATAGGCTTAAAAAATTTTCTAAACAATTATAGCATGAGATCAAAAATCATTACGAACAATTCTACTACTAAGACGTTACCCGACTGTTATATATTTCTAAAAATATATCTTAGTCATTAAAT
>NZ_NSHJ01000127.1 GCF_002871095.1 Coxiella-like endosymbiont
AATTGTTTGATATTTTTCATATTTGCTTAAAAAACACAAGCCTTTTGATAATTTTCTGGACAGATTTTTATATTTTTTTCATGAAAGTTGATACTAATACTATAAATTTAAATTGATTCGTATATTGAACATTTTTAATTCTATTTTTTTACTTTAAAAAGTAGCTTATTTTTTCTATAGCTAGCGTCTAAAAAACAAAGAAATGTTGTGAGTATCTAAACTACTGACTAATAGGTAGATTTTATCGGTTATAATTTAAAGGATAATAGGTATTAATTTTGTTAATATATAGAGTTTTATCGTATTTTATTGCTAAGGGTTAGAAAGCTTTTCATAGTGAGTTCATTGCTGCTATAATTTAAAAAACCATTGATTTTTTATGGTTATTGTATTAATGATTCGGCTCCTTTATAAGGAAGAGCCTTACTCTAAGATTTAGAAAAAATAACGACTAACCATACTATATGCATTTAAAAGTTATATATTGTTCATTTCATCTATTTTAAAATAGCATTTATCTTTGCTATTTCTTTAGATTTTATTTTATAAAAATAAATTTTTAGCTCTTGAAAATTTTTTATTGGGTGAGAAAAAGCACTTTATATAAATGAAGATTATATATGGCTAAAGTTTTTTTTGAGGGAGTTACCTTTTATTGCCTGGATAGAAAGCCGTTAAAATAGCTAAATAAAAAAATTGATATAAAAACAGTATATTTTAGTATAATTTCCAAGATTTAATAATGATTTTGACGGTAAAAGGTTTTTTATTTAATATTAAAGTGTGGGGTAAGTCGATGAAATTAATTCTGGAATATCGAGAAAAACGAATTTTCCAACCATTTTGTTGTAAGAAAATTAAATGGCCGGATGAATCAAACTTGCTATGGTAGATCCCTGGTGCAGGGATGCCTCGAACCCAATAAAAAAGATTTAAAACAGGCAATTTCCAACCCAATTGTTTTTGCAATAATTTCTCGGGTGTTAAAGTAGTATAATATTTTTGAGACGAGGATGATAACATTATTATTCCAGGTCGGCCATATATTTCAATGCTATAAATTCCTAAAATAGAATAAATACGAATATGATAATTGCTTTTTTTTTGTTGCCATTTATATTCAGCGATGATGGTTCTACTAGGTTGTTGAATACTGAATGTACCATTAATATTCCAAAGTAAATATTGTCTTAAAGCATGATAGCGTTGTTGCCAGGATTTAGCTTTATAGATCACTACAGTAGGCTGAGTTGGAAAGTGGAGGGTAGTAGTAGGAGGGGTAAGGGTGCAGCTAGTACTGGCTGCTATAGCACTCAGGAGCATGAATTTTAAAGAATTTTTCACAAGGAAAGTGCCTTTTTTAATTAAAGCAGATTTTTGATAAATATATGTTTTATAAAAACTATGCAATTATTTTTTTCTTAAAGATGTTCTTGTCTATCCTTCGTATTATAATTTTTCCAAAATTGTTTATAAAGTCTATAGGAAGGCTTCTCTCCTTGGAAATTTTAAAGATTTACAATTCTCTAGTATGTTGATTAGAAAGTTTTTGTCTACGGACTCCATTGCCCAAATTCATAGCGATCGCTTGAAGTTAAAAATTTTAGAAGAAATTACTAGACAGGGACCGCTTACTTTTGCACGTTATATGAACCTGGCTCTTTATTCGCCAGGTTTAGGTTATTATAGCGCTGGAGCGTATAAATTTGGAGTATCGGGCGATTTTGTTACTGCACCTGAAATTTCTCCTCTTTTTTCTGAATGTATAGGGCGCCAATGTTATCAAATATTACAAGACTTAAACGGTGGCAATATTCTTGAATTAGGTGCGGGAACTGGAATGATGGCAGTCGGTATATTAAAAGAACTTAAGAATAATCGATGTTTACCTCATTGTTATTACATTTTAGAAGTCAGTGCGGATTTACAGGATCGTCAAAAAACTTTTCTTCGAAAAGAGCTTCCAGAATTAGTTGACAGTATTGTATGGATTAATCAATTACCTACAAATTTTGTGGGTATTATTGTTGGAAATGAAGTAATAGATGCCTTGCCAGTCCATAAATTTAAAATTCTAAATAATGTTATTAAAGAAATTTATGTAGATAATGAAAAAGAAAAGTTTGTATGGAAAATAAATGATCCTTCATCGTTTTATTTAATTCAGCAAATTAAAAATTTAGGTATTAATTTTCCTACTGATTATGAATCAGAAATTAATTTGTTATTGAGGCCTTGGATTGCTTCGTTGGCTGATGCTCTTAAACAAGGATTAATTTTGTTGATTGATTATGGATTTCCACGGCATGAATATTATCACCCAAATCGTAACCGAGGTACTATTGCTTCCCATTATCGACATTATAGTCATTTTGATCCGCTTATTTTACCTGGCATTCAAGATATTAGTGTTCATGTCGATTTTACGGCCGTTGCAGAAGCGGCAGCTGCTTGCCATCAATTGAGCGTGGCAGGATTTATTCATCAAGCAGGGTTTTTGTTAAATTGTGGGCTCACTTCATGCATGACTTCCTTAAAAAATGTAGTAGAGCATTATCAAATTGCGCAACAAATTAAGAAACTAACATTGCCTACTGAAATGGGAGAATTATTTAAAGTTATTGCCTTAACTCGTAATTATCATTCTAGTTTGCTTGGCTTTTCAAACGGAAATCAAATAGGCCGTCTTTCCTTGTGATTATGTGTTTTTTATTTGGAACGGGTAGATGAAGTGAAGCCGCGAATCGCTTCTAATCGTAGAATTTCTAATTCTTTTGCGAAAGCGTCTCCTTTAAATCCTCTTTCTTGTAAAGGTTTAATTTTGATTGACTTAATGGCTTTAATAATTTTTCGGATTTTATCATCATTTTGAGCTGAGTGAGGATACAGTGAGCCACAAATAAAAAGAAATTGTTCAAAACGTTCCTTCTTGCGTAACGCATCGGTTTTAAGGATAAAATTCAGTAATTCTTTTTCATTCATTTGATCCATATCTTGATATAATTTTTTGAATCGTGAAACCATAGTCGTTAAATCAGAATATTTATTTGGAACTCGATATTGTAAAGTTAGTTGTTGAATGGCTCTGAAAGAGAGATTACTGAATAAAGCAGCAAAGCGCAGAATAGGGGATAAAGTTTTACTTGCAATTTTAGATAAAGCTTTTATACTTTCGTCTTGATGATGGAGAGTGGGGAATAAAATAGCTAAAGCGTCACAATCATCTAATACTGTGAAAAATCGAGTTGGTATTTTGTTAGTGAGTGCACGTACTAACTCTTGCCAAACACGTTCAGGTACTAATGAATTTACCTCTCCTGAACGCGTCATTTTTTTCATCAGGTCTAATGTCTCAGGATGAATAGAAAATTCAGGAAATTTACTCATTAAGCGAGCTAATCGTAAAATCCTCATCGGATCTTCTTGGAAAGCGGGGGAAATGTGACGTAAAACTTTATTTTTTAGATCTTGTTGACCGCCGTAAGGATCAACAAGCGTTCCCTCAGATGATTTAGCTATAGCGTTAATTGTAAGATCGCGGCGCTTTAAATCTTCTTCAAGAGCCACATTGGGGTCCGAATAAAAGATAAATCCTTTATATCCTTGGGATATTTTACGTTCTGTACGGGCGAGTGCATATTCTTCATGAGTTTTAGGATGTAAAAACACGGGAAATTCTTTTCCAACGGGTTTAAAACCATGCGAGATCATTTCTTCGGGCGTAGCGCCTACCACAACCCAATCTTTTTCCTTGACTGGAAGATTTAATAATTCATCCCGAACAGCTCCACCTACTAAATAAATTTTCAATTATGTTATCCTTTTTTCTTTATCTTAAATCCTAGCATACATAAATAAAGATTTGCTCCCTAATAATATTTATTAGGATTTTAAAAATATAAAATATCAAAATATAAAATATAATTTTTATGAGTAAAGTACCTATACATATGCTCCAACACACTTTATCAAGAATAGTGGGTTGGCTCGCTGATCGACGATGGGGTTTAATTACCCGGACGATAATCCGCTTATTTATCCGTTGCTATGGGGTGAATATGCAAGAAGCAAAAAATCCCGATATCCAATCTTATACCTCTTTTAATGCTTTTTTTACTCGACATTTGAATCCAACATTACGATTAATAACAACCGATTCCAAAGCCGTTGCTTCTCCTGTAGATGGAATTATTATTGAAATAGGACAATTAAAAGGTGAAACTATTCTCCAAACCAAAAAACATAGTTATACAGTAACTGATTTATTAGCTGGCAATACGAAACAAGCACAACTCTTTCAGGGTGGGAATTATTTTACTGCATATTTGGCTCCAAAAGATTATCATCGAATTCATATGCCTATCGATGGTCATTTATTAGAAATGGTATATATCCCTGGTTGCCTTTTTTCAGTTCATCCATTTTCAGTTCAAACTATTCCTAGGCTATTTGCTCGCAATGAGCGAGTAGTATGTTTATTCGAGACGCGAGTGGGACCTATAGCTATCGTGATTGTAGGTGCTACCTTAGTAGGTAGTATCAATACGGTTTGGTATGGTACTGTCACCCCCCCCATTTCTACTCAGCGTGCTATTTCAGTATGGAATTATCGAGAAAATAATATTAATCTAGCACGAGGGGATGAATTAGGTCATTTTAAAATGGGTTCTAGCGTGATTTTATTATTCCCTTTCCAGGGAGTGCAGTGGGAGTCTCATTGGCAAACTAATAGTCGTATTTTATTTGGTGAAAAAATTGGAACACTATTTGTTTCAGAGAATATTTAGATAATTTTTCTCAGTTTAGTCTTACTCCTATTTATTTCATAAAATTTTAGAAATTTTAATTTTAGTTTTTTCAGAGATCAGTCATTTTCGCAAAAGTGGGCATCCTAAAGTAAGCATGATTTATGCTAGCCTGGATTCCCGTTTTTGAGGGGAAATAGCAACGTTTTTTAGGGAATGAGCAATTTAAAATTAGAATTTCTAACAGAGTTTATATATTAAATTTATATATTAATTAGTAAAGGTTACTATGTTTTAATTATTTTAAAAAATAAAAAAATTACTATGCGATTAAATACTCTGCTCTTTAGGATCACTTTTATCTAGATTTTTAGAAATTCCTCACACGAAAATACGGTGAATGTAAATTAAAACTGCCTTATAGAAACGGATCAAGAATTGCCTCATTGGGGCTTGTATTATTTTATAACCGACACGAAATATGGAATATATTAATAAGAAGCTTCATTTGTATGAACGATCACTGGATATTCACGGTTTTCATATTCACATATATCCTAACTACGAGAATAGTGGATAAAATGTAAGATTAGATCATAATCATGAAAAAACTAAACAGTATTTGTAGGAGGGTCTTATATATCAAATGATTGCTTAGAAAATTTATCTGCTTTTACTATTAAAATATAGTCAAGTAAATTGCGGATTTTGGCTTTGTGTTTAAAATTTTAAGAAGTAATAGGTTATTTTTTTGATTATTTATGTGGTTCTGGTAATTATGCTAATTATCCTGAAAAATTAGGTAGTAGCGGTGCTAAAATTACTTTCATAATAATTCATTAAATAGTCTTGTTGGAAAGATATTAATTCGTACTATATAGGGTTATTCCTAAAATTAGCGTTACTACATAAATGTGTTAAGCGATATCCGATGGAAAAGTAATGACTTCCTGAATGTGATGAGCTTTTGTTTTAATCATAAGTAATCGATCTAAGCCTACAGCAACTCCTGCACAAGGAGGTAATCCACTTTTAAGTGAAGCAAGAAAACGCTGATCAATCTCAATTTTGAACAGCCCTTTTTTTTGTCGATTTAAAATATCTTGTTCAAAACGGTAACGTTGTTCTTGAGCATCGGTTAATTCTTCAAAGCCATTTGCGCACTCTATCGCTTCAATGTACAATTCAAATCGTAAAGCAATATCGGAGTTTTGTGGGTTGATTTTAGCTAAGGCTGCTTGTGGTGCTGGAAAATCATAAATAAATAAAGGTTGACCAAATCCAATATTTGGTTCAATGGCATGAGTAAATAGAAACTGTAATAAAGTAGTGTGATCAGTATAATGATTGACATTTTCAAGTGCAAATTTTCGAGCTAGAGACTGTAATTTTTTTAATGAAACACTCAAGGGGTTAATCGATAGATATTCTGAAAATAATTCGGAATAAGTTTTGCGGAGTGCTTTTTTTGTGTGTAGAGTAAATTGCAATAATTCATCAATTTCATTCATTAAATCATGATGACTAGAACCAGGTTTATACCATTCTAATAAAGTAAACTCAGGATTATGTTGAGCGCCCCTCTCACCATTACGAAAAGCTTTACATATTTGATAAATTGCTCCACTTCCATTAGCGAGAAGCCGCTTCATGGCATATTCTGGAGAAGTTTGTAAATAATAATAGAGTTTTTCTTTATGGTTGTAATAAGTTGTTTGGAAGCTTTCAATATGAATATCAGTAACGGTATACTGTGATAAGAGTGGAGTTTCAACTTCTAGCACTTCTCTATCAGAAAAAAACTTTCGAATATCAGAGTATAATTTTGCACGAAGTTTTTGATTCATCAGGGAAGCAGTTGGTCGCCAGTTTACATCAAACATTACTTTTATTTAACAATCATCTAAAAAAATTATTTTTTACCTTTTTCTTGTTTTGTGTAATGTCAAAGATTGAGATTATTTCGCCCGGGAAACGTATTCTCCACGACGGGTATCAACTTTAATTACTTCGCCTTTATTTAGAAATAAAGGAACTCGTACTATAGTGCCACTTTCAAGTTTAGCAGGTTTTGTACCATGAGTCACTGTATCGCCACGAACTCCAGGTTCTGTTTCAATGATTTTTAATTCTACGAATTTAGGGGGATGAACTGATAAAGGGGATCCGTTCCAAATAGTTACGGTGTATAGTGTTTCTTTTTTGAGCCATTGTTTTGTATCTCCTACGATTTTAGATGTAGCGGCATATTGTTCATAAGTTTCTAGAACCATGAAATGCCAAAACTCTCTATCATTGTATAAATATTGCATTTCTACTTCGACTACATTGGCGCTAGGCAGAGTCTCACTAGACTTAAAAGTGCGTTCTAATACCCGGCCAGTTTTCAAGTTACGGAATTTAACACGATTAAAAGCTTGACCTTTTCCAGGTTTGATAAATTCATTCTCAATGATGCTACAAGGATCTCCATCGATTATGACTTTTAATCCGCTATGAAATTCGTTTGTGCTATAGATTGGCATAATCAAGGATCTCTTGTGCTTAAAATCGCGAGCGTTATCATATGTTCATGTCAATAATTTTACAAGTTGCTATAGGAACACCATTATATCAATATTTTGATTATTTAGCACCTAACTTCTTGAAGAGTATAAACTTACAACCTGGAATTCGTTTAAAAATTCCTTTTGCTCGGCAAGACTGTATAGGGGTGTTAATAAGAGTAAAACCTTATTCTTCTGTGCCCTCTGCACGTCTTAAATTTATTCAGGCAATCCTCGACGATGCACCACTAATTCCAGCGCCTTTACTAAAATTATTTCAATGGGCAAGTGAATATTATTATTACCCAATTGGTGAAGTTATCCTGGGTGCCCTACCGCGTATTTTTCGACAAGGGAAACAGGTTAGTGAAATTAGCGAGGATAAAGGTTTATATATTCCAGATTATCCGTTAGATTTAAATCCTGATCAGCAAAATGCAGTTACAGAAATTGTTAATCATAAAAATTTTCAGACCTTTTTGCTTACAGGTATTACTGGAAGTGGGAAAACTGAAGTTTATTTGCATATTATTGCATCGTTAATTCAGATTGGAAAACAAGCACTAGTACTGGTTCCAGAAATTGCTTTAACTTCTCAAATTATCAAGCGATTTCGTAAACGATTTAATGTGCCTATTGCTGTGTTGCATTCTAATTTAGCAGATAAAAAACGTGCACAAGTGTGGCTTATGGCTAAAAAAGGTATAGCTAAGATTATTATTGGCACTCGCTCAGCTATTTTTACTCCTCTTCTTAACCTCGGGATCATTATTTTAGATGAAGAGCACGATACTTCTTTTAAACAACAGTCAGGTTTTCGTTATTCTGCACGTGATTTGGCTGTAATACGTGGCCAATTTGAAAATATTCCTGTTGTACTTGGTTCTGCAACTCCTTCATTAGAAAGTTTTTATAATGTTAAACGTGAACGTTATAAACTATTACAGTTAACCCATCGGGCGGAAAAGGCTTCTTTACCTCGTGTGACGATAATCGATTTACGTCAAAAGCAATTAATAGCTGGAATGAGCAGTAAATTATTAATTACCATAGAAAAGCATATTAAAAATAATGGCCAAGTTTTATTATTTTTAAATCGCCGTGGTTACGCACCTACTTTGATGTGTCATGGTTGTGGTTGGATAATGTATTGTCATCGTTGTGATGCACGATTAACTTTTCACTATAAACCTCTGCGACTTTATTGTCATCACTGTGGTTTTAATAAAAAAATTCCTTCCGTTTGTCCTCAATGTCAGAATCAAGAATTAATCGATATTGGTTTAGGTACAGAACAATTAGAAGCAATGTTACAAAAACGGTTTTCCAATTATGACATCGTGCGTATAGATCGTGATAGTATACGTACTAAAAGTACTATAGAAGAAAAATTGAATTTAATTCACAATCAAAAACCAGCAATTTTAATTGGCACACAAATAATTGCTAAGAGTCATTATTTTCCTCATTTAACTTTAATAGCAATTGTGGATGCAGATAGTGGTTTATACAGTTCTAATTTTCGTGCGCTGGAACGGATGGGACAGTTATTAATGCAAGTAGCGGGGTGTTCGGGTCGTGCAGAACCAGAAGGGGAACTATTGATTCAAACTCATCATCCTACAAATCCTCTGTTTACCCTCTTATTAAACAAAGGGTATGCTATTTTTTCGGAAGCTTTATTAAAAGAACGAGAAGCTGCTCAATTACCTCCTTTTTCTTATTTAAGCATATTACGTGCTGAAGCCCCAAAACCTATCCCTCCTTCTGAATTTTTATTAGACATCAAAAAAAAATTTTTGGGTAATAGTGGTGTAGATATTTTAGGGCCCGTTCCTGCTCGTATGGAACTAAAAGCAGGACGTTATCGCTATCAATTACTTTTTCAATCTAAAGATCGTATTAGCTTGCGTAAAGTGTTAAATCAATTGATAACTTTGCTTTCCATTCATCGTACAAAAATTCGATGGTCTTTAGATGTCGATCCACAAGAAATAATCTAAGAGGGCATTCTAAATATCTAGAATCCCTAAACTTTTTAATGAGTTAACTTGTATAGTTTATTGATATCATAAATCAGTGTGGAATACAGTGAAGGGACAACTAATAAAAAAATTTATTTAAGACTCTGCGATATCATAGCGATTAAAGTGAAAATATTGAAGATTCATCGACTAATTTTAATGAAAATAATATTATTAATTTTATGAAAAATAAAAGGTCTAAAAATACTCATTCCTGAGAAGATTGGTTAGTAGGAGTCAAATTAAATTTGTTTCAAATATCCACTCCTCTCAGCATGCCCTTACTAAAGGGATAAAACTTATAGTAAATAGAAATTATGAATTAAAAAGTAATATTAGGATGTTATAAAGTTTTTTGAAGGAATTCCTCTGTAATGGGGTGGAACGACTTATTAATCTGGACAGCATCAGGTAATCCAGAGGAGTGAACGAAATCACATATTTTAGGTAAATAATTCAAATAAACTAATTTTAGCAGTAATAAAATGTTCTATTTAATCAAATGTTTTATTATTAATATCCAAACAGAGTAACTTCTGTCGTAAATTGACCTTTGTTATTTTTAAAGTTGTTGCAGGAGGCAGAGCCCCGTCCTTTCTTCAATCATTGCTATAAAAACTTTTTATAAGGTAAAATTTTACCAGTTCTGGAGTTTTTATACCTAGCTGACCCTTTAAAATTAAAATTTTAATAAATAAAAGATAATAAAAGATCTTTTACTGCTTCATACCCTTTAACCCTAGTAGTTTTGTTAAAAATTAGTGAAACAAAACATAAAAGATAGCAACAGAAGATAATACAGCGAATCATAAGGCAATTCTTTTACGTTTTACTCAGGTAAAAGTGGCCTAAAAAATGGATATTTTATGGGTACTTTTGGTATTGCTTAGGCTAAAAATGTTATTCCATTTTAGATTAAGTATTATTCTAAGCATTTTTGTCAATAAAATCAGTCTTTTTTAGTTCCTCCTGAAATTTACTTGTTTGGTTCATAAGAAGAATAAAAAATTGAATGAATTAAGAGATTTTAAGTTGCTTTGAGAATTGTTTATAAAATTGAAGACTTCTTTTTGTTTTAGACAGAAGATAACTTGATAAAAATAAGTTATTTTTTAACTATAATTTTTCCCTAATTATTTTCCCTTTACTGTAGTAAAATTAAGGACACTATTTCTTTTTTTGATTAATATATATTCGGGTAAGGGACTAGATTCGGGTAAGTGACTAGATGTTGTACTTTATGCTATCCTAAGATATACACCAGAAGTCTGGATTATATAATATATTAGGATATCTTTTATGATGACGGAGAAAGACACCTGTTTATTACTTGTGTGAATGATCTAGATTTTTTAAAGTGGGGGGTAGTTTAATTTTAGATCATAAATAATAAGAGTTTAATACAGAAATACTATGTACCTAGCAGAATCAAAGATTGTTCTAGATTAAATAGGGTTTGTGGTCATATTAATAACTCCGTTGTAAAATTCTTACTAGATTTTTTGCTTATGTTAAAAGAAAGTCGTTTTAGTAGCTTTTGCTTTTTTATGTGATTAAAGAGGGAGGAGCATTTCTTAGCAACGTATTTGGATTTTATCGATCGTGATAGCATTCCAAGCGAGCTAGAATTGGCAGAAATAGTTTAGGTAAGTTTTTGTGTTTGCCTCCATGAGTGGGTAAATTTAAATTTTATGTGCCAAGAAATTTTTTAGGGTAATTTAAATTGTCGGATTAATTTCTATGGTCTAGGGGTGAATTAGTAATACTGCATAACATTCAGGTACAGCAGGAGTATTTTAGATTGAGAATGATCTTAACACCTAATTAAAAATTCTGTCATACCTGATTTAAAAAAGATAAAATTATAAGAAAATAACTTTCTTAGATATTGATTAACCTGATTATTTTCCTCCTACCTCTAATAAAAATTAGTTACCTAGTGAATCTAGGTTTAACTCAAAATATGTTAGTTCTATAAAAACTCGATTCAAGCATTAAAGGCTCTACGCTATCCAAAATAATTTTAGTAGGCCTCTCGAGAAGAGGGTTCTAAAGCTTTAACAAAGACCCAGAGAGAAATTGCGTAAAATAAGAGTGAAAGAAAGTAAATCTGGGGATGGTTGTAGAAGTGACATTATGCTATGGAATAACTGAGGAAGTTAGTTAAAAGATTATTAGTAATAGTAATTTTGATGTGCCATGACTAAATCTTCTTAATATTTGTACTATTTGTATAGTGAGATAGTAAGTAGGATTTGCATGGTGTAGTTTTTTGAAAGTAAATTTTTTCTGAACAGCATCAATCTTATTGTCTACTTTGATAGGATATCAGCCTCGGAAAAAGAATATTAGATAGAAGAAACTTTATTAACTTTTGTAGGTAATGAGGCATTATAAGCGGCAAGGGGGGCTGGGGGTGAGATGAATACTGCCTTACTATAGACAAGTTGTCTATATATTATAGAGCAACAACTAACCTGCTTATAAATGATTTAGCTGCCTTCTTTGATTGCAGCTTTGTGGGTTACAGGTAATAGGAAAGAAAAAATAGTAGCACTCTTTGTACTTCCGAGAAAAATATTCTGCTACAAAGAATTTGCTATAAAGATTAGTATTTAGCTTTGATATTAAGGGCATGTATTATTTTATCTAGAAAGAGATCTGATGGGAGGAGAGTTTTAATATGAGTACTTAAAAATTAGAGTGCCACCAATACTTAAGCGAGGAGACTGTTTATAAGATCTTTTTCTTTGATGAAAGTATAAGTGAGTATCACAAAACATAAGAAAGGAAAATACTACTTGATTGTTGTCCGTTGTATCCCGGACTTTCTATAAGCCTTGAGTTTAGTATTTTTGAAGAGACTGCTTGGTTTTTGCAGTCTCTTACTGTTAATTAAAATCAAAAGTAAATCCCCATTGTTGAAGAATTTTTTTTAGTTTTGGAGGGGGTGAGGGAGTAAATTCAATAGTAGAAAATTCTGGACGCAACGGATAACAACGACGTAAGTTTTCAAAATGATCTTTATTATTTATCAATAATTTACGCATAATTTCTGTTTCCCTATTGGGATCATAGATTTTTAACAGAACATCTTCAATGGTAGGATGACAGTCCCGAATATCAATCGTAATTTTTTCTGGTAATTGTCGAAGTTTTTTAAAGTGATGGATATCTATTAGCTGAAAATGATTTAAAAAGTCTTTATAAATCATTAGTGATGCTCGTAGTTTCGCTTCTTTACTATAACCTGCAATATGTGGTGTAGCGATAGCCACTTTTTCTAATAAAGCTAAATTAACATCAGGTTCGTTTTCCCATACATCTAAACAAGATACGATATGTTGTTGTTTTAATAAAGCTTGATTATTGACCACTGCGCCACGTCCCGCGTTTAATAAAACGCAGCCAGGTTTTAATCTTTTTAACAAAGCATCATCAATTAAATGATAGGTAGGAAAATTACCAGTGTTAGTTAAAGGTGTATGTATACAAATAAGATCCATTTCTGTAAGTGATTCTAATGGAATTGAGATAAATTTATTTTCAGAAATAGCTCGTGGTGGATCATTATGGAAAACAGAAAAACCTATTTTTTGTAAACGATTCGAAACGATTTTACCTAGATGGCCAACTCCAACGACAGCGGCATTTATTGACCTTTGAGGTAATAAACTTTTTTTTCGTAAAAAAGCGATGCAGTGGAGTACGTATTCTGCGACCGCTACTGCATTAGCTCCAGGAGCATAAGACCATGAAATCAGTTGCTTTGTTAACCATTCAGAATCAATATGATCAAATCCTGCTGTTGTGCTTCCTACAAACTCAATGGGGGTTCCCTTTAATAAGGCAGCATTGACTTGAGTTATTGATCGCGTCAATAAAACATTGACTGTGTTTAAATCAGTTTTTTGGATATTATTACCCCGCTTTAAAAGCAATTTTCCATAGCCTCCAAATAATTCGGTAACAAAGGGAATGTGGTCATCAGCGAGAATGGTGATCATCTTTGAAGACTATCAAGAAAGATTCCTTAAATTCAACTATAATAGGATTACATATCGGTCAGCGAATCTTGTTCTTCAATATGAGTTATAATGTATAGTTACTCCAACTAAGTATAGGTCTAAATAATGTTATGATGAAAAAATATTTCCTATAGAACTCTTTTTATAATGCTCTTAATGATGATAGGAATTTAGAAGCGAATATAGCAACAAAATAGTAATTTGGTTGCTATATCAGATTTTCTCTAGGGTTTCCTGAAACTTCACCTATAATAATCAGAAAAAATTATTCCTGTATGCGGCCCTAAAGTCAGTGCTTTTTTTCACATGTTACTTTATTCACATTAACTTAAGCATTTAAACTTAAAACAACAATTTTACTCACTCTTCGTAATAATTTTGATATTATTAGTAGCAAAACAGAGAGTAGTAGATGAATTTTTCTCTTGGAGTTGTGCAAAATACATTTGAAGCTTCAATATATAATGAAGTGAAATAGCAAATTAGAACAAAGAGGTGTTTAACCTACTTATTTACTAGCATAACATTAATAATAGTAACCACCTTATATGCATGTAATTAAAAGCTATTTATGGAAATGCATTTCTCGGTGGTACGAGGTAATCTCACGTTAACTCTTGAGAAGTTTTGATTTAAAAGAGCATGGGTTAAGCATATAATAATACGATTAATTAAACTAACATCGCTGACGATGAGAATAAATAGTAAGACTAATTTTTTACAATACTGTGATTATCGTAGTTAAGTTGTTTTGATCAATTAGTTATCGTCCTTTGATGGACGATTATAACGATTATACGATTATAATGATAATTTAGTCATCCAACGGAGAATATAATATTGCATGCTTAGGAAACTCTATAAAGCAAACTCGCTTACACATGTGAGTAGGACCACTGGGTTCTTTAGTGATTTGTTTTGCAATAAAAGATAAATTTAGATTCAATGTGTTTATTTGTTGATGATGTAATTAAGAAAGTAGCCTTAATACTGATTATCAAACTGTTTTACAATCTTTAGATTTAGGTAGAAAGTATCTAAGAATGTAAATTAATACTTGTATAAAGTTCGCATTTTAGCATATCCCCTATTTGGAATAGATGAAGTGATTCCAGTAAACTAAGATGTAAATTAAACCCTTTCCTTTTTTCGTTTCGCCTAGCATTGTGAAGAGGAAAATTAATGCGGGAAATAGTACCTATCTATTTTTGGTAATCCTTTCTTTGTAATAAATTATTTGTTATTTTTTCTGATGGAATGAGATTTTGCTAAAGAAAGACGCATTTGACGTCTTATTTTCGCTTCTTCGAAACGTCGTTGTTCGATTTTATTATTAATTCTTAATGGTTTTATTTCTATAGGTTTTAAATTTTTATTGACAGCAACCATTGTGACATAACAGGAATTTGTGTGGCGCCTTTCACCGGTGGTGAGATTCTCGGCGACAATTTTAATGCCGATTTCCATTGAAGAACGGCCTACATAATTGACGTTTGCATAACATATTACTAATTCACCGAGATAAATAGGTTGTTTAAAAAGTACTCGATCAACAGATAATGTTACAACATAATGTCTGCTGTAGCGTGTTGCACAAGCATAAGCGGTCTGATCAATTAATTTAAGAATATAGCCTCCGTGAATATTACCAGAAAAATTTACTTTTTCAGGGGTCATCATCTCAGTAATGATCAATGAACGTGGGTTTTTGTTGTATTCCACTTGGGTACTTACTCCGGTAGGTGCTGATCAAATTCAGGATCTTGAACAAAACATTGCGTAAGTTCTGAAGGCAATTTAAATTTTATTGCCAGCCAGAGAGTAAAAATACAAAATATTCCAATAATAACAAAATCCCATCCAAAAGTAATAATGCCTTTCCCTCCACCAAAATTGCCGAGATAGGAAATCAAAGCGACTCCTAAAAAATAAATCCATACCCATATAGATGCTTGCCAATGGAAAGCAAATCGCTTATTAGGCTCAATAAAATAACGCTGAAGAATCAGCACAGCAAGTCCAATAAGCAAAGCAAGGCCGAGTTTAGAAATAATTATCCATCCACTCCAGTAAGTGAGAAGGGTACAGATGTAAAACGCTCCTGTAGCCCATAATGTGACAGCAGGTAACTTAAAGGGTCGGAAAAAATTAGGCAGTTGTTGACGTAAAGCTAACAAGCAAATAGGAGCAACACCATAGGTTAATGCCATTAACGAGGTGAGAAAGGCTATCATACGATCCCATCCTGGTAGTGGTACAAAGAGGCACATTCCTAAAATAAAATTAGCGATAATAGCAATTGCAGGATTTCCTTGAGTAGTTAAGTTTTGAAATAAAAGAGGAATATGGTGGTTTTTACTCATGCCATATAACGCACGTGCTCCACTACTGGTGTACATTAATGCAGCGGCTAATGGTCCAATGACTGCTCCTAAATATAATAGAGGCAGCAAAACATCTAAATGTCCTTGATGTACAATCGCAGTGATAGGGCTTGTGCTGCCTTTCAGGTTTAAGTGCGCCCAGCCATGGATTAAATTAATGGGTAATAGCGAAGATAGAAAAGCAAATTGTAGTAAAAGATAAATGATTAAACAAATTACTACAGATCCAATAATAGCAAAAGGTAAAGCCCGGGAAGGATTTTGGGCCTCCCCAGCCATTTCACAGGCTTGTTTAAATCCATTAAAAGCGAAAACAATGCCACCTGTAGTAACTGCCGCAAATATGCCGTGTGTCCCATAAGGCATGAAAGGGGTATGAGCAGGGTGAATAAGCTGAGCAGGAGCGAAATATAACACTAAAATAACTATTGCCACTACTGTGGGGATAGCAATTTTTAAAATAGTTAAAACGCTGTTGAATCGTAATAACCAACGTAAGGAAAAAATATTAATTGCTGAAATTGTTATCATTAACACTAAAGCTAAAAAATAACCATAGATGGTTAAAGCACCATCACTGTGAACTAAGGATGGAAAGAAATAGTTTAAATACTGGAGGACCGCTTGAACTTCCGTGGAGGCTAATGAGGCATAGGAGAGCCAGATTATCCAAGAAAAAAGAAAACTTACAAGCGTACCATGTGTGTACTGGGGAATACGAATACTAGCTCCAGTAATTGGTAACATAGTGCAAAGCTCAGCAAAAATAAAAGCAATAAGGATAGTAGCTAGTCCACCAATCAGCCAAGCAAAGATCGCAGAAGGACCTGCTAGTTCAGAAATGTAATAAGTAGTAAATAACCATCCTGACCCCAAAATTGCACTTACGGACGTGAGTAACAAAGTGAAAGGTGATATAGATCTTTTTAGCATGGCCTCAACAGGTGAATATGATGGATGATTATGATGATGATTACTATATTATCAGTTTTAAAGTCTTGTTAATAGTTTTGAAACAAGTATTGCAGTGAGTTTTTATAACCTATTCTTTATTTTAGACTATCCTAAATATATTATATATTCTGCCATTATTTTAGATTTATATTTATAGATAGGCTAAAAGCACCTTTTCTAAAGCTAAAGATTGTGACTCTGGTTCAAATTAAGTTTGCTGGTTCAGCTCTCGTCCGTCTTAATCTAAAAAATTTTACTTTAGTGTCTGCGGGATATATTTATTGTAAATACAGTAAGTTTGAGTCTTTATCTCTCATTAGTAGCAGTAATGCATCTTTTACCAATAAGATTAGTATCTTAAAAAATTGTTTCCTCTCAATAATTAAAAATATGATGACTAATGCCTACTTTATTCTTTTCTGAAATTACTACCTTGAGTCATAAAGATTTGTATTTCACTGAATGCATGTTCAATGAAAAATTTGATGGTTTGTGAATTGATTAAGTAAAAGAGTACCCGTGTTATTTCCTCTAATCTAAGACAACTTTATTAATAGATTCCTTGCATTACTTTGATAGATATTCTGTAGATTAATAATTATCCAATTATCCTTTCTTGACAGAAGCATCACATCTAAAATTATATAGCCTTTTATCATCACTAATTTCTCTACTACTTTCTGAAAAAGTTTGCGTTCCGTGCTCCCTTCTAAATCATTTGTTTCCGAGTATTGCTTGCATTTAAAAGTATAAAAATTACATTAATAATTTTTTTAAAAAAACATATACGACTCTTAATAGATTTTTACATCAAGCGGCAGTTTTTTTAAAGTGAATACCTAAATGATTCTGGGGTGAGTATTTAAAAAACCGGATAAAGCAGCAACCTACCTAAAAATAGGTTATCGGTTTTGGGGGGATAGCTTTTTTATTGGCTTTTCCTTCTGAGGAGATACATTAAATAATTTTTCGCTGATAGATAATGACTCTCTACCAACGACTTTCTTAAATAAAGCTTGTAGTAACTTCAATATCTTTTTGATAACCCTGCTCTTGATCTCACATCTTTAATCTTCATTTTATCCGTAGTATCTTAGCCTGTTTCTAACAGAGCTACCTCATAATACTCAATACCCTCTTAAGATTAGTTATATTAATCAATACCTTATTTGGATATTGGGTCGAATCTCCGCGTTGTCAGTTATTTTTTAATAAAAATTAAAAATTAGGTGGGTATAGGGAAATAACCTAGATAAATTTAAAAAGATTTTTTTTGTTGAGCCATCAATGTATAAGATTGCAGATCGGGTAATTTTGATAAAATTAAACTTTACTTTTATGTACTTTTTATTGCTACGAGGTAGGTCGATCTAGCTTATTTAACCAAATCTTCAGAATCAGATTTATTAAAAGCTTTAACTGTAATTAATAGTAGTTCCTACTTTAATCTCAATAATAATTCTTATATTATTACAAATCATGAGTTAAAACTTTAATTTTTTGTCAAAAACTCATTTTATCAGAATAACATTAATAAATTATGAAGTAATTTTAAAGGAGATTAGACTACCTTATTTTAGGTATGTTTTATTGATCCTGTATAAAGTACTTGTTTTCTTCTATATTTAAGATATTCTTTTCTCATTAATAAAAGCTGTTCTTCTCTTTTAAAGAAACTTGCCTTTTTGGGGAAGATAATTATGATTGTAGTCTTATGATCAATAAGACTACTAAACTATTCATCCTAGTGGATGGTTCCTCTTATCTCTTTCGAGCCTACTATGCATTACCACGATTAATTACTACCAAGGGGCATCCGACGGGGGGGATGTATGGAGTCATCAATATGCTTCGAAAATTAATGACAGAATATCAACCCAGGTATATTGCCGTCATATTTGATCCTCAAGGAAAAACATTTCGTAATAAGCTATACAGCGATTATAAAGCAAATCGGAAAAAAATGCCTGATGAACTTTCTCAGCAAATTAAACCATTGTTTGAAATTATTAAAGCGCTTGGGTTTCCGCTAATCATTAAACCCGGTTATGAAGCTGATGATGTTATTGCTTCTTTAGCTAAGAAAGCTAAAGAAGAGGGATTATCGGTTTTAATTTCTACGGGTGATAAAGATTTAGCACAAATCGTCAATGATCATGTTACTTTAGTGAATACGATGACAGATTGTCTTTTAAATCCTGCTAGTGTGGTGCAAAAATTTGGTGTTCCTCCTGAAAAAATTATTGATTATTTAAGTTTAATTGGCGATAACACAGACAATATTCCTGGTATTCCCAAAGTGGGTCCTAAAACTGCTGCTAAATGGTTAAATAAATATGGATCACTTGAAAATATTCAAAAAAAGGCTCACGAGCTAAAAGGTGAAATAGGTAAAAATTTTCGTGCTCATTTACATAAATTACCATTAATACGTCAATTGGTTACAGTACTTTCCGATTTACCCTTGGAAGAAAAACCAAGGGATTTAAAATTAGGAGCAAGAAACTGCGAAAAATTAATTGAATTATTTACTATCTATGAATTTCAATCTTGGCTCTCAGAAATTTTATCACAAGAAATGATTCAATCTCCTACTACTATTAATTATATTACTATTTCTGACAAAAAAACTTTTGAAAAATGGTTAAAGAAATTAATAAACGCTGAAGCATTTGCTTTTGATATAGAGACTACTAATTCTTCTGTTTTAACAGCGAGTATAGTCGGAGTTTCATTTGCAATTAAACCTAATGAAGCTATTTATGTTCCTTTGGGATATAATTATTCTAACGCCCCAATTCAACTTGAAAAAAGTTGGGTTTTACAACAATTAAAGCCTATTTTTGGTGATTCAAAAAAAATTATTATTGGGGAGAATTTAAAATATGACAGTCAAGTACTAAAGCAAGAAGGATTAAGCATCAAAGCAAAAATGTATGATACACAACTGGAAGCTTATATTTTAAATAGCAGCAATAGTCGACATGATTTGGATACTTTAGCTTTTCGCTATCTGGGACGTTCAACACTTAAATTTAAAGAAGTTAGTAGGAAAAGAACTAAAAAAATTACTGTTAATTTAGTTCCTACTCATAAAGTAGTGGGTTATGCAGCTGAAAATGCGGATGTAACTTTACAATTGCATCATAAATTAATGCCAGTACTCGAAAAAGAAAAAAAATTAAAGAACATTTTTGACTGCATTGAAATGCCACTCATGCCTATTTTAATGCAAATGGAAATGTATGGCGTATTAATTGATGCTAAAATGTTGTGCTCACAAAGTGATGAATTGAAACAGCGCATTAATCAGCTCGAACAAGAAGCTTATCAATTAGCAGGCCGAGAATTTAATCTCAATTCACCTAAACAATTACAAAAGGTTTTGTATGAAGAATTAAAACTACCTATATTAAAAAAAAATCCTGAAGGTCGTCAGCTTTCAACCGCAGAAAATGTGTTACAAGATTTAGCAATTTATTATCACTTGCCAAAAATTATTCTGAAGTATCGAAGTCTTAGTAAATTAAAATCTACTTATACCAATCGTTTACCTAAACAAGTGAATTCATTAACCGGTCGAGTGCACACGACGTACCATCAGACTGTTACTTCAACAGGCCGTTTATCTGCAAATAACCCTAATTTACAAAATATTCCCATTCGTACTGATGAAGGTCGGAAAATCAGACGTGCTTTTATTGCACCCTTGTGTGCTCGTATCGTGTCGGCAGATTATTCACAAGTGGAATTACGTATTATTGCTGATATTTCACAAGACCCTGGGTTAATCCAGGCATTCGAAAAAAAATGGGATATTCATAGTTCCACTGCCTCTGAAGTTTTTGGAGTGCCATTAGAACAGGTTACATCGGAGCAACGCCGTCGTGCTAAAGCAATTAATTTTGGATTGTTGTATGGTATGTCAAGTTTTGGTTTAGGGCGCCAATTAGGTATTGAGCAGAAGTTAGCACAAGAGTATATTGATCTTTACTTCAAACGCTATCCAAAAGTTCATCAATATATTAATAAAACTCGCACTATTGCTGCTGAACAAGGTTATGTGGAAACCTTGTTTGGGCGACGTGTCTATCTTCCTGAGATTAATTCTGCTAATCTTCAACGTCGTCAAGCTTCTGAGCGTGCTGCAATTAATGCGCCTATGCAGGGTACAGCAGCGGATATTATTAAAATTGCTATGATCAAAGTTAATAATTATCTCAATAATAATAGATTTGATGCCCATCTAATTATGCAAGTGCACGACGAGTTAGTTTTTGAGGTCGCTGAAAAAGATCTTGATCGTGTAGTTCCAGAAATTAAAAAAATTATGGAAGAAGCTGCCTCCCTTTCGGTGCCGCTAATGGTTCATATTGGAGTTGGCAGAAATTGGGATGAAGCACATTAAGGTTTTTTATAATACAAAAACTCCTATTGATTTTTTCAACCTATATCTTATTATGTACTATTAATTGATGCGGATCTGAAAAGGGTAAGAAAGCGGCTCTTGAATTGTCTGTATTCTGTATGTAGAATACAGGAGAGTAATGTGATAAGTGATTCTAACGTCATTAGAAAATATTTAGTATATAATCTTTAGATATAAGATTTAGAAGCGACAGATATGATGACATCGGACATTATTAATGACGTTTGAGTGAAAATATCGAACCTTCAACGATAGTTCATTTTTACACCTAATAGTTAATATATTAACTAATGTTAACGAGTATAATTAACTAATCTTAACAAGTATAAAAGAGCGATTTAAAAAATATTTTTTAAAAAATTTAATTTTTCATTATAAATAATTATTTATGATTCTTTCATAAGATAATTGAGAAAAAACAGTATACGATTTTAAAATGATTATCAATTGTACGGATAATGATTGCTCGCATTCTGTATTGAATAATTTTTGTGTCACATTTAAAAAATATTAATGTCAGATAATTTATCAATTTCAGGGTAAAATAGTGTGTTTAATTATTGAAGAGGATAGCGCCTATTTTAGGGTTGTTTATGAAATATTTTTAGAAGCATTTACTGCTTATTGTGAATACAAAGTGTTTTAAGGATATTGCTTGGAATTTTAGTGGATATTCAAGCGACTAAGACTATAAAAATTTTCCTAAGAAAAAAGTTCTGTTGGGCTGCTACTTCTAGCCAGCGATCTTAATATTTAAGAGGATAAAAGAATTGATGATACTCAAAAATTTTAGATGCCTATTTCTGTTAGGGGGGGCATATTCTATTGGGGGGGATAAATCAGTCAGTAAACTTTTCCAAAAAAGAAAGATAAGCGTCAGCAATATATTCAGAAAATAGAAGTTACATAGCTTTCTCAGTCGTTAAAAACATTAAAATCAGATAAAATTGATTAATTGATATGTGTGCTCTTCTATAAAAAACATATCTGCTATATCAGAAGACCACATATTTCTATTATAGAAACTTAATATGTTTTAACAATGTTAACGCAAGATAAACTTATCCTTTTGATTAAAAATCTGCGTAGTATAGTTGTTTTTTTGTACAATTTACTAAAAAATAGATTTCTCGAAGTGTCAACTTTACAAGAAGGTATACTTGCTTTGATTTATTCTATTGATCCTTCAATACTAAGTTAGTAATTTGCTAGTGAACTATTCTACTAATAGTAATAGTTTGGTATAGCTTGCTGTTGATATAAAATTCGTAAGCTTTCATATAATCCTAAAGCTAAAGCTTATTATAACTATACTAATAAATAAAGCTGGTCTTTAATTCTATGAAGGAGGTTTTAAGTGGGAAAAACAGGTATACCAAATAAGTTGGCTAATTATTTATGAGAATAGTCAATATACTGGCTATCTTCGTAGTCTCCAGATTCAATTAAAAATTTTAATGTTACTAACTTAACAGCTTAAAAAATAACAGTTTAAAAAACTAATCCAAGTTAGGGCTATATTACCTATCTTAAATATGGTTTTATTGCTTGAATAAACTATCTTGAATAAACTATTGTAGTATATTATACGTGTTATATAAAGAACATTTTTAAATCTTAAACATATTGAGTTGTTTGTTTTTCTTCATTATAATCTCTGAGGAGAGGAGGGGAGTAAGATTTAATCATTGGTTTGTTTTGGAAACAGTTTTTATAAAAAAACTATATTTTATTATTTTTATAATATACTATATTTTTATAGTAATAGTATATCTTAAATAGCTAAGCGGTAGTAATTATTATGATAATATTTTGATGATAATACTTTGTAAGAATTTCAAAGGCTTGATGTCTTTGTTAAGAGTAAAGATAACAATCGATTAAGTCGTACTTATAACTACGATCATGTAATGATCGATCACAGCTCAGTATCTTGTTAAACATTGTCCACAATTCTGTAGTACGTTTGCTGCTACAGTGAATAACCCTGAATATTGATAGAGATATATGTTTTTACTAAATTCTTACTCTAAAGTAAGAAGATTGAATAATTGACACAATTAAGAAGTTAAACAACGGCTTTTTTGTAATTCATAATTTGAGATTATAAAAATTAATAATTTACTTTGATTAGGTATTTTGTCTTAATCTTTAATTAATTAAATATTTGTTTAAAGTTTAAAATTATTTGGAATATAGAGTCTCTTATGAGACTCGTTTGTTCTGAGTGCTTTTTATTGTTTCGGGGGAAGGGCTTGAGTTTTCTGTTTCCTATTTTCAATACTATCATCCTCAATATGTATTCTGATTTTTGTGATCAGTAGCGACTTTGTTAGCTATCCGGATTGTTTTTTATCAGTTGACTGTAGTTGACCGTGGTATTTTTATCGTATATTGATTAGGAGATTTGTTTGAGACGATAGATAGGGGGGGTTAAAAAAGCATTATTAATTTTTTTGATAAGATTATTTTTCGTTTATGTATGGTCAATCTTTTTTATAGTTATTTGATGATCCATAATTTAAGTCTTTTAAAGTTTAGGACGAGTGATTAGTGAATTTATAGCAGGGGGGTAAGTAGTAGCAATAGCCCATTACGAACACTGTCATTATCAATGACAGTTCTGAGAAACATGCAGTGTAATTAAATTGATATATTCATTTTAAGTTGTATCATTAGTCTAATAATTAGAGACTGTTTTGTCAGATAGTCATTTTATAACTTAGTTTAGACGTTCGATTCTACCGCTTTATTTTAATTTTATTGTTTAATCTATTGTTATGATGGTAGCGGTTTAAAGAAACCTTCAAACAGACAGTGGAAGAGCGTATTCGATTTCGGTATACGGTAAATATTTTTTATTTCAGCTCACTTACTAAAAAATTCGAAAATTATTGATTGTTGTATTTCTGGCGATTTATTACTACGGTTAAAATAATTTATTTTCTTTCATTGCTTTTGATATTTGTTTTATAGTGTTTATAAATTTTATACTTCTCTCTTTAAAGAGGTTTGTTAAAGCTCTTTATATGGGAATCAACTCTTAGTATCAGTTGTAGTTATTGAGTTGATTACCTTATCAAAAAATTTTGATTCAAAGTAGTTATAAGAAGTATCAGTTTTTTTGACTGCTTGATTGATAGGCTTAATTAGCCATGTTAAGCTATAAGGTTATTGATTTGTAGAATCTTAATTATATTCGTTAGTGTTTTCATTGCTGTCGACTGTTCAGGGATTCTTACCTTGTTTGCTAATTCAAGCAGGTAAAACGAATAAGGATTGGTAATGGGTGTCACTGGCCGCAACGATAATATTTTATTTTGTCTTTGCTCCTTTTTAACTATTTATTTGTCGTAGGTTATTTAGTGAGTGATGATCTAAAATAGTCTTATGATTTCTCCCTTTTTAGCAGGGGAGGGTTGTGCGTAAACTTTTAATAGTTTTTCTTAAGCGTAAGTGTTTATTGATCTAATAAACTTTACTTAGTTGAAAATTACTTATGAGCTTGGTATTCGTTTAAAAGTGCCTCTAATATTAATCAATAAGCAACCAAGATTTATATAATACAGATGCTTATAAGATAAATCATCAAAAATTTCATATAAAAAATATTATTTTAATAATACATTAAGATGTTTCCTGTATTAGGAGTTTTATTGAATCCTCTCGATAATGTAGATAAAAAAGTACCTTCTTAATGAAAGAAGGGTTTGTGCTTCCGTCTTTCCAAGGGCTTCCTATCTATCTTACTTTTAATTAAGTAAAAAATTAAGTTTTATGAGGTGAATACCTCGTCGCTAGAGCCTACCCCCCTTTCCAGAATACTTTCCTCATTTAACGAAATTATTTATTAATTCACACATATTTAGCTCATTATCGATGTAGCCTAAAAAATATCTCAAATATTTTTTAATTCTATAAAAGCATAGTTTGATAAAGAACGGTGCTATTAGATTAGCAGTATTTTTACCTTTCGGATTTAAAACTAGGGCTAGGGGAGTTTGAGAAACTTCGTAGTTTTGGTAGATTAGGTATTCAAATACCTATATTTTTAGATAGGAAATAAATAGTCAAATATTTCTGGAGGATGCACTTGGTGAAATTTCAGTTTAATAACAGTAAATATCAGCTCACATCTAAAAATCCTGAAAAGGGGTTGCTTCTAGTGAGATAGAGATTTTTGATTATAGAGATTTAAAATACTTGGAAGATGGTGACTTACGACTACGACTAACAGTGCATTAGCTGTTAATTTATTAAATATCATTACTGTAATACCTCTTATCTATCTTTTTAATTTATGTTGATTTATGTTGACTTATGAATGAAGTATATAAACCAGTATGTCTTCAAAAACATTTATTAACTTTAGCATCATTATTGATGATATACGAATTACCCTCTTTTTTAAACGTCAGAGCACACGTTTTCTATATATAGAAATATAGAATATTGATTCGGTAGGGTTATAATGCTGTGCTTTCAAAAAAGCAATCTTCATTTTACATCACACTAATTTATTAGGGCTTTTTATGAATGTAATTTATGCGTGCAATATGAATATATTGAAAAATTTAAGCCAAATCTTTATTTCTTTATGATTATTGGACTTTGGGTGGTGTTGAGATTAATTTAATTTTCAAAACTCAAAACAAACTTATTTAAGTTTGAATGTATAACAATTATTGATATCTTTCTATATCCATCTCTATATTAATCAAGAGGGATCAAAAATTTTTTGATAAATCTCCCGAGATCCTACAAAATATTTCATTGCTCCTATTCAAACGTCCTATCAATTAGATAAAAATATTGAGGTAATTTCTTGGAAACAATTGGGTGACTTTTTTGCTTTAAATCAGTAAAATTTTTTACCTACTATTCACAGTAGGTTGATCAATAAATATTAAAATCATTTAAAAAAACAAAATTTTTTTAGGCGAAGAAATGAGGATGTGCTGTTTTTTTGAAAATGTTTTATATTTAAATTAATATTCCGAAAGTTTGTTTTGAGATCGATTAAATTCTGTCAGTGATGCTTAGCACTCCTGGGAAGTAATAAATTTTATTTGTGCAGTTTGTTATGTTATCTAAACAATGCCATTGTCATTACTTTCGCCAATATAATTTTTATAGTGGAAATTCATTTTTGGAAAATAACTTAACTTATGGTGATTAAACTCTATCCTGGAGTAATTATATTACGGATAGTTTAGAATAAACTTTTTATTAAAAGATTTTCAGATAAATTACCAAATAATTTCAAAGGGTACTTTTCTCTAATTAGAGAGAGCCTTATAAAACTTAATGCTTTAAGGATTGATAGTGAAGGGGGGCTATATTTTGAAACCACAAAGGAATAGTAGGAAAATTTTTACCATACATTTAGATATGCTTAAAAAAAATAAAATTATTGAAATGTCTGTGTAATGTCTTACATAGTTCTATTTTGGGTAAATTAAATTTAGATTATTTATAATAAGTGACTTCTTGTTCTCAAAGAATTTACAAAACTGAAATTTTACCTGCATTAGATCGTATAATTTTTTTATAATTGATGTTGATGTCAACATCTTAACAAAACCTAGTTTTCTGGGATGAGATACTTTTTGATCGTTGTTCATAAAAATACAGCTAATTTTTGGGAATACGGTGATCTAAAAGTTAACCTAAGATATGATTTTCTCTGAATCATCCCAGTTTTTCTTGGAAAAGGAATGATAGACTTTAGGTTTTTTAGAGATATCCTCCCTCTTTACCATTAATACAAAATAATATGATCTTTAACACAATATATTTGAAAATATTTTGAGCCTTGTGGGTGGATCAGTAGTCATGTAGTTTAAATAATATATGCTCTCTCTGGTCGAGGAAGAAAAAATTTCAATATTATTCTACTGTGACAGATTTTGCTAAATTACGCGGTTGATCGACATCTGTTCCCTTGAAGATAGCTACATAATAGGCTAATAATTGTAGAGGTATAGTATAAGCAATCGGAGCGATAATATCAGGCATAGTAGGCATTCGAATAGTCGAGCTATTACCTATTTTAGATTCCCAGGGAATATGTTCATCCATAAAAATATATAACTCACCTCCTCTCGCTTGAACCTCTTCAATATTGGATTCTAATTTTTCAATTAAATGATCATTAGGTGCAACGACAATTACTGGCATATTTTTTTCGACTAAAGCTAAAGGACCATGTTTTAATTCACCTGCAGGATAAGCTTCTGCGTGCATATACGAAATTTCTTTTAATTTTAAAGCGCCTTCTAAGGCAATTGGAAAAAGTGCACCACGTCCCAGAAATAGAGCGTGTTGTTTATCTACGAAACGTTTTGATAATTCCTTGATAGCAGCATTTAAATTTAAGGTTTTTTTCAAAAAAGATGGTAAATTTCGTAAATGATTAATAATTATTTTGTTATTTCCGTTATTTCTTTGGTGGAGGAAAGCTACCAATAATAATAAGGAAACTAATTGGGTGGTAAATGTTTTAGTGGCAGCCACACCAATTTCAATTCCAGCGCGAGTAAGAAAAACTAGATCAGCTTCACGGGCTACTGAACTAGTTGGGACATTACAAATCCCTAATGTTGCTAGATATCCTAATTTTTTTGCTTGGCGTAAAGCTGCTAATGTATCAGCTGTTTCTCCCGATTGGGAGATTACGATGAATAAAGTATTAGGTTCCACTACAACTTTACGATATCGATTTTCGCTGGCAATCTCTACGTGGCAGGCAATACCAGCTAAGCCTTCCAACCAATAGCGACCCACTAAAGCAGCATGAAAACTTGTACCGCAAGCAACAATTTGAAGGCGTTTTATTTTTCTAAAAATAGATTCTGCTTTATCTCCGAGACTCTGTGCAGTTACTGTGTTATTCATTAAATACCCAGAAATGGTATCAAGCACCCCTTGGGGCTGCTCAAAAATTTCTTTTTGCATAAAATGACGAAATTTTCCTTTTGTGACCGTATCGTAATCAATGTTTGAAGTATAGAAAGCTCGTTCAATTAATTGTCCAGCTTGATCGTAGATGGAAATAGTATCAATTCCAATTTTAGCGATATCTCCTTCTTCTAAATAAATAAATTGCTGAGTTACGGGAAGCAAAGCATTAACGTCTGAAGTAATAAAATTCTCTCCACTTCCTAATCCAATAACAAGAGGGCTCCCGTAGCGAACGACGTATAATGCTTCAGGTTTTATAGTGGAAATAATAGCTAATGCATAGGCTCCTCTTAATGCTTGAATAGCTTGTTGGATGGCTGGTAATAATTCCTGTTTTTTTTTACTGTGATAATGAATCAAATGTGCAATTACTTCGGTATCGGTTTCTGTCTCAAACACATAGCCTGATTGTGTGAGTTTTTGTCGAAGTGATTTATGATTTTCAATGATTCCATTGTGAACAATAGAAATATCATTCTCTGAACAGTGGGGATGTGCATTTTTTTCTGTTGGTTTTCCATGAGTTGCCCAGCGAGTATGAGCAATGCCCGTATAACCCTGTAAAGGCTTTTTTTCTAATTTTTCTGCGAGCGCTTTAACTTTACCTGTGACGCGAACTCGTTGAATTTTTTTCGTTTTTGGATGAAGAATGGCAATTCCGGCTGAATCATAGCCACGGTATTCCAAACGATTCAGACCTTCTAATAAAATATTCGCCACATGACGTTGAGCGATAGCTCCTATAATGCCACACATCTTTGGTTCCTTTATTAAAAAAAATTAAAAAAATACATTATACTGCTATACATTATACTTCTATATATTATACTTCTATTTTGAGAATAATTGAGAAAAGATAAAAGAAGAGCTTCCAAAATTCGTATTAAAATTACTTGTTTAAATTATATTTTCAATGAATTATTAGCTTACGCTGATGCCTTCTAGCTTACGCTAATGCCTTCTAATTAATAAAACGCTGCTGTACTATGTTACTTCTTTTCGCTAATGGAATTTAATTTTACGTTAACTACTCTAGTAAAATTGAAGAAAGTAAGTATAATCTATAGTGTTCAGCTATATCGGCTCAAGAAAACCCTTATACTTCTTTAAAAATTAATGAGCAAAACGTAAAGAACCTTAGATCTTTAACTGGAATACTTATAAAATTAGAGGAGTTTAAATTAAAAGATTTTAAATTAAAAGATTTTATTTAGAGGAGATTACAGTAAAAGTTAACAACAACAATAATATAACCCATTAAGAAATGATAATCCAGATTTTAATATTTTATTTAAAATATAATTATATAT